>NZ_JBIAIQ010000009.1:0-75954 GCF_042871525.1 Streptomyces sp. NPDC005784
ACTGAACTTCCTACGCTTCTGTGCCACGTGCTCTCTCCACCGTTCTGGACTTCAATCCTATGGGGACCGCTGTCCGAGAACCTCGGGGCGCCTCACTCATAGCGTCACGACCGTCTCACTGGACTTGAAATCTTCCGTGGGAATTGGCAGATTTTCGCGAGCCGACCTCATGTCTTGCTCAGAAAACCCAGAGGAAGCTGGTCGTCCGCCTTGCCCCACTGACATGATCTCGTCAGTTGCCAAAGGGGCAATCGATCGCACGCGACGCCACTCCCTTGACCAAGGAGCAATGTCATGCGCACATCCATGAAGGTTCTGCTTGCCCCCGCTCTCGCGGTGGCCATCTTGGCGGGCACTGGCCCCGCCTTCGCGGACGACACCACCCCCACCGCGACCGAGACCACTGCCACCGCCCCACCTGACCAGCCTGAAGAGTCGGACCTCGCCGAAGACGCTCCGGACACCACTGCGCCTGCACCGTCCGACGCCGCCAACCACCCGGCGAACTCGCCTGACAGGCCGGGCTGCGACCAGGGCTGGTACTACTACCCCACGAGCAAGAACAAGGACTACCACAGAGGTGTAGGGGCCAGTCAGGCCAACTACAACGGCACTTCGCATGTGGCCAAATCGAGCTTCACTTCTGAGGTGGCCGGCACGGTCGGCGTCGCCGTCAGCGGCGAACTTAACGTGAAGGCCAGCGTGGCGGTCGTCGAGATCTCGGGCAAGTTCGGGGTGACCGTCTCCGCCTCGCTAACCGCCAAGATCGGCAACACCATCAGTGCGGACACGCCGGCGCATAAGACCACATATGCCAGCTATGGCGTCTACCGACTGAAGACCTATGGGTACAGCCGGTACACGTACGTCGACTGCGGCAAGGGCGCCAAGAAGAACGTGACCATCTACACGCCGCACCGCGTCGGCTGGGCCATCTGGGAGTCGTGACATGTCGCACCGAACCTTTGTCGGGCTGAGCGTCATGTGCGCCGCTGCGCTCCTCCCGGTCGCTGCCTGCACGTCAGATCACACCGACGCCAAGCAGTCCAGCCAGCCCACGCGCTCGTCCGATCCGGGCTCGGCGAAGATCACCACCACACCCAGCGCCACTCAACCCCCCGTACAGACGCCCCCGACGCTGGACAGAGGCGAAACACTCGCCGGCCGGCAGAAGGTGACCAGCGGGAGTGCCAGTATCGCGTTCAGCAAGGGCAAGAAGAGCGATGCGCTCATTGTCGCGGTGAACTGTCAGGGCACGGGGAAGATCAAGGTCGCGGTGCAGTCTGTCCACGTCTCCTTTCCGTTGGACTGCGTCGCCGGCAAGGTGAACACCACGTACAACGAGGTGGCGGTCAAAGGGGTGGACCGCAGCGGAGTCGTGTCCGTCCAGGCGCCTTCAGGCGTGCGCTGGTCCATGACCATTGGTCGAGGCGAGGCAGCTGAAGAAGAGTCGCCTGGAGTCGGCTCAAATTCGGCGTGACGTCGCAGGCATGATGAAGTCTGTTCGATGAGAGCAGAGGTGTGGCGCTCCTTGATGAGGGGGGCTTGCTCCTCCAGCTCGAACCTCCTTGACAGAGGCGGCCATCGGGCTGGAAGTGGGCGAGTCAGGAAGCGACCACACGAACGGTCTTGAAAACCGTCGTGGCGCGAGTCACCGTGGGTTCAAATCCCACACCCACCGCAGATGAGCGGCCCCTGACCATGTAAGGCGCTTTCTAGGGGCCGTTCACGTCAGCGTTGTCCGCCAGTGACCGCTGTTCCCCGCTGTTTCCCGACCGAACGGGCGCCTCAAAGGGCACGTCGATTGGCCCTCGCTAGACGGCGAGCAGCCCGGCGAGCATCAGAGTGATTACGGCATAGAAGACCCCCAGCTTCCTCCAGCCCGGCGCCGAACGGGTCAGACGGTGTGTGGGACGTCGTGGTGTCCCATCTGGGCGGCAGTGAAGGCGTGCGGGCTGTCTTTGTCCCGCATGAGGAAGTTGGGGGCGCCGACGCTGCTGGCGGCAAAGGCCACGGTGCACGCGACGGCGGCGGCCCACTCAGCCTTTGTCAGCGGGCGTTCGGCGTTCACGGCCCTGATGTAGGCGGTACCGATCGGAACGTGGAGCAGCAGGGAGGCGAGAAATCCCGGGCTGTACTTGTCCCCCGCCAGTCGCGGGAAGATGATCCCGTGGCCGAGCGCCTGGGCCATGCCGAACAGCACTGGCGACAGACCCAGCCACCGGACCGTCGGGAACACGATCGGGGCGATGTAGTACGGGTAGGCGAGCCCGGTGTTGATGCACATACCCGTGTTGGTGTTCAGCGGGTAGTTGCGCGGGGTGTCGCTCTTGAACACACCGTGGTTGAACTGGCCGGGGAACCACCCCGGGTCCTGGTACTCCTCGTACTGGTGGATCAGCAGGGCGCCGAAGTTCGCGGCAGACAGCGCCTGCGGCTTCCTCATACGCCCGGCCGCCAAGGCGGTGGCCCCGCCTACGGCCATGGCCAACACACCGCCGACCCTCGGCCACTGCCGGCGGTAGCCCTCCCACGAGAAACGCGCCATTGGGGACCCCTCCTTCCAGGAGCCCACCTGCGCCGGTTGTTCCTCGGCTTCGTGGAGAGCGGGCCGTCCAACGAATCTAGGGCCGTCCACTGGACGCCGCATCCGGGCAACGGCTTGCTGAACCCACCACAGCCCCCAGCTCCCATCCCGTCCGCCGTCGACCCACACACCGTGGAGCGGGCGTGGTTCATGGCGTCCAGGTGGAGCGCCCAACTGGACGAACGACCTGGACGCCATGGGCCGCGTCTGCTCGGTTCTGCCTGGGTCGACGGTGGACGGGATGGGAGCCCACCACGCTCGCCACGATGTGCCCGCAGCCGGGAACGGCGCCCCCTCCATCCCGGTGCCGGCCGATCCCCCGCCGGAGGCATCGTCTGTGACCGTGGGTCGAAGTCGTCGGATGCTTGACTCATGACCTCCGGGCCTATCCACGTGTGGGCGGGCGTCGGCGCAGCCGGGGCGGAGCGGGCCGAAGGCAGGAGCGGCGCCCCGAGCGGAGCCGGGAGCCCGCCCGGCGGAGCGGAGCGCAGCCGGGGCTTGATGAAGGAGAGAAGGTTTTATCCCGCTGGGATGAGGCGCTGTCCGTCATGGCTTTGGACGTGGGGGCCGTTGCCGTCCAGGGCGTCCAGGAGCCTCACAGCGAAAGCCTCGGACATGCGCTCGCTGACCTCGTCAGGTGTGAGCCAAGAGACCGCCAGGGACTCGCTGGAGGTGCGTTCGGTGCCGCCCGAGGTGGACCTGCCAGAGGTGAGCATGTTTGCCATGCCACGGCGCAGTCGACGCCCGCCTGCCGTTCGCCTGGCTCCCGGCCAGTGGCTGCAATGGCAGATCAACTACCGGTTCGCCGGTAGTTGTGAGGGGCTTGGTCCTATCGACTGGAAACGTTCAACATCGTTTATGGCTCTGCGGCACCCGATGTGTTTCTGGGCGTGCCGACACGCCGTGTGGACGAGCGTCGGGCTCTGCGCTGAACTCCGCGGCGCCGAATCCCTCGTTGCCCACGGACCGCCCGGGACGAGAGCTCGAGCCGTCTCATGGTGGCGGTACCTTCTGATCCGTAGCTCTAGCCGGATCGGTCATCGACGGTCATTCCGGTCGCTTCGAGGCCCCGGAGGGACGGCAAGGGGCGGGGGCAGTCGCTGGGGTTGCGGTGCTGCGCTGCTCGCTTCGCTGCCGTGTTCCGGGCGTGCGCTTCGCGTCGGAGTCGGCGTCCGTAGCCGGCGATCTGACGGGCCACGGGGACGCTGGTGGCAGTTCGGATCAACCGCTTGTTTTCACGTTCCACCAGGAATCAAGTCAGAGACGCGCTGGTCAGAGGGGTGCCCCTCGGTGAGAGGCGCCCCCTCTGCGTGAGGGCTGTCTCACCTTGATCCGGCCGTATCGCGTTGTGGATCAGTGCGTGTGGACCAGGCGTGGGCCAACAGCGTGCGACAAGCGGCAGGTCAGCGCCCGGGCCGGAGGATGGGCGCTGTCGCGGACCAGGGGGCGCAGGGCGCCGTGACAGGGGAGACGACGAGGCCCCGCCTCCGGCTCGTTGCGGAGGGCGGAGCCTCGGGTGCTCAGGCGATCAGTTGTTGTTGTTCATCTTGGAGTCGGTTCCTCCCGGCTCCTTCGGCGCCCAGCTGGGAGCATGGGTGGCGTCCTTGAAATCAGTCGACTTCATCAGGATCCGCCAGTTCGCCTTGCCCGCGTCGCCATCGAGTCGAACGGTGAAATCCATGACCTGCCGGGTGTCGTGAAAGTACAGGACCACGACCTGGCGTTCTGAACCGCCGTCATAGAAATCGCCTGTCACTTCTCCCCGTGCGCCAGAGCCGAAGCCCTTGACCCAGTTCTCGGCGGTCTTCCGGGCCTCCGTCTCGCTGCTGTCGCTGGTCGCCAGCTTGCGGAGATCATCCGTCTTGCCGTCGGCGATGTCCCACACGAGCTCTTGCATCAGCAGCAAAGAGCCGGTGGAGGGGTAGCCGACCACGTGCAATGGCTCGTGGTCGGCGTACGCCTGCTCGTAGGACGAGCCCGGCCCTCTGGCATCAGCAGCGCTGCTGTCGAGGACAGCACATCCAGACGTCAGCACCACTGCGGCTGCCAGCCATCCGGCCACCGTATGGCCCTGCTTCAACCTGGGCATCTCACATCCTTGTTACTTGCGGGTCTTGGGCCTGACGATCGTGACCTTCTCGATCGGGTTCGAGGTGCGACTGTACCGATTGATCACTTCGTTGAGCTTGGCCTCATTCTTCAGGCCGTGCTGCACGATGCTCGCGTGCCCTTGCACCATGGCCGAGACGATCGCCACGTGGTTGTAAATCCTCTCCCTCTTCCACTTGAAGAAGACGAGATCCCCCACCTTGGCGTTGTACTCGTGCGGAATCATCGCGGAATTCCGCCACTTGGTCACGTGACGCCGGAGGTAGTCCGCGCTCGTCCAACTCCAGCTCTTACCGAACCCGTACCTGCCCTGCCACCAGGCATTGTCCGCCTTGCGGCCGCCCGGGCGCATCTTCATTCCGCCCCCGTGGTATAGGGCCTTGGAGACGAAGTTCGCGCAGTCGGTCCTGTACTCCCACCTGGTGTCCAGGTTGTTGTACGCCCAGTTGGCCGTTCCGTTGCCGCCGATCGCTGCGGCTGCGGCTGCCGAATCTGCCGACGTGGACGCCGGGTCGGCGTCGGGGCCGTAGATGCCTTCATCGATGAGCGGCTGCGGCTCCTCCTCCTGGTCGGCGGCGATGTTGCCGTTTGCGTCAGGAAGGTGCGGATCGTCTGAAGGCGCGGGCCAACCGCTTGCGGTCCACACCGCGTCGGGAACGGCTGCGGAGATGCTGTCGGGAAGATCTATGGAGGTGCTGTCGGCAACGTCTGCGGAGGCATTGTCGGCAGCGTCTGTGGTGGCGTTCGCTGTTCCTGTGATGGCGCCGGTGGCGGTGAGGGCGAGCACTGCTGCGCCGGTGATCGTACGGCCGAGCCTGTTGCGCAAGAGTCGGGTTCCTTCCCCCTGTGATGGGTCCCGGCCGCATGGTCGCGGATCGGTGCGGCTTCGGGACTCGTGACTAGGAGGATGGAGGGGCGGACGCGTGGGTTCCCAGTTGGCCGGTGTTTCGAGCGGCACCCGAGCCGGAGCACCTGGGTGACGCCTCAGCAGCCGCAGGTAGGCTTGCTACTCCTCAGCAGCTTCGAGAGCACGCTGGATCTGCTCGTTTGCGCGCTGCTGGCTGTGGTGAATCGCCTTCGCGTAGAAGCGGAAGAGGACAGCGATGCCCTCTCCTCCGCCTGCCGCGAGGAGCTGATCGCGCGCAACGTCGCCAAGCTCGTCGAGCCGCCCCGCACGGACAACCGGGAGCTGAAGCCCTGGACGCTCGACGAGACGCTCGACTTCCTCGCCGCCTCCCGCAGAGATCCGCTCTACGCGGCCTTCGTGCTCGCCATCGCGATGGGGCTCCGGCGAGGAGAGATCATCGGCCTCCGGTGGTCGGATCTCGACCTGGACAACCGGGTCCTTTACGTCCGTCAGCAGACTCAGCGCCGTCGCGGTGTCCTCTATGACGACGATCCCAAGAGCCGTCGGCGCCGTGTCGTCCCGTTGCCCGCGCTCTGTATCGCCCCACTGCGCTGGCACCGGATGCGGCAGGCCGCCGCACGCGCCAAGGCGGGGGAGCAGTGGCACGAGTCCGGCTCCGGCTACGTCTTCACCACCCGCACCGGTCGCCAGGTCGAGCCGCGGAACGTCTACCGCTCCTTCACCCGCATCGCCGAGTCCGCCGGCATCCGCGTCGTCCGGCTGCACGACGCTCGGCACGGCACAGCCACCCTGCTCACGGCGGCCGGGGTTGCGCCCCACGTGGTGATGGAGATCCTCGGCCACTCTCAGATCAGCATCACCATGGACGTGTACACGCACGTCGTGCAGGACACCCAGCGCGATGCCATGAGCCACATGGACAAGCTGTTGAAGAGGCGTCCCGGCCCAGGCTGACCAACGCCGTTCCCCTCTATCCGAGACGCGGAGCCCCGGGCCGTAACAGTCCTGGGGCTCCGTGGTCTTCAGAGAGCGGACGCGGGTCCTCCGCGTGCAACGAGTGCGCGGGCGGCGACAACGACCTCTTCTTTGAGCTGTTCCAGCGGAGTGCTCCAGTTGGCGTTCCAGTCGTCCAGGTCACTGGCACGGTCGACGATCGGTTGCAGGCGGTTGGGATAGCCGAGTTCTGACGCTGCTTCGACCCATATGAGGTTGGCACCGGTCGCCGGGTCCAAGGAGCCGTCGACGATCTGAGCGGCCAACCAGTAAGCCAGGGCCCACCTGGCAGCGATCGGGTCCGCCGGCACTTCGAATCCCAGCCCCAGCTCGTCCACGACGTGATCGAAGAGCTCCCGTGCCTCATGCTCCTCACGACGGCCCAGGCCGGCGAGGAGGGCAAGCGACGGGGCATCGACGTCGGCCAGAAGAGCGTCGAGGCCGGCCTGGATGAGGCGGTCCGAGCCGACGTGACGTCCGAATGCCTGAGCTTGTGCCAGTCGCCTCAACCGGTCGAGAGCCTCGTCTCTTGTCACGCCGGATGCGCTCCGTTCCGTCCCCGTTGATGTCAGAACTGGATGTCAAAGGCCCCGGACCATGATCGGTCCGGGGCCTTTGCCCTGGTGCCCCCGGCAGGATTCGAACCTGCGACACCCGCTTTAGGAGAGCGGTGCTCTATCCCCTGAGCTACGAAGGCAAGGCGTGCGGATCGTGTGCGATCCGGTAGCTAGCGTAGCGGATCCGGGATGGAGGCTGGGAAGGTTCCCGTTCGTGCAGGTGGGACAGCGCTGGGTCGCTGGTCCGGGGCCGGGGGCCGGGCCTCGCGTCCCGAACGACGCGGGGTGTTCCTGTGGCCCGTGCGGCGGGGTGTCGAGCGGTGCGCCCAAGCCGCAGGCGAGGGCTCAGTGCCGTGGGTGAGCGAGGGCGCGCCCTGCCGTGGGGTGAGGCGAGAGAGTGGTCCCGGCCGGTCGTCTCGTCGGGAGGTCCGAAGTCGGTCATCTTGTCGGGAGGTCCGAAAGGGCTGGGCGCGTCAGGTGGAGCATGCGGGTCAGCCGCTGGTCTCCTGTTTCGCCCAGGGAGTGGGGGGCGAGGTGGGGGGCGGGAGCGCGCTGCGGGTGGGGGAGTGGCGGGGAGGAGGGGTCGGAGGGGAGGCGGGGCAGGGCTGTGGTGCCGGTGATCATGGACAGCATCAGCACGGCGGCCGCGCGGACATCGACGCCGGGGAGCAGGGAGCCGTCGCTCCGTGCCCGGGTCAGGGTTCTGTGCAGGGCGCCGAGCCAGTTGAGGTGACAGTGGAGTGACGGGTCGTCGGGGGTCCTGATCTCCTGGGTCAGGCGCGCGCCCGCGCGGACGACCATGTCGGCTTCGAGGAGGCCTACGAGGGTGTGGGCCATGGCGGTGGCGATCTCGAAGGCCGGGGTCTCACGCCGCGCCAGCTTCACGAGTGCGGCGCCCGACGTGGCGCAGGCCTCCGCCTGGACGGCACGGGCGAGATCGGACTTGGCCGCGAAGTGGAAGAACAGGGCGCCCTTGGTGACCTGCGCGCGTTCACTGATCGTCGACAGGGTGGCGCGTTCGTAACCGGCCTGGTCGAACACGGTCGAGGCGGCCCGGATCAGGTTGTGCCTGGTTCGCTCGGACCTCTCCTGCTTCACCACGACGCGACCACCCGGACGCTCCTTGCCGTTCGGCTGCTGTTTGTCCTGCCGCAAGCGACGCTAGGAACCTGCTTTTGGATCTGTCAACGGGGCCGGGTCGCGCAGATCATCTTCACGCCATGGTGGTAATTCCCCTATGGGAAGAGATAGTTGGAGGAGTGGAAGGGGCGGCGGAGGGGGAATGGGGAGTCTCGCGCTCGGTGGCTCTGGCGTTCCTCTCAGCTCAACTGGACACGGCTGAAGCGGTCCGCGATGTGCAGGTCCGCCTCGATGCGGGTCGCCGTCGCACGGAGTTCGGGCAGTACGTCACTGACGCACGCCTCGGCGGTACGGCGACTGCTGTGCATGGCGACGTTCACCGCGGCCACGGGCCGTCCGGCCCGGTCGCGCACCGGGACCGCGATGGACCGCAGGCCCTGCTCCAACTCCTCCTCGACCATGGCGTATCCGGCCTGCCGCACCCGGTCCAGTTCGGCCCTGAACCGCTCCGGGTCCGTGATGGTCCGGGCGGTCAATGGGGTCAACGGGGTCAATGGGGTCAACGGGTGCAACCGCTCGGGCATCCCGCCGTTCAGTACCTCCGTCGCGCGGGCCTCCGGAAGATCGGCCAGGATCACTCGCCCCAGAGAGGTGGCGTACGCGGGCAGCCGGGTGCCGACGGTGACGTTGACGCTCATGATGCGGCGGGTGGAGACCCGCGCGGTGTACTGGATCTCGTCGCCGGTCAGCACCGCGAGCGACACCGAGTCGTGCAGCCGCTGGGAGAGTTCGGTCAGATGCGGGGCCGCGATCTCGGGGAGCGAGGTCCGTGAGAGTGGCGGGAAGCCGAGCCCCAGGACGCGCGGGGTGAGCCGGAAGACGCGGTCGTGCGTGGTCACGTATCCGAGGTGTTCCAGCGTGATCAGGGCGCGGCGGGCGGTCGCGCGGGCGAGTCCGGTCGCCTGCGCCACCGCGGTGAGGGTCAGTTCGGCCCGGCCCTCACCGAAGGCGGTGATCACGGTCAGCCCGCGGGCCAGCGACTCGATGAACTCCCGCCCCAGTTCGTGCTTGGAGGCGCCGGTCCAGTCGGCCAGCCCGGACGGGGTGGTGACGTTCCCGCCCGTCCCCGTGTCGACTCGTCCGTTGCTCTCCGTGAGCGGCGCCCTCCGTTCCGGCATGGGCTCCCGGTTCAGGGCCAACGTCCGTTCCATCTCGGCCACAGCCGTCCGCAGACGCGGCAGCAGTGTGTCCCGCAGGTCGGCTGCGCTGTGCCGGCTCGTGTGGCTCACCACGTTCACCACGCAGGCGATCCGCCCCGCCTCCCGTACGGGCATCGAGACGGCGACAAGGCCCGGTTCGATCAGCTGGTCGTCCAACGCCCAGCCCGCCCGGCCGTCTTCGGCCGCCCGCTGCGCGAAGTCGTCTCCGATGGTGGGGAGTTGGGCGGCCGGGAGCGCCGTTGCGTCCGCTCCACCTTCGTACGGTCTGCTCCGTGCCGGTACGGCGGGAAAGCCGCGGTCCTCCGGATCGGCCGCGCGGCGCTCGCGCCAGCGTGTCCACTCCTCCTCGCTCCACACGGAGGCGAACAGGGGGCCGGGCGCGGTGCGTTCGGCGGGGAGCAGGTCGCCGATGCGGAAGCTCAGGGACATCGCGCGACGCCGGGTCGCCTGATGGATGAAGCGGACGCCGTCCCGGTCGCCGACGGCGAGGGACACCGACTCGTCGAGTTCGTCGGCGAGCGCGTCGGCGTGCGCGTCCAGGAGGCGGGGAAGCCGGAGAGCGGCGAGGTAGGCGTTGCCGAGTTCCATCAGGCGGGGGGCCAGTACGGCGTCCCGGCCGTCGAGACGTACGTATCCCATGCGTGCGAGGGTCGCCGTGATTCGGTCGACGGTGGACCGTGCGAGCCCGGTGGCCCGTTCGAGTCCGCTCAGACTGGACACCCCGTCCGCCTCGGTCAGCCGCCGCAGTACGGCGATCCCGCGAATGAGCGGCGTGACCGCCTCGTCGGGCACCTTGGCCCCGGCAGCCCCGGCAGCCCCGGCAGCCCCGGCAGCCCCGGCAGCCCCGGCAGCCCCGGGCCCGGAGACGGACGCTCCGGACCCGTTGCCCGTCGCGCACCCAATGCCTGTCGCGGACCCGGTGGCCGACGCTCCGTCGCGCGGCCCCGTGGCCGGCCCGGCATCCGATGGCGTGCCGTTCGGGGGTGTGACGTTCGACGGCGTGACGTTCGACGGCGTGGTGCTCGATGAAAAGGGGCTCGATGACATGGGGCTCGATGGCATGGGCTCTCCGATGCGGCTCTCATAAGAGTGACCGTTTGGCGGACCTCAGATGAGCCACCGTGTGGCGGATCTCAGAAGAGCCACGGTAGTGCTTGCCCGGCTGCCGAAGCAGGCCGGCGCTTCCCGACACGGGCGCCGGACCGCCGTGCGCCCCCGCCCGTCCGGTTGTCCGTCCGGCCTTCTTTCCGACTGTCCGTCCGGCCGTCCGGCTGTCCGGCTTCCGACACGGCTGTCCGCCCGGACGCCGGGCGGCTCGGCCGCGTTCAGCGGCGCGTCACGTACACCCGGTACTTCCTCGCGGTGTCCGGCGACGCGACCTGGACGGTGATCCCCGCCTTCGCGTCCCTGAAGGTCTCACCGGGGGAGAAGGGCGCGTCGGACAGTTCGGCCTGGACGTTGGGGGAACGGGTGCAGCCGCCGCTGTCGCGGTGGGAGTCGGACACTGTCACGGGTCCGTTCCCGGTGTCCACGTCCGCGTCGACCTTGTAGACGAGGATGCCTGGACGGCAGACCGCCGAGTCGTTGCCCGCGTGGGTGCGCAGTTCGAGGACGTACCCGCTCCGGGCGCTGGTGGGTATGACGACCAGTTTGGCGCCGCCGCGCACGGCCAGCGGGGTCAGCCTGTACTCGCTGGTGCCGCGCGCCGCCGCGCAGCTGATCTGGGAGGCGTCGAGCCAGCCGAGCTTCCACTTGTGCCAGCCCAGGAGGTCGTTGTCGGCTCCCCAGTCCTCGCTCATGATGTCCCAGTGCCCGACCGCGCCGCCGCCGTCCTGGGTGTAGAGGTCGGGCAGGCCGAAGGTGTGGCCGTTCTCGTGCGGCAGTACGCGGTAGCCGGTGTCGGCGTAGGAGCCCGAGCCGTCGTCCTGGCGGCTGTAGACGAAGGACGCGTTGGCGACCGGGACGCCGTCGGCGACCGGCGCCTCGGTGTTGCCGGCGAAGGTCACGGACAGCACGGTGTCCAGCGCGGAGGGTCCGGCGTTCGGTGTGACCAGCACGTTCAGGATGTCGTACGAGCGGAAGTCGACCTCGGGATCGGCCGCGGCCACGATGTCCTGGACCAGTTCTCGGTACCCGGGGTCGAAGGGCGCGCCGCGTTCTATGCCGTACGCCTTGAAGGGCTTGGGCATGCGCAGCCAGTGCCGGACGGGGGCTTCGGGGCGGTAGTCGAGGCGGCCGTAGGAGGCGGTGCGGAACCATTCCTGCGTCTTCGGGAAGAACTCGTCGTACCGGTCGAGAGCGCTGCCCCTGCCGGGCGCGTCGGAGAAGTCGACCATCAGGGTCAGGGCCCGGAGAGTGCCGGTGGAGCGGGCGTAGCCGGGGGCGGTCGGGATGCCTTCCCCCATCTGGACGCCGGACGGGCCGTTGATCATGCAGGGGCCGAGCGCCCTGGAGCGGGCCAGCGCGGTGGAGCCCGCCGTGGCGGAGCCGGCCGTCAGGTGTCCGGTGCCGGCGGAGGTGCTGACCGCCAGCGTCAGTACGGTCACCGTGACGAGCGCGGCCACCCGGCGCGGGCGTATCCGGCGGCTGGACGGCTGCATGCGGGGGCCCTTCGCTCCACGGCAGCCACCGGTCCCGGACTGCACCCTTTCGATCACCCTGAGTCGCCGACGCGCCGGGCGCGCGCTGGGTGGGCCCGATCGGGTTCGTCTCCGGGAGGACCTGAATCGGATTCCGTCCGGGAGGGCACGGCGGGGTTGCGGGAGCTCCGGGAGGGCGGATGGGAGGCCGGATGGGCGGCCGGGTGGGAGACGAGGGAGGCCCGGCGGGAGGCGGGGGAGACCGTGGGCCGTCGGGCGGAATCCCGGGTCGAGGCCGACCGGGCCGACCGTCCGGAGAGGCGCAGGGCGACCGGCCGAATGCTCTCGACGGAGGTGTGACACAGGTCACATATTTCTCTTCCAGGCTGGGAAATAACCGGGGATCGTTTCCCCGTTTAGTCATACGTCCGAGCGAAACGGGGACCCAGTCCCCGGATCGCACTCAAGCTCCGAGATGCTTCGAGGAGTACGCCGTGGAGACCGCAACCCCCGTGCAGCGTCGAGTGGCGCGGCCCCGTGCCGATGCCCTGCGCAACCGGGAGCGGATCGTCGCCGCCGCCCGCGAGATGTTCGTCGAGTTCGGCGCCGAGGTGCCGTTCGATGAGATCGCTCGCCGGGCAGGTGTCGGCAACGCCACGCTGTACCGCAACTTCCCCGACCGCGACGCCCTCGCCCGCGAGGTCGTGTGCTCGGTGATGGACCGCACCTCGGAGTGGGTCGAGGAGGCGCTCGCCGCGGGCGGTGACGCCTTCGAGTCGCTGAGCGGCTTCGTGCATTTCGCCGCCGACGAGCGGATCGGTGCGCTGTGCCCGATGCTTTCCGAGAACTTCGACCAGAACCATCCCGACCTGGTCGCCGCGCGCGACCGGATCACCGAGCTGCTCCAGCAGCTGATGGCCCGCGCCCGTGAGGCCGGACAGCTGCGCCCCGACGTCGAGTTGGGCGATCTCATGATCGCTGTCAGCCAGCTCACCAGGCCGTTGCCGGGCACCGCGTGCCAGGGCATCGACCGCTTCGTGCACCGTCATCTGCAGCTGCTCCTGGACGGTATGCGGGCCCCGGCCCGCTCCGAACTGCCCGGAGTGGCCGCCAACCTGGAGGAACTGCGACGAGCGTGACCGACGCGTCAGGTGCCGTGACCGATCGGCGGACGACGGCTCGGGCGACCGACGACTGCTGGACCGATTGCCGGCACCTCGGCCGACCGATCGACCGACAGGCTGAGCGACCGGTCGATCAGGGACCGATGAGCCCGGCACCGACCGCCGGTCAGAACTCGTGACCGTGCTCCTGCTCGACAACCACCCATAGCCCGTAAAGCCCGTACTCATCACGCGCGAGGCGCGCTCGTCATCAGGGTCGAGTCGTGCCGAGCCGATTCCGGCCGTCACCGTCGACGAGCCGTTCCTTTTCACTGAATTTTTCGCTACGAAGTCCCGGAGTGGGTACCCCCATGTCTGAAACAGGAACGTCCAAGGCAGTCCCGGACCCAGCGTCCGACGCGCACAGCAACCGCTGGAAGGCGCTCGTCTTCATCGCGCTCGCCCAGCTGATGGTGGTGCTCGACGCCACGATCGTGAACATCGCGCTGCCCTCCGCCCAGCAGGACCTGGGTATTTCGGACGGCAACCGGCAGTGGGTCGTCACGGCCTATGCCCTCGCCTTCGGCGGTCTGCTCCTCTTCGGCGGCCGTATCGCCGACCTGTGGGGCCGCAAGCGGGCGTTCGTCGTGGGTCTGGTCGGCTTCGCGGCGGCCTCCGCGCTCGGTGGCGCCGCACAGAGCGGCGCGATGATGTTCGGTGCCCGTGCCCTGCAGGGTGTGTTCGGCGCGCTGCTGGCGCCCGCGGCCCTCTCGCTGCTCGCCGTGATGTTCACCGACGCCAAGGAGCGCGCCAAGGCGTTCGGCATCTACGGTGCGATCGCCGGTGGCGGTGGCGCCGTCGGCTTCATCCTCGGCGGCGTCCTCACCGAGTACATGAACTGGCGCTGGACCTTCTTCGTCAACATCCCGTTCGCGATCGTCGCGGCCGCGGGCGCGTACTTCGTCATCCGTGAGCCCAAGGGCGGCCGCAACCGTTCGCCGCTCGACATCCCCGGAGTGGTCCTGTCCACGCTCGGTCTGGTCTCCCTCGTCTACGGCTTCACCCGCGCCGCGTCCGACGGCTGGGGCGACTCCGTGACGGTCGGCCTGTTCGTGGCCTCGGCCCTGCTGCTGGCCGCGTTCGTCCTCACCGAGTCCAAGGTCAAGGCCCCGCTGCTGCCCCTGCGTGTCATCACCGAGCGCAACCGCGGCGGCGTCTACCTCTCCCTCGGTCTCGCGATCATCGCGATGTTCGGCACCTTCCTCTTCCTCACGTACTACCTGCAGATCGTGAAGGGCTACTCGCCGATCTCGACCGGCTTCGCCTTCCTGCCGATGATCGCGGGCATGATCACGGGCTCCACGCAGATCGGCGCCCGGCTGATGACCAGGGTCGCGCCGCGACTGCTGATGGGTCCCGGCTTCCTGGTCGCCGCGCTCGGCATGCTGCTCCTGGCGCAGCTGGAGATCGGCTCGTCGTACGCGTCCCTGGTGATGCCGGCGATGCTGCTGCTCGGCCTCGGTATGGGTACGGCGTTCATGCCCGCCATGTCGCTGGCCACGCACGGCATCGAGCCGCGTGACGCCGGTGTCGCCTCGGCGATGGTCAACACCTCGCAGCAGGTCGGCGGTGCGATCGGTACGGCGCTGCTGAACACGATCGCCGCCTCCGCGACCACCGCGTACATCAAGGACCACATGGCGGGCGCCGGCACCAAGGCGCAGCAGCAGCTCGTCCAGGCGGAGGGCATGGTGCACGGCTACAGCAACGCGATCTGGTTCGCCGTCGGCATCCTCGTGGTCGCCGCGGCAATCGCCTTCACCCTGATCAACACCGGCCGTCCGGACGCCTCCGTGGTCGCCGGCTCCGGCGCGGGCGAAGGCGCGGAGGACGAGCTGAAGGTGCCGGTCGTCGCCCACTGACGGCACTCGCTCACTCCGGGTACTTCGGGTCCTTCGCGTACGAACGCGGGGTGGGGACGCCTCGTTCGTACGAGTCCGGGGACTGCCCCGGCTTCCAGTACAGGGAGCCGGGGCAGTCCCTTGTCCGGGCTCCCGGCACTCGCCGGGGTGCCGACGGCGGGATTCACCCCGGCGGCCGCCCCCGACGTCGTCGCCGGGGCGAGCGCAGGGCCCTAACGCAGCCAGGGCAGATCCGCGCCCGCGTCCTTCGGCTGGAGTCCCTCGGCGATGATCCGCATGGCCTCGCCGAAGGCCTTCTGCTGGTCCGGGCCGAGCCGGTCGAACAGGGCCTGGCGTACGGCGGCCACATGGCCCGGCGCGGTGCGCCGCAGCACTTCGTAGCCGTCGTCGGTCAGGACCGCGAACTGCCCCCGCTTGTCGGACGGGCAGTCCTCGCGGCGTACCCAGCCGCTCTTCTCCAGGCGCGCGACGGCGTGCGAGAGCCGGGAACGGGTGATCTTCGCGTTCATGGCCAGTTCGGTCATCCGCAGCCGGCGGCGTGGTGCCTCGGCGAGCTGCACGAGCAGGCCGTAGTAGATGTGCGGCATGCCCGCGTCGCGCTGGAGCTGGCGGTCGAGGTGGTCCTCCAGGAGGGTCGTGGCGTGCATGTACGCGCGCCAGATGCGCTGTTCCTCGTCGGTGAGCCAGCGCGGCTCTTCAGCGGGAGCGGGTGCCGTGTTCATGTACTCCACTGTACGAGCCTCTTCTTGAAACTTAAACAAACTCGCCGTAGTCTTGTCTCGACGAAGAACTTGAGACTTTAAGCAATTGCTTCAAAGATCAAGCATCGCCGCCGTACGCTGGAACTCTCTGGAGGGAGCCGCCATGTCCGCCGCCACCGAGGAACGCCCCGCACCGGAGCGCATGCCCGCCCTCTATCTCAGCCATGGCGCGCCGCCGCTCGCCGACGACCCGGTCTGGCCCGGCCAGCTCGCCGCCTGGTCCGCCGGCCTGCCCCGCCCCAAGGCGATCCTCATGGTCTCCGCCCACTGGGAGGAGGCTCCGCTCGCGCTCGGCGCGATCGAGACGATCCCCCTCGTGTACGACTTCTGGGGCTTCCCCGAGCACTACTACCAGGTGACGTACGCGGCCCCGGGCGCTCCGCTGCTCGCCGAGTCCGTACGGAAGCTGCTGCGTGCGCCCGGTACGCCGGTGCAGGACATCCCGGACCGCGGACTCGACCACGGCGCGTACGTCCCCCTGGTGGAGATGTTCCCCGAGGCGGACATCCCGGTGCTCCAGATCTCCATGCCGACGCTCGACCCGGTCCGGCTGTTCGAGATCGGCCGGAAGCTGGCGCCGCTGCGTGACGAGGGCGTGCTGATCGTCGGCTCCGGATTCTTCACCCACAATCTCGCGGCCCTGCGGCACACAGGCGGGGGCGTCCCCACCTGGTCGAGCGAGTTCGACGACTGGGGGCACCGCGCGCTGGAGGCCGGTGACGTGGACGCGCTGCTCGACTTCGAGCGCAAGTCCCCGGCGGGCCGTCTCGCCCACCCGCGCACCGAACACTTCGCCCCGCTCTTCGTGACCATGGGCGCGGCCGACGCCTCCGGAGAGCTCGACGGGCATCGGTCCGTGATCGACGGATTCTGGCTGGGGATGGCGAAGCGGTCGGTGCAGTTCGGCTGAGCGCCTGTGTTCCTGTCGGCTGAGCGCCTGTGTTCCTGATCCGGGACCGAGCGGCAGGTGGCCCGAGCGCAGGTGACCCGGACGGCGCCTGATCCGAACGGAATGGGAACTGGACTGCGCCTGATCTGAACGGCATGGGACCCGAACGGCACCTGATCTGAACGGCACCCCCTGGAGGGCGAGTTCTAGCGGGCGAGTTCCTTCTCGTACCAGGCGACGTCCCAGTAGCGGCCGAACTTGCGGCCGACCTCCCGGTAGGTCCCGACGTGCTGGAACCCGAAGCGTTCGTGCAGACGCACGGACGCTTCGTTGGGCAGCGCGATGCCCGCGTACGCGCGGTGCAGGTCCTCGGTGGCGAGCGCCGCGAACAGGGCTTCGTAGAGGAGCGTGCCGACGCCGCGGCGGGCGGCGTCCGGGGCGACGTAGACCGTGAGCTCGACCGAGGTCGCGTAGGCGGGCTTCACGCGAAAAGCGCTGGATGTGGCGTACCCGAGAATCTTCTGTGAATCCGTGTCCGTGGCAACCATCAGGCGGTGCGGTCCGTCTTCAGGGTGGGAGAGCAGCCACGGACGACGTTCTTCCGGCGTGAAGACGTCGGTGTCGAATGTGATGGGCGTCTCACGTACGAAGTGGTTGTAGAGGTCCGTGAGTGCGCCGAGGTCGGCTGCGACTCCCGGCCTGACCTGCACATCTGTACGTTCTGACCGCATCAGCCCTCCCGTGTGGTGCGACAGGGTACTGCATGATCAGAAAAATCAAGGTGCGGGTTGGGAATTCTGTCCTGATTCCAGTCGTTGTTTCCATCAGATGCCGGGCACCCGGGAGGGTGAAACCCGATGTCCAGGACCACCCGCAAGCCCACCACGCAAGGGAGCACGCATGGCAACCCGTGCCGTCGCCCGTCGTAAGTCCGCCACCGGCGGGACCGCCGACGCGGCACGCAGTGTTCGCGCCGGAGGCGGCGAAATCGCCGATCGCGACCTGGTCGGCATGTACCTCGACGAGATCGCGCGAACACCGCTGCTCGACGCCGCCAAGGAAGTCGAGTTGTCCCAGGTCATCGAGGCGGGTGTGTTCGCGCGGCAGATCCTCGACGGCGAGGCGGAGGCCAAGGCGGACGCGTCCCGTGAGGAGCTGGAGGCGCTGGTAGCCGACAGCGAGCGCGCGAAGGACGTATTCATCCGCTCGAACCTCCGGCTGGTCGTGGCCGTGGCGCGCCGTTACCCGCGCAGCGGCCTGCCCCTGCTCGACCTGATCCAGGAGGGGAACGCCGGCCTGGTCCGCGCGGTCGAGAAGTTCGACTACCGCAAGGGCTTCAAGTTCTCGACGTACGCCACCTGGTGGATCCGGCAGGCCATCACCCGTTCCATCGCCGACCAGTCGCGCACGATCCGCCTCCCCGTCCACCTGGTCGAGGAGCTGGGCAGGATCCGGCGCGTGCAGCGCGAGTTCAACCGTGAGAACGGGCGGGAGCCCGAGCACACGGAGATAGCCGCCGAGCTCGGTTCGACGCCGGAGCGCGTGGGCGACGTGCTGGACTGGGCCCGCGACCCGGTCTCGCTGAACATGGCGGTGGACGACGAGGGCGAGACCCAGTTCGGCGACCTGCTGGAGGACACCTCGGCCGTGTCGCCCGAGCAGTCGGTTCTCACACTGCTGCGCAGCGAGGAGCTGGACGACCTGATCGGCCACCTCGACCAGCGCACCGCCTCCATCATCAAGATGCGGTACGGCATCGAGGACGGCCGGGAGCGGACGCTCACGGAGGTCGGCAAGGAGCACGGACTCACGCGCGAGCGAATCCGTCAGATCGAGAAGCACGCCCTGCTCGAACTGAAGAAGCTGGCGCGCGACACCGGATTCGACGCGGCGGCGTAGCGACGGAGGGGCGACGGAGGGGCGACGGAGGGGCGCGCGCAGCGTACGGGGCGAGCGGGGTGAGTGGGCCGTACGGGTTCATTCACCGCGAGGGTGCGAGACCCGCCTTGCCCGGTCCGCGCACGGGCACGCCCGCCACGTTGGCCACAAGTCGACCAGACATGGCCATGTAAGGCCGCTTCAACCTGCTGGGCTCTGGGAACAAGACTTCAGGGTCCACGCTTCAGGGTCCCATCCGGGCGGATGCACACCGCCCCCGAGAGCCGAGTCCCGACGCACACCCCCCCGCGCCGGGACTCTCCCAGAGCCGAGCTTCGGCGCCTCCCCCCTGGCGCCGAAGCTCGGCTCCATCTTGTTTCGGGGGACGGGTTCTTCTCCGGGGTTGAGCCGAGACCCGAACGGGGGTCGCGCGCCGGGATCCGAATTCGCGCCGGGATCCGAATCAGGGCGAGCCGTGCCTTAGGGCCGGTCTCCGAGCCCGGGTCCCAAGGGGCGGGACCGGGGTGCGTGCGGTGGGGTTCCGGGCAGGATGGGGGCGGGCCACCCCGAACCTGAACCCCGGGGTGACCCGGATGGCAGATTCTGCCACAGCGGCATAACCTGCCGTCCCTGACGGCCCGACGGGTGCCACCGGTCCCGCACGCCCTGCCGACCGTCAAGTGCGCCGTCAAGTGCCGTCGGTCTGCGGGACTCCTCCCGCCCGGCTCAGCCGTGCGCCCAAGGCCCTTATGTACTCCACCAGTTCTCTCGGCTCCCGGACCGTGAACTCGCAGTCGACCATCGCGATGCGCACTGCCAGCCATTCCACCGAGTCGCCGGCGGCGGCGCGCAGGCGGCAGCTGTGCTCGTCGATCGGCTCGGGCACGCCGACCCACGCGGGCACGCGCGCAGCGACGAAGTCGGCCGGCGCGGCGAAGGTGACGTCGAACGTGTACGTGTCCTGCCGCCGGTACATCGACTGCCGCAGGAATTCGGCGGCGTTCCCGGTCGGCAGTTCGCGGGGTGCGAACCGCGCCCCCGTCGGGAAGGGCTCGGTGACCCGGTCGACGCGGAACGTCCGCCAGTCCTCGCGGTCGAGGTCGTACGCGACGAGGTACCAGCGCCGGCCGGTGGAGACCAGCCGGTACGGCTCGGTCAGCCGCCGCGACGGTGTTCCGTCCCCGGAACGGTAGGCGAACCGCAGCCGCTCCTGTCCCGCGACGCTCGACGCCATCACGGTCAGCGTCTCGGGTGCGATGCTCGCCCCGTCTCCGCTGGTCAGGGGTGTGGTCGCGGCCTGAAGCGTGGACACGCGATGGCGCAGCCGGGACGGCAGCACCTGCTCCAGCTTGGCGAGGGCCCGTACGGAGGCCTCGTCCACGCCCGCGACGGCGTGCCCGGCGCCGGCCCGCAGGCCCACCGCGATGGCCACGGCCTCCTCGTCGTCGAGGACGAGCGGCGGCATCGCCTTGCCCGCCACCAGCCGGTAGCCGCCGTCCGCGCCCTTGGTCGCCTGCACCGGATAGCCCAGCTCGCGGAGCCGGTCGATGTCGCGGCGGACCGTGCGACGGGACACCCCGAGGCGCTCGGACAGCTCGCCGCCGGGCCACTCGCGGGGCGTCTGGAGGAGGGAGAGGAGCTGGAGAAGCCTGGCCGGTGTGTCGGTCGTCATGTTTTCCAGGGTGCCGCAGAACTAGGACATGATCTGACCTAATCGGCGCCTACCTTTACGACATGACCTCCACCGACATCTCTGAGACAGCTCTCAGCAGCCCGGAACCCGGCGCGGCGGCCGACCGACGGCGCTGGTTCGCTCTCGCCATCGTGATGACCGCGGCCTTCATGGACCTGGTCGACGTCACGATCGTCAACATCGCGATCCCGTCGATCCAGCGGGACGCGGGCGCCACGTTCAGCCAGATCCAGTGGATCACCGCGGGCTACGCGCTGGCCTTCGCCGCGGGACTCATCACCGGTGGGCGGCTCGGCGACATCCACGGCCGCAAGCGGTTGTTCCTGATCGGCATCGCCGGTTTCACGATCGCGTCGGCGCTGTGCGGCTTCGCGGCGAACCCGGAGATGCTCGTCGCCTCGCGCATTCTGCAGGGCGCCATGGCCGCGATGATGGTGCCGCAGGTGCTGTCGATCGTGCACGCCACCTTCCCTGCGCACGAGCGCGGCAAGGTCTTCGGCCTCTTCGGCGCGATCGTCGGTCTGGGCGCGGTCTCGGGTCCGCTCCTCGGCGCGCTGCTCACCGAGTGGAACCTCTTCGGCCTGGAGTGGCGGCCGATCTTCCTCATCAACCTGCCCGTCGGTATCGTCGCGCTGATCCTGGGCCGCCGCTTCATCAGCGACTCCAAGGCCCCGAAGGCCCTCAAGCTCGACCTCGTCGGCGTCGCCCTCGTCACCCTCGGCCTGCTGATGCTGCTCTACCCACTGACCCGCGGCCGTGAGCTGCACTGGCCGCTGTGGGGGTACGCGTCGATGGCCGGCTCCCTCGTCGTCTTCGCGGCGCTGGTGGCGTACGAGAAGTGGAAGACGGCGCGGGACGGTTCGCCGCTGGTCGAGCTGTCGCTGTTCAAGGTCAAGAGCTTCGCGGCGGGCATCGCCGTGCAGACCGTCTTCGGTGTCGCGCTCGGCATCTTCTTCCTGGTCTGGACGCTGTACATGCAGATCGGGCTGGGCTGGAGCGCGCTGCGGGCCGGGCTGACCGGGGTGCCGTTCTCGATCGCCGTCTCGGCCGCGGCGGGCATGTCCGTGCAGCTGCTGGTTCCGCGCTTCGGGCGCAAGGTACTCCAGGCGGGCGCCCTGCTCATGGCGCTCGGTGTGCTGCTCTACATCTGGGAGTCCGACCGGTTCGGCATGTCCATCGCCTCCTGGCAGATGGCCCTTCCGCTGGTGGTCATGGGCGCGGGCATGGGCTTCATCGTCGCCCCGCTGACGGACGCGGTGCTCTCGGAGGTTCCGCGCGAGCACGCGGGCTCGGCGTCGGGGCTGATCAACACCGTGCAGCAGATGGGCAACGCGCTCGGCCTCGGCCTGGTCTCAGTCGTCTTCTTCGGCGAGATCAGCGACCGTATGACCCCCGCCCAGGTGGGCCCGGCCTTCGCCAACGCCTTCGAGCACGCGCTGGGTTGGGTGGCCGCGGTGCTGACCGTCATCTTCCTGCTGATGTTCGCCCTGCCGAAGCGGCCGGCACAGCATGTGGAGGGCGCGGATGACGGGACGGACGCCCAGGACCGGATTCAGGACCAGGACGAGGACCCGAAGCAGGATCAGGACGAGGACCGGAAGCCGGAACTCATCGGCTGAGCCCCGCCCGGCGGCTCGTTGCCGTGCCGGCCTGAGGGGCAATCAACCAGAGGTCCGCCACCACCACGCTCGTCGCGGAGGTCCAAGACGGAAGGGGCCCCGGCACCTCAGGTGCCGGGGCCCCTTCCGTCTTCAGCCCAGTCGTGCCGCGCGCCGTTCCATCGCGTCCCGGGCGGCGTCCTCCGTCGCGTACACCTCGCACATGTGCCGCCGGTCCGGCGTCGCCGTGTGCTCGACCTCCCACAGGGAGATCTCCTGCCCGTCGCGCAGCAGGAACGCGTGCTCGTAGAGCGAGAAGCACAGCCCCGCCTGACCGGCGCGGCAGGGGCGCCCGAAGGCCTGCGTGATCTGGTGCGCGAACGCCTCCCGGAGCAGGAGGGTCGTGAGGTCGGCGCCCGGCCGGTCCGGATTCTCCGCGCGCCGCAGAAGCCGGCGCGCGTGATCGGCGGAGTCGTCGGGCACGTAGGTGTGACGGGGCTCGGGGATCGCCGACAACTGCACGAACACGGGCAGCTCGAAGTCCGGTGCGTCCGGAGGGAGGGGGAGCCGGGCCGTGGCGGCGCGCAACTCCTCCTCGTCGACGTAGACCTCGTGCTGTGCGTCGCGACCGGTCGCCGTGTTGTGCACGAGTTCCCACAGCGTGACGGCGGAACCGTCGGCGAGCAGCCATGTGTGCCGGTACGTCTCCCGGTGCAGCCCCGCGCTGTGGTGCGCGGAGTGCAGCGAGCTGTCGTGCGCCAGCGCGCAGTCGAGTCGCCGTATCGCCTCGTCGGGCAGCTCGAACGAGTTCAGGGCGCGGCCCAGAAGTCGTGCGAGATGCTCCTCCGGAGACTCGGGCGACTCGGGTGGTTCGTACGCTGCTGTCTCGTACGGAACGCTCAAGGTTTCTCCCGGCGTTGCTGCATGTCACCTTGTGGGTGCATACCGTAGCCCCTCGGTCGGACATCATGTCCGCGAACCGAGAAAACGTACGGACGGAAAACGGGCGGGTCGCGCGGCAAGTTCCCGCACGGCCCGCACGGACGTCAAAAGGCCCTCGTCAGACGGCACTTCCCGCGGTCCACGCGCTCCACGAAAGGTTCAAGCCGTTGAGCCCATTGTCCGGCACGACGGTCTTGTCGGAACAGTTCCCGACCGCTACGACGTTCCGACGAGCGAGTCGTGATCCGCACCATTACGTGAAGAGGACGCGAGTGGCGACTCAACGGGTTCCCGTCACCCCGAGCCGATCACCATCACCCGGGCCGAACATCATTCCGCGAGTGAACCGGGCGGGGCGATCGCCCAACTAGCTCTCTCCGTAGAGCTCTTCGTACGACGGCCACGCACCGCCCGGCCCGTCCACCGACTCCGCGGCACGCACAGCGCGCACGATCGCGCGCGTCACGAGGTCCGCGCCCGCCGCGAGGATCTCGTTGAGCGCCAGGGGGTTCTCGGCGGCGAGCGGCCGCGCGCCCGTGGCCAGCGCGAACACCGTGTCCCCGTCGTTCAGCAGATGCACCGGCCGCACGGCCCGCGCGATCCCGTCGTGGGCCGTCCCCGCGAGCTTCTGCGCCTGCGCCCGGGTCAGACCGGCGTCGGTGGCGACGACGGCGAGCGTGGTGTTCAACGGAGGCGGCGCGTTCCTCGCGGCGGCGCCCGCGAGCCGTCGCCGGGCGGCCTCGCGCACCGGGGCGGACGGACACGCCGTCCGTCCTCGCGCCAAATCCCCGTACAGTGCCCCCGTTTCCGGTTCCACCACCGAGCCCACCGCGTTGGCCACCACCAGTGCGGCCACCGTGATGCCGGACTCCAGCACCGCGCTCGCCGTCCCGACCCCGCCCTTGAGCTGCCCGACCACCGCCCCGGTGCCGGCGCCCACGCCTCCCTCGCGCACCGGCGCGCGCAGCGCACTCGCGTCGGCCGCCTCGACCGCGGCGCGTCCGGTGGAAGCGTCCGGCCGTGACCGGAAGTCGCCGCCACGCCCGAGATCGAAGACGCAGGCGGCGGGCACGACGGGCACGACGTGCGTGGGGTCCGGCCCCACGCGCACTCCGCGTCCCCGCTCCTCCAGCCACGCCATCACGCCCGACGCCGAGTCCAGCCCGTACGCGCTGCCGCCGGTCAGCACGACCGCCTCGATCTTCTGCACGAGATTGCGCGGATCGAGCGCGTCCGTCTCCTTCGTGCCGGGCCCGCCGCCGCGCACGTCCACGGCGGCGATCACGCCTCCCTCGGGAGCGAGCACCACCGTCGTCCCCGTGAGCCAACCGTCCCCGGTACGCGTCGCGTGCCCCACCCGCAGACCCGCGACATCTGTCAGAGCGTCAACTGTCATGCGTCCAGTGTTCCCCGGCCACGGGCCCCGGAGCGGCAGCCGTCCGCACCGGGATCGGGCGCCGACTCCGGCGGCGCGCCGTCCTCCCTGTGCGCCCCTGCTCGTCTCCCATGCGCCCGCCCCCTGCTCGTCTCTCTACGCGCCCCTTGCCGCGCCGTCCGCCGCTTCCCGCGTCACCATCCGCGTCGTCATCACCACCCCGACCGCCACAGCCAGCGCCGAGACGATGCCCGCGGCGAGTACCGCCCAGTCGCCCAGGAAGGTGCACAGGATGACGAGCAGCGCGGTGGTCGGCAGGACGAGCTGCTGGGCGATGCCGACCTTGAAGTGGCGGGAGTGCAGCGCCCAGACGGCGAGGAAGTACAGCGCGGTCGGCAGCGTCACCGCGGCGGACGCCGAGAGTGCCGAGATGTGTGCCGTGCCGACCGTCTGCTCCACCGCGACCTCCAGACCCGCGCCGATCGCGGCAGCCGACGCGAAGATCAGATAGTGGCCGTACCCCCAGAGGAACGCCTGCCCGTTGGATCGGAGATGGCCGTGGATCGGCACGACGAAGTAGATCCACCAGGCGGAGAACACGATCAGCAGTCCGCCCGCGGCGATGGGCAGCAGCTCGCCCAGCGCGTCGTGCTCGTCGACGGCCGACTTCACCGCGACGGTGGCGGCGGCGATCGTCTCGCCCAGCACGATGATCGTGAACAGTCCGTACCGCTCGGAGATGTGGTGCGGATGCCAGGACGTGGTGAAGTCCTTCTCCGCGAACAGCGGGACGCAGAGCTCGGCGACGGCCACCACCAGGAACACCCACGGGACGCCCGCCTCCGGCGTGAACAACAGGCCCAGCCAGCCGACCTGGCACAGCAGCACGCCGCCCGCGTACCGCAGCGCCATGGTTCTCTCGGCTCCCTCGGCGGACCGTGCCACCCGTAGCCATTGCGCGATCATCGCGAACCGCATGATCACGTAGCCGATCCAGACGACCAGGAAGTCATGGCTCTCGAACGCTCTGGACACCCCGGCCGCGAGCACCAGGACGCCTGCGATCTGCACCAGCGTGACGACCCGGTAGAGCACGTCGTCATTGTCGTAAGCCGACGCGAACCAGCTGAAGTTCATCCAGGCCCACCCGTGAGCCAACGGAGCAACACCGCTCTGACCTGCGGTTCTTAACGGAATCGCTCGGAAACCCCAAGGGGACCCGGGCACCGCAGGCCGAGGGCGGTCACCTTCGGCGAACGGATGACAGATGGAACGGCAAGACCTCCCCGCGCTGCGTGCCCTCGGTTTCGAGGACGACGAACTCAAGCTCCTCGGGCTGTGGGAACCGGCTACCGGCGAGCCGTCCGACCTGGCAGAGGCGTACATCAGGCGGTCGAAAGCAAAGGACACCGTGTCGGCACTGCGCGGCCACCTGCGGGATATCTGCCGGAAGGCGCGCGAGGAAGGCAAGCAGATCCGGCACGTCTGGTTCGAGCAGAAGTCGGCGAGTAAGGCGCACGTCCGGCGCGAGGAATTCGAAAGCGCCGTATCCGCTGTGAAGCAAGGTTTGTCGAAAACGCTCTACGTGTGGCGCACCGACCGACTTTCGCGCCGGGGTATCGGTGCCGTGGTGCTGATCATCGACGAATTCAACGTGAAGCACGCACGGATCGTCGTCACCTCGGAAGGGCTGGACTCGGCACAGCCCGGAATGAAAATCGTGTTTTCCATCCTCGCCGACCGGGCCGAGGAAGAGGCAAAGTCAATCGCGGTGCGCACGGCAATGGGTACGGCAGCGCACAAAGCTGACGGGCGGTGGCCGGGCGGTGTGACGCCGTTCGGTCTGGAGTCGCCCAAGGGTTCCGGAAAGCTGCGGCGAAACGCCGAATACAAGCACTCTCGCCGCATCGCTGAACTCCTGCTCGCTGCCCGTACCCCTGCCAGCATTGCCGAGGAACTGAACAGCGAGAAGATCACGACGCGGCACGGTAAGAAGTGGCGCGCGCAAACCATCATCCACATGTCCATGTCTGTTTCCTGGGCCGGTCTCGTGCCGAACCGGGAACGCGTGCTGGACGAGGACGGAAACCCCACGGACAAATACCGGCGCGAGTCGGAACCTCTCATGAACGCCAAGGGGCACCCCGTGGAATGCGGGGAGGGCGTCGTCACGTATGACGAACTCCTGAAGATTCGCGCGCTGATCTCCGGCCGGTCCCGCGCTGGCTCTGGTTCTGCAATCGGAGACAAGCGCCGAGGAATCCGTCAGCCGGTCACGATCCTTACGGATCTCTTCAAGTGCCCGCACTGCGCCGGAATCATGGGCAACGGGGGCCGTAACTACAACTGCCGCACTCGTGCAATGCAGGGGCCATCTGTCTGCACCGGTGCGGCGACACAGCGCGAGCGGGCCGAGGACGCGGTTACGCAGCTCTGGACTCGGCACATTCTCAACCTGTCGCCCGAGTCGGAAACCATCCAGAAGATTGCCCGGCGCTGGCTCAGCTACCAGGACCCGGCCAAGGAAGCGCGCAAGCGGAAGGTGTCGGCAGCACTGGAAAGCGCCGTAGGCCGTGAGATGCGGCTGCGTAAAGAGTTCCACGTAATCGGAAGGATGAGCGAGGAGGATTACGCTTACCTCATGCAGCAACTCGGGAGCCAAATCGAGGTGCTGAAAGCGGAGTTGGCCGAACTCAGCAAGGAAGCTGACCTTTCCCCGCTGATGGATGCCGAGGCGCTGACGGCGATTTGGGACAGCGAGGGAATCGAGGGGCGGCGCGCGCTCCTGCAAGCTGCCATCAAGTCGGTGACCATCACCCCGGCCAAGTACAAGGGTGATCGGACGCCGATTCATGACCGGCTCAAGGTCGAATGGCGGGATGCAAAGGACCCGGCCGCGCTGGCAGCGATAGACAGCGCCATGGGGTTGGTTGAGCGGACGCGGCAGCACCGTGAGGCCGAGGGATTGTAAGCCCCTGTAGGCAGCGCTGAGAGGCTCTGAGAGGCCCGGTGGGATAACTCCCCGCCGGGCCTTTCCCGTACCCGCAGATGGCCGCACGGCGGCTTTAGCGACTGGCCAGCGCCGAGGGTTAGCCGCACGGCCCCCAGGGAAAGCCGCTGGCGCCCGTCTGAGCCGTTCCCGCCGCTTTGTTGCTCGGGAGCACCGCGAGAGCCCCGTGTGGCCACACGGGGCGTCCATCCCAATTATCTGACGGTGCGTCAGATTCCATCACTTAACCAACTCCCTCTCTGGAACCCACGCAACAGGAGAGACAACAGGGAGGTTGCGCGGTGCCCATCACAAACACCCTTGACCTAGAGACGCTTTCGGCCCGCATGGACTCATGGGCGAGCGAGAGGGACACACAGCGCGGCCGACTCGTACGCGCTTTCCGGGCCAACCGTGGCAACTCCACGGATCGGCAAGCGGCCCGCCTCGCGCTGCTCATTGCGGAAGCTGCCTAAAGAGCACCCCGTCAGAGATGGCGGGGTTTTCATTTGCCTTGATTACGCCGAAAGCACTGAGAGCCGCACCCAGTTGCGCCGAAAGCACTGACGGCCCAAACCCAGTTACGCCGAAAGCGCGGACACCCGGTCGGTGATTCCGCCGAATGAACGGAGATTGAAAGCATGGAAATTCCGAACTACACCGAGTTGCTTACAGCCCTACGAGCAGCGCACCGCGAGGCGAGCGAGGGGCTAAGCGGCCAAGCTACGCGCACCCCTTCCCGCTCTCTTGCTTACACGTACGAGCACCTAGCGACAGCCCTAGGCATCGTTGAGTCTGTTCTGACCGGCCAGGAATGCGCACTTCCCGCGTGTAAGAACCCGATTCCTCACAGGGAGCCGGGCCAGCCGGGCCGCGCCGCTCTCTACTGCGGGAAGCGTTGCCGGGACCGGGCGGCCTATCAGGCGAGGAAACAGCGGGAGCAGCGAGGGGCTGAGAGCTAATACAGAAACTCTATAAATGCAGTTGTGTAGAAATGAACTACATTCTAGATATACCTGTAGAGCCTCTACTAGTAAACGACGAACGCGGTCGTCTACATCGAGCTTCGTCCCACCCCCTTGGAGGAGTAATAAACAGTGATCTTTGAAGATCCAAGCTGCGACGTTTGCGACACCCCACTATCCGGCCGACAAAAGCGGTATTGCTCCGACCGGTGCCGACAAGCACACAGACGCGCTAGGAGCCTCACGGCCGCTGAGCAGCGAGCAAAGCGCATGGGTAAGGACTGTGAGCGCTGCGGCGACGTATTCGACCCCCGGAACGGCGGCCAGCGGTATTGCTCTGAGAACTGCGCAGCGCAGGCACGAGACGCCGGATACGAGGCGCGCGAGGACGCTGTGTGCCAGCTCGACGGATGCGGGGATAACGCGGGTTGGGACGGGACCGGCCGGGCCCGCCGCTATTGCTCGGACGCGCATCGGAAGAAGGCGTACCGGCAGCGGAAGCGCGCGGCCTAGCTGAAAGGCTCTGTGCGGCCCGCTGAGCGACGATCTCTGGCCCGCTGCACCCTCGCGTCTAGGCATTCCTCGGGGGCCCGTAGAGAGGCGCTGAGAGCCCGAGGTGAATCGGGATACAACTCGGTAACGCCCCTTGAGCTTATGTGCGCTTCAAGTCGTTTCGTGGTTAACCAACACACTCTCTGGCCAGTAGAGGCAAACACCTCTACTCGACAGCGAATCGAGTTGGTCCGGGTAAGCAATTGCCCGGCCCTTCGCTGATCACCTAGTGACGTTACTAGGTGCTGTCGTACGCGGCCGTTACCCGCGTTCCCATGATGCTTGGCGAGTCAGATTCCACGCGCGCTTAGGCGGTGTGGCGCTCGCTAGATAAACCCCCTTGCTCACTCTGTAACGGAGAGTGGGCGAGGGGGTTTTGTCGTCTCCAGGAAGGTTTCGTAATGCACAACGATGCTGCGTTCCGCGCTGTTGTGTTCGATGCCCTGCGCGCGGTTACGACCGATGATCGCCGCTCAGCCGTTGACCAAATCGACCTGATCAACGCTGTAAATCGGTGGGCAGGCAAAAACGGCGTCGGCCCGGTCCCGCTCAGCCCATTTGTGCGGCTCGTGCGTAGCGCTGGATACCGACACTTTCGAACCGATCGGCGAAGGTATTTCACCGGTCTAGCTATCAAGGAGGATTCATGACCACTGACGACCAGATGCTTTCCGGGATGACCGACCAGACTCTTGCGCGTGTCCTGCGTGACCGCGCGGAAGCCTGGAACTACAGCGCGGAGCTAGAGAAGGCGGCCGAACTTTCGGCTAGCGGTGGGCAGTTGAGCCCGAACACGCGAATGTCCTTGAGTTTCTATGAAAACGGTAAGCGTGCTGCTGCCGCACTCGGCCGCGACGTGTCCGACCCCTTCAATTCCAGGGGTGCCGACCGTATCGCCGCCGCTTACGACAACCTCAAGGGAAACTGATGACCGACGCAAAGATTCAGAAGGCACGTGCGGCCGCTGAGAAGGCACAGCAGGAACTCGCTGCCCTGGAGGCCGAGGAGTCGGCGAGAGCCGCGCAGATCGCCGCTGAGCGCGATGGAAGGGCCCGCGAGTATGCCCTAGGGGTCAAGGCGAATTGGCTTGCTGAGGCCAACGCGAACGAAAAGGCGGAACGGGAGGCGCGTGCGCGGCTTGTTGCACTCCTGTCTGAGGAGCCATGGTTCGCGGCATTCATTGAATTTCAGGCGCACGCTTACAAGACGCGCCACATCGTGGATACCGCGTCACGGGCCAAGCATCACTTGGGCGAGAATGCGGAGATCTCGCACAACATCGCTTACGTAAATTCCATCGTTGAAGTCTTTGATCTCGTGACCGAACAGCGCGCCCGGGAGATTGCGGCCGAGTTCGCCGATGGTCTGGACGCGAAGCGCGAGGCGTACGTGAACGGTGGCGAGGCGTAATGCACGACTCCCTAGACCCCGGGCCGAACGGCGATTACCCCTGGTTCCCTCGGCTCGCCGATGGTTCGCCTGCGTGGAGTGACAGGCTCCCCGCTGGGTATCAGGGTGTCCATGTCCGGCGGGGCGTCGACTACGTGCGCGTTTATGGCGGCGCGCGGAGCGGTGAGCTAGTCGGTTGCGACGTGACTCCTCTCGACGCTGCGGGCCGCCCGATCGACCCGCCGACGATTCCCCCGTCGTGAGGCGAGGCATTCTCGGTTCCTCGTGGCGCCCATTCTGTGAGCGCTGCGGGGAGCCTGCACAACGACTCGCCCATTACCCGATCAGTCGTCGTGCACTAATCGCGCGAGGCAACGACCCGGACGCCGATGGATGGCGAAAGCCTCTCTGTGGCGACTGCCTGACGCGCTGGCTCGCCGAGTGTGCGTGATCGTTTGCGGTCGCTAGATGGGGGCCTGAGCCGGCGATTTCTGGCCCCCTATCTGACCAGTGGGTATGCCCCCTCGTCGGCGTTAGCACCCCCTTTGCAGGTGGGTACCTCGTGTGCTCTCGCGGCTGCCTGGCCCGAGCACAGTGCATGCCTGCGGTATTCGCTGAGCTATGCGCATGGCATAACGCGTGCGCCTACAGCTACAGCTACAGCTACAGCTACAGCTACAGCTACAGCGCATGATGCGTGATGCTGTTCGGAATTCCGCGCGAGGCTTTGCCGTTCGGCCGATCATCTCTCGCTGTCTTGCCGTGAGTTGTCGGCGATCCATCCGCTGCTCATCCGGAGTACGCATACGCATCAAGTGCCGTTGCATTCAAGGGGTGTTGATGTGTGCAAGGGCATGAGTGCTTGCCTGCACAGGTTGAGCGCGGCTCGGGTGAGTGCCTGCACATTCGCGGGACGGATAGGCGCACGTTCCCGCGCGCTGACACCCCCCACCCCCTGGGGAGGGTCCCCCTACCGCCTCCCTAAACAGTCGACAGGGAGGAGAACTTACGCGATGGCAGTTCTAAGCCTTTTCTGTGGCGCCACCTGCGCCTTTCATCCCCTGGAGGGACCCTATGACGCTCGCTAAGCCAATCGACCAGCACAAGCGCGAGGGAACGTATCGCCCCGACCGCCATTCCGACCGGCTAGCCCTTTCGCCGAGTGACCTAACCGAGCCGGATTGGTCCACCGTGATTGGTGACGGCCCGGGTGCCGACAAGGTGAAGGCGGACGCGTCGGATATCTGGTCTCGGATCGTTCCCGCGCTGTCTGCCGCTACTCGAATCACTGACGCACAGCGGGAAGTCGTTGTGTCGTTCTGCACGGCGCAGGCTCGCATGTGGGAGGCCGAGCGATTCATTAGCCGTGACGGCCTGCTCGTCGTCGGCGCAAACAACGTGCTCGTCAAGAATCCGGCTACGACGGTGGTTAACACTTACGCGGGAATCCTGCGTGCCGCGCGAGTTGAGCTAGGTCTTTCTCCGTCCGCTGCCGCGCGAATCACTGTGACTGCGCTGAGCGAGGATGACGGCATGGACGATGTTTGGGACTGACGCGATTGACGACGGATGGCGTGCCGAGGTGGCCGAAATGGTTTCCCGTCACGAGTTGACGTTGCAGAGAATCCACGAACGCAAGGCCGCCGAATACCGCCGCGAGTCCGCGCGAGCGGGAATAGACCGAGTACGTTTCGCTTCCCAAATGGCTGCGGCATGGGATGCGTTTACCGCCGAGGCGCGGAAGGAGCAGCATGTTTAAGAGACTGTCGATTACCGGGGTTGTCCGCTGCCTCGCCCTTGCTGCGGCCATGGTGATTTCCTTCGCTGTGGAGCGTGACCTAGCTCTGTCGCATGGTGTGCCCGAGACCGTTGCTCCGGCCGTTCCCGTGGCCGTTGACCTATTCATGATTTGGGCTGTCCGGACGGGCCGTGACGTCGCCCTCGCTGTGGCCGTTGCCGTGGCCGCGAATGTGGCCGGTGTCCTTACGACGGAATCTCTGTCCGCTGTCGATACGTGGGTGTCCGCCGGTCTGCACGCCGTGTTCCCGCTGACCGTTTGGCGAATGCACCGGAAGCCACCTGCGGTCACTGGAGGCGCCGAGCCGGTCACGCTGGCCGATTCCTCGGGGCGTGGTCCGGACGGGCCGCAGAGAGGCGCTGAGAGCCTGCCCGATAGCTGGCCGGACGCTGACCTATGGCAGGACTTTGCCGACAGCGAGGCGGACGCCGAGGAGGAATTGCCGGTCACTCCGCCGACTGCTGAGGACGTACGCGCGGCCTTGGCCGTTCTCGGTTCGCGGGATGGCCGACCCGTGACCGGCCGCATGATGGCCGACCATTTCGGAGTGTCCGAACGGACCGGCCGCCGATACCTCGCAATGGCCGCTTGACCACCAGGTGACGTCACTAGGTGCCTGCCCCGTACCCGCTGCCTTATCGGTGGCCGGTGCGGGGCTTTCGGTATTTCCGGAGGGCTTTCGAAAGAAAGGCGTGGATTCCGGCCGGCTGAGGGTGTCATGTGCCGTCTGGCCAGTAATCCCAAGGGTTTTCGGCCCCTTCGATTCCAAGGGGTTTCGGGCACTTCCAGACCGCGAGCCGCTAGACCTGACTGTTTCTGACGGGTCATCAGATCATCTTGTCTCGCCCGACGGACCGCCGCCCGCGCCCCCTTGCGCTGATCACGCGTAGGGGTGACGCTCATGCAACAGGATGCAACCGACTCAGTCGAGGAGTGCCCAATGGCCCTAAGGTTCCTGGGGATTTGGCCGAACACCCCGGACGACGGTTCGCCCACGATTTGGGTAGAGGAGGAAACCGGAGACTTGATCATCCAGTCATGGAAGGCCGATGACGCGACTGTCCGGCAGGCGCAGGAAGTTGGGTCGGTGCCCGGCCATTCAACGGACGTCCCGGACCACGAGACCGTGATTCGGCTGCCCGCAAACATGCTCCAGTTCATCCCGCGCCCGGACAGTGAGGTAAACGGTGGCAACAGCGGTACGTGAGTGCCTGGCAAAAGCGCAGCGCTCGGCGATGCACCTCGAAATGCGGGACAGCTACATGCGCGATGATCCGGAATTCATCCGCTGGCAGAAGGGGCACCGGTACGACCCGGCCGACCGTGATTCGTGGTGGCGTTCCTGGCTGGACGTGGTTGCCGAAACGACCGGCCGAGGGGTTGTCATGCGTCGGTTGCGTGTCGTCTCCGAGCCGCTGAGTGACTACGTGCGGTACGAATATGACGGCACGTTCACCAACGTTGCGGCGGGCGAAAATGTGCGTTGGTTGCCCCGCTCGCTGGCTCGTGAATTGCTCCTGCCCACGCTTGACGGGTGGGTCATGGATGAGGAAACAGTGATCCTCCACCACTTCAGCGGAGAGGGGCAGTGGACCGGCCCGCGTATGGAAGTGCTGCACGATCCGGCACTAGCCAAGCAGTACGCCACGGCGTATGAGGCAGCGTGGGAGCGAGCAATTCCCCACGCGGATTACCGGCCCGTCTGATCGGTACGCACCATGGCTGTCTCTCCGTACTCCAGTGCTCAGCAGGCCCGGCAGGCTCTCGCGGATCGTCTCGCGGAACTCTGCCGGGATGCTGGCCTGACCGGTGCCGATATCGCAGATCGCTGCGAATGGAGCCGGTCCAAGTCGTCGCGGATCATGAATGCGCGCACGCCCCCGTCCGCTGACGATATTCGGGCATGGTGCCGCGCGTGCGGGGCCGAGGAACAAACCGAAGATCTGATTGCCTCGCTGCGGACGGCCGAGGGAATGTGGGTCGGTTGGCGGCGCATGGAAAGGGTCGGGCTCAAACAGGCTCAGGAGGCACGCCTACCGCTGTATCAGCGCACCCGCCGGTTCCGGTCGTATTCCTCGTGGCTCGTGCCCGGAATGATCCAGACTCGGCCGTACACGACAGCGGCATTGCAAGCGATCCAGCGACGGCGCGGCCTGGTGGACGACGTGGCCGACGCGGTGGCCGCCCGAATGGAACGGCAACGTGTGTTGTACGAGGGTGATCGGCGATTCGCATTCCTCGTTGAAGAGTCGGTGTTGCGCGCTGGAATCGGTGGCGCTGAGGTTATGGCCGGGCAGCTCGGTCACCTCGTGTCGGTCGCTTCACTTCCGAATGTCAGTTTGGGAGTTGTGCCTATGCGGCCGGATCGTGAGCGCTGGCCCGCCGAGGGTTTTTGGGTCTACGACACGGCACAAGTCAACGTCGAGTTGATCTCTGGATATCTCACGCTCACCCAACCCAGCGAGGTAGCCATGTACGCGGAAGCGTTCGCGGAGTTGGCAGCGCTGGCCGTTTACGGGGCGAACGCGCGTGCGCTGATCACGGATGCCATGGACCGGCTCTCATGATTGCCGTGCAATCTCGTGCAATCGGCTGTGAGTTGAGGTCTCGCCGTTCCTAGCGTGGATGTCATCGGACCACGCGAGGGGACAGCGACCATGGCGGACACGGACGCACGACAGACCGAGTACACGACTTACGCCCCGGCCGGTTCGAGGTGCGCGAATTGCGCGAGGCCGATCAAGAGCCTTGAGCGGGTGCGCCGGATTGCCCATGACCGAACGTCGGCCGGTCCCGCTGTTCAGTACCGGCATGTGGAGTGCCCGGCGTGACTGCCCCGGCAAAGCGCGTCAGAGCCCGTCTGAGTGCCTTACCCGAGCCTGAGCTAATCAGCCTCATGGGCGATCCTGACGGGCCGTACGCGGACTCTCCCGAGGGTTGGTGGACGAACTCCGGCGGTGCGCTGGATACCCGCTCCGGGGTGATCTATTTCCCGCCGGATTCCGAGCCGCCCCCGTGCCCGTTTCAGTGCGCGCGCTGCCAAGCCAAGGGGAGACGGAATTGAAGGACGTTGACCGATGGCTGAGGGAACCGCGCCCCGGCCCGGTTGATCCAAGCTCCTGTGTTGTCTGCGCGTCGCTCCGAGGCGGAATCAGCGCAAGCACGCGCATGGATGATCCGTTGCTCGCGCTGGCCACGCTGTCGGCTATGCGGGTGCACAAGACGCACGGGCATAGCCCCGTCCGCTGATCTCCCGTGCCTCTCGTGACTGCCACCGACCGGCGCGAGGGGTGCGGGTCCTGGCCCCGTTCGTGTGCCTCCCCCGTGGCGCATGGGCGGGGCCTTTCGCGTTCATCTGCGCTGGTCAACTGCCCTGCGGTAACCTGTTGTTCCGTTGGTTCACGCCCACCAGATGGCAAAGAAGATCATCGCGTAGTTGAGGATGCCCTCACCCGCGTGACCCTCCGCCACGGCTCGCACCAGTTGGGCGCCCGCCTGGGCGATGGCCACCACGAAACACAGGTCGAACAGGAGCTCCAGCGGCGACGCGACCCGGTGCGCCTCGTCACGGCCGCGAGCGGTCATTCTGCGCAGCGGCCGGCGCCTTGTGGGCCGTGGTGTCGCCGGGGACTCCGGTGTGGAACGGGACGTCATACGGCCAAGCACAGCAGAAAAGTCCCGGAAATTCTTGTGAATGCGTTCACAAGGCGTCTTGGGGGCGGAGGTCCGACGGGATGCCAGGTCAGGGGTGTCATGGGGCTCCGAACCCGCCAGGCCGGAGGACCCTTGGGACTGCTCGCGACGATCCGGTGCCGGGTCCCCGACCGGGGCCCAGTGCCGCCCAACCGCTCCTGCTGGTCGCACGTCCGGCGCGGCGCCGAAGCGCCCGGCCGAGCCGGGGTGGGCCGCCACCCTCGCGGCGTACCCTTGGGGCATGAGTCCCGCCCCCGCCCCCGAACCGCGCGATCCGAAGCCGGCGCTGGTCTTCGACGATCCGTTGAGCCAGCAGTCCTCGGACGATACGGACCGTGGGTGGGGTGAGCGGGCCGACAGCACCGGTGACAGTGCCGCCGACCTGAAGCGCTTCCTCGACGAGAAGCCGCCCCACCACATCTGAGCCCGGGCCCTGGCCTTGTGGCCCCCGGATTCCCGGCCCCCGGTCTTCCGGAGCCGGCGTCCCCCGGGTTTCCGGGCGCCGGCCCACAGCTTCGCCGTCAGTACTCGCGGCGTCCCGGACCGCGCTGGGCGACCAGCGCGTCGCGGATCTCCTTCAGCACCTCCAGCTCGGACACCTCGATGACCTCGCGCGTGCCTTCCTTCGCCTTCTGGCGAGCGGCCTGCCGGGCCAGGAGCTTGGCCATCGGCAGAACCATCAGGAAGTAGACGACCGCGGCAGTGATCACGAAGCTGAGCGTGGCGCCCAGCACCGAGCCCCACATGATGCGGATGCCCGTGGCGGTCGCCCCGCTGCCTTGGCACGGGCTCTCCAGGCAGGAGCTGTAGTTGTCGAGGTTCTTCGTGCCGACAGCGCCGACCAGCGGGCTGATGATGCCCTTCACCACGGAGTTGACGATGTTGGTGAAGGCCGCGCCGATGACCACGGCGACGGCCAGGTCGATGACGTTGCCACGCATCAGAAAGGCCTTGAAGCCCTCCCACACGCTGGGCTGCTTGTTTTCGCTCACTGGGAGGCCCCTCCGCACAGGTTGTGGAACAAACAGCTCCGCAACCTACGGCAGGGCGTGCCGGGCCTGTCCAACTGGGTAGCTCGAACGAGGGACTTGACACGATTTCGTCACTCATCGCAGCGTCACCGCCAGCCGTGATGTGGTGCCGGCGCCGGCCAGCCGTGCGGCCGTCGTGCGCGGGACGGAGAGGACGACCAGCGCTCCGGTGTCGGTGGTCCCGACGTCCGGAACCCCGGTGACCCGCGCCCCGGTCGCGACCACCCGCGCCTCGCCGCCGCTGTCCGCGGCGACCACGTCGACCCGGTCGCCGGGGCGCAACAGGCTGACCGTGGCTCCGTCCGCGATCCGGACCGGCGCCCTCACCGTCTCGACCGCGGCCGGCCCGCGTACGGGCGCGGAAGCCTTGGTGGAGGCGGACGCGGCAGGGGGCGTGGATGCCGGATGTCCGCGCGCCCGCTCGGCGTCACCCGGGCCGGCCGCCACGAGGGCGGCCGCCGTCATCGCCAGGCCGGCGGCGACCGCCCGCCTCCTGTGCCGCGCGAGGAGTCGCAGCCGATACTGTCCGCCCCGAATACGCACGGGCGCGAACTGCGGCACCTCGCAGGTCGGAGGCGCGTCCGCGCCGGGCGGGCGGATGAGTTGAGAGAGCTGTGCCATGGTGACCACCACCTGCGACGAGGGACCGGCTTGCGATCCCACGATGAGGTCTCGCGGCGAAGTCCGCTGGAGCCCGTGGATCACCGAGGGATTGTGGACAACTCCCTCACCCGAATGGGAGGTTCCGCCCGCGTTCCGGCCCGAGGAGCCCGAGGATCGCCACCGTCGCGACGGTGGGGCCCAGGGCGTCGGCGAGGGTCACCGCGAGGGTGAGGATCACCATCACCGAGTCGCCGAGATGGTGAGGACCACCGAGGCGGCGGGGACCACGGCGACCGCCCTGCGGTGCCGCCTGCCGCCTGCCGCCGCCGCTACGGCAGCTCGAAGCCGGGATCCATCCCGCCCAGGGCCGTCGTGCACAGGCAGTCCCGCGCTCCGCCGGCCGGCAGTCCGGCGACCGCGTCGAAGAGCACGCCCCGCAACCGGTCCACATTCGCAGCGAACACCTTCAGCACCTCGTCGTGCGAGACGCCCTCGCCGCTCTCGGCCCCCGCGTCGAGGTCGGTGACCAGCGTCAACGACGTGTAGCAGAGCTCCAGTTCACGGGCGAGCGCGGCCTCGGGGTGCCCGGTCATGCCGACCACCGACCAGCCCTGCGCCTGGTGCCAGAGCGATTCGGCCCGGGTGGAGAACCGCGGACCCTCTATGACCACGAGCGTGCCGCCGTCCACCGGTTCCCAGTCCCGCCCGCGCGCCGCCTGCAGGGCGACCTCGCGTCCGACGGGGCAGTACGGGTCGGCCAGCGACACGTGCACCACGTTCGGCACCGAGCCGTCCGGCAGCGGCAGCCCGTCGAAGTAGGACTGCGGCCGTGACTTCGTACGGTCCACGAACTGGTCCGGAACGAGCAGGGTTCCGGGCCCGTACTCCGGACGCAGTCCGCCCACGGCGCACGGGCCGAGGATCTGGCGGGCACCGACGGAACGCAGCGCCCACAGGTTGGCCCGGTAGTTGATGCGGTGCGGCGGCAGATGGTGCCCGCGGCCGTGGCGGGGGAGGAAGGCGACCCGCCGACCGGCGATCTCGCCGACGAACAAGGAGTCGCTGGGTGGTCCGTAAGGGGTGTCCACCTGCAGCTCGGTCACGTCGTCGAGGAAGGAGTAGAAGCCCGAGCCGCCGATGACACCGATCTCGGCCAAGGCCGTCGACTGCTCCCCGGCCGGGTTCTGTGGGTTCTCCGTGTTCGCCATGAACGGCACCCTAGCCGGGACCGGGGGGACGCCAAAGACCCCGTCGTCGTACGACGACGGGGTCCTGTGGAAACGAGCCTGTGGGGCCTCGCGGAGACGGCTGGGCCGGGACGGCAGCCCCGGCGGACCGAGGAGGCCTTAAGCGGCGGAGCTGCTGGACGAGCCAGTGCCCGACGACTTCGCGTCCGAGGACGACGACGTGGACGTCGACGACGAGGACTTCGAGTCCGACGCGGACGTGGACGTCGACGGCTTCGACGCCGGCGAGCTGCTCGACGAGGAGCCGCGGCTGTCATTGCGGTAGAAGCCGGAGCCCTTGAAGACAATGCCGACGGCCGAGAAAACCTTCTTCAGGCGGCCGCTGCAGTTGGGGCATTCGGTCAGGGCGTCATCGGTGAACTTCTGCACCGCCTCGAGGCCCTCGCCGCACTCGGTGCACTGGTACTGGTAGGTCGGCACTTGTCTTCCTCCTGGCACTCTCACTCAGTGAGTGCTAACGACGGTCCATACTGACGTATTCCGCGAGATCAGTCCACTGTCACCGGCACGCGGTGACCGACGCCACGTGCGACAGCACGGCTCGTGGCCTGTGTGGCGAGGCGTGAACGCAGTGCCACCAGGGTCGCCAGAGCCAGTGCCGTACCGGCCATCGGCACCAGGAATCCGGCGCCGCCCCAGAGCCTGTCCTCCAGCTGTCCGGCGACGGTGACGGCCGCCGCCTGGCCGAGCGCGACGGCGCCGGTGAGCCACGTGAAGGCCTCCGTGCGGGCGCCCTGCGGAACGAGGCTCTCGACCAGGGTGTAGCCGGTGATCAGGGTCGGGGCGATGCACATGCCGACCACAAGGCCGAGGCCGGCGAGCACGATCACCGAGTTCGCCGCCCACAGTCCGGAGGCGGCCAGCGCGAGCGCGGCGTACCCGAGGACGAGCCGTCGCTGCGGGGCCACCCTCCAGGCGATGGCGCCGCAGACGATGCCGGAGACCATGTTGCCCGCCGCGAAGACGCCGTACAGGACACCGTTCAAGCCGGGCTCGCCGATCGACTGGCTGTACGCGGCCAGCGAGACCTGCATGCCGCCGAAGACGGAGCCGATGCCGAGGAAGGTCATGATCAGAACGCGTACGCCGGGGATCCGCAGAGCGGAACCGTGCTCCGCGCGCGCGTGCCCGTCGACGGCGACCGAGGGCTGTGTGCTCCTCTGCGCGGCGAACAGCAGACCGCCGATCAGAGTCAGCGAGGCCTCGGTCAGCAGGCCCGCGGAGGGGTCGACGGCCGTGCACAGCGCTGTGGCGAGCAGCGGGCCGAAGACGAAGGTCAGCTCGTCCGTGACGGACTCGAAGGCCGCCGCGGTCGACATCAGGGGCGAGCCCTGAAGCTTCACGCCCCAGCGGGCCCGCACCATGGGGCCGACCTGCGGCACCGAGGCGCCGGTCGGTACGGCGGCCGCGAAAAGCGCCCACAAGGGAGCGTCCGCCAGCGCGAGCGCGGTCAGGGAGAAGCCGGACACGGCGTGCACGAGGACGCCGGGCAGCAGGACGGCCCGCTGTCCGTGCCGGTCGGCCAGACGCCCGGTGAAGGGCGCGAAGAGCGCCATGGCGACACCGGTGACGGCGGCGACCGCGCCGGCCGCCCCGTACGAGCCGGTGGTGTGCTGCACGAGCAGCACGATGGAGATCGTCAGCATGGCGAACGGCTGGCGAGCGGCGAAGCCGGGAAGCAGGAACGTCCACGCGCCGCGGGTGCGCAGCAGCTGTCCGTATCCAGGACGGGAGGTGACCGTGGATGCCACGGCCCGTGCCTTTCTGCCGCCTGGTAGCGCGCCCGTGCGGGGGCGCCGAGAGCTGTCCTCTTGCGCGGATCTGCGGTAGATACCGGCGCCCCCTGCGGGAGGACGTCACGGCCGCCATACGGTCGCGCCAGCTCTGCGTCAGGCAGAGTTGGTTCGATCAAGGTGTGCCTTCATCGTACAGGGGGCGGGTGTCGCCGGGCCTGTGAAAATGAGCACCACGGGTTCGTGCGCCTGTGAATGTCTCTCGCTTCTTAAAACCCTGGTCGGTGTCTCGTAAGAAGCGCGTCCGGTGTCCCGCAGGAGTCCGTCCGGTGCCGTGTCAAAGGCCTGTCCGGTGCCTCGTCCGGTGTTCCGTCCCGCCGTCGCCGATGCCCAGCCAGTCGGCGAGCTTGCCGCCCTGGCCCACCGCGCGCAGCCGCCTCTCGGCCGCGTCCCGGACCGGGTCGGTCGCCACCACCAGCAGTTCGTCGCCGAGCCGCAGCACCGTCGTGGGCATCGGTACGAAGGACTTCGCGTCGCGGACGACGAGGGTGACCGCCGCGCCCGGGGGCAGCCGCAGCTCGCCCACCTCGACGCCGTGCATACGCGACCCCTTGGGGATCGCGACGGACAGCAGATGGCCGCGCAGTCGCTCCAGGGGCGCCGATTCGATGCCCAGGTCGGCTGCCCCGGGGGACTCCCCGAGGCGGAGTTTGCGGGCCAGCCAGGGCAGGGTCGGGCCCTGGATGAGGGTGTAGACGACGACCAGGACGAAGACGATGTTGAAGATCCGCTTGCTCTCGGCGATGCCGCTCACCATCGGGATCGTCGCCAGGATGATGGGTACCGCGCCGCGCAGCCCCGCCCAGGACAGCAGTGTCTGCTCCTGCCACGGGATGCGGAACGGCAGCAGGCTGACGACGACGCTCAGCGGCCGCGCCACCATGGTCAGGACCAGGCCTATGACGAGCGCGGGCCAGATGTCGTCGCCCATCTCGTGCGGGGTGACCAGCAGGCCGAGCAGCACGAACATGCCGATCTGGGCGATCCAGCCGAGCCCCTCGGCGAAGCCGCGGGTGGCGGGCGAGTGGGGCAGTTTCGCGTTGCCGAGAAGCATGGAGGCGAGGTAGACGGCGAGGAAGCCGCTGCCGTGGGCGAGCGCGCCGGCCGCGTACGCGACGACCGCGATCGCCATCACCGCGATCGGGTAGAGGCCGGACGCCGGCAGCGCCACGTGCCGCAGGCCGTACGCGCCCAGCCAGCCGACCGCGAGACCGATGGCGGCGCCGATGGCCAGCTCCAGCGCTATCTCGCCGAGCAGCGCGTACCAGTGCTCCACCGGTCCCGCGGTGGAGAACGCGACGACGAGGATGACCACCGGGGCGTCGTTGAAGCCCGACTCGGCCTCCAGGATGCCCGTCACGCGCGCGGGGAGGGGGATTTTCCGCAGGACCGAGAAGACCGCCGCGGCGTCCGTCGAGGAGACGACCGCCCCGATGATGAGCGCCTGCCGCCACTCCAGGCCGATCAGATAGTGCGCGGCCGTCGCCGTGACGCCGACGCTCACCGCGACGCCCACCACCGCCAGCGAGGAGGCCGCCGGCAGGGCCGGTCTGATCTCCTTCCACTTCGTGCCGAGACCGCCTTCGGCCAGGATCACGACCAGGGCCGCGTACCCGATGACCTGGGTCAGCTCGGCGTTGCTGAAGTGGACGTCGCCGACTCCGTCCTGGCCGATCGCGACGCCGATCCCCAGGTACACGAGCAGCGTGGGAAGCCCGCTGCGTGAGGAGATCCGGACCGCCGCGACCGCGAAGAGCAGGACGAGCGAGCACACGAGCAGGAGCTGGTTGAGGTGGTGGACAGTCAGGGGCTGTTCCTTTCTCGCCGATCCGGTCCCGCCGCGGACGGCCTCCGGATCTGAGCACCGGAAGCCGGCCACTTCAGTGCAAGTACTTCGTTACCTTACCTAACTCTTGACGCTTTCTTGACGTTCCCGGAGGCAAGATCGAACGGTCGTGCTTCCCGGTTTCCTACTCCGCGTCAAGGCGCGGTTGGCCCTGCGCCTATGGTTGCCCCAGCACTCCAGGACCGCCTGCCGCTCGCGTTAGGACAGCAAGGACAGCGATGCCCCCCAACACCACCGCCTCTTCCGGCCAACAGCCCGGCAAGTCCGGCAGGAAGAAGGGGCGCAAAGCCCGACTGTTCTTGATTGTCCTGGTTCTCGCCATCATCGGAGGCATCGCCTTCGGCGCGTACTGGAGCATCAGCACTGTGCGTGCCTCCTTCCCGCAGACCAAGGGCTCCATCCAGCTCGACGGCCTGTCGGGGCCCGTGACCGTGCAGCGCGACGGCAACGGGATCCCGCAGATCTACGCCTCGTCCGACGAGGACCTGTTCATGGCCCAGGGCTTCGTCCAGGCGCAGGACCGGTTCTACGAGATGGACGTGCGCCGCCACATGACCTCGGGCCGACTGTCCGAGATGTTCGGCGAGGGCCAGGTCAAGAACGACGAGTTCCTGCGCACGCTGGGCTGGGACCGGGTCGCGAAGAAGGAGTACGACACCAAGCTGTCGGCCTCCACGAAGAAGTACCTCCAGTCGTACGCCAAGGGAGTCAACGCCTACCTGAAGGGCAAGGACGGCAAGGACATCTCCCTGGAGTACGCGGCCCTCGGCTTCACCAACGACTACAAGCCGACGGAGTGGACCCCGGTCGACTCGGTGGCCTGGCTCAAGGCGATGGCCTGGGACCTGCGCGGCAACATGCAGGAAGAGATCGACCGCTCCCTGATGACGAGCCGGCTCGGCCCGAAGCAGATCGCGGACCTGTACCCGGACTACCCGTACAGCCGGAACAAGACGATCGTCCGTACGGGCTCGTACGACAGTGCCACCGGGACGTACAGCCAGACCGACACCACCTCGACGTCCACGGCGGGCACCGGGCTCACCGGCAACACCGCGGCGCCCACCGGGTTCCAGAGCCAGCTCTCGGGGCTCTACAAGGTCCTCGACGGCCTGCCCACCGCCGTCGGCGTGAACGGCAACGGCATCGGCTCCAACTCCTGGGTCGTCGCGGGAAGCCACACCATCACCGGCAAGCCCCTGCTGGCCAACGACCCGCACCTGTCGGCCTCGCTGCCCTCGGTCTGGTACCAGATGGGCCTGCACTGCACCGCCGTCTCCGCCACCTGCCAGTACGACGTCACCGGCTACACCTTCGCGGGCATGCCCGGCGTGGTCATCGGCCACAACGCGCACATGGCCTGGGGCATGACCAACTCCGGGGTCGACGTCACCGACCTCTACCTGGAGAAGATCACCGGCGAGGGCTACGCGTACGACGGCAAGGTGCTGCCCTTCACGACCCGCAAGGAAACGATCAAGGTCGCGGGCGGCGACGCCAAGACGATCGTCGTCCGGCAGACCGACGACGGGATGCCGCTGCTCTCCGACCGGGACGACGAACTGGTCCAGGTCGGCAAGAAGGCCACGGTCGAAGCCGGGGCGCCCGACCGCGGCGACGGCTACGCGATAGCGCTGCGCTGGACCGCGCTGGATCCGGGCAACACCATGGACGCCGTCTTCGAGATGGACAAGGCGTCGAACTGGACCGACTTCCGCAAGGCGGCCGCGTCCTTCGAGGTACCGTCCCAGAACCTGGTCTACGCCGACGGCGCCGGCGCCGGCGGCAACATCGGCTACCAGTTGCCCGGCAAGATCCCCACGCGCGCCAAGGGCGACGACGGCTCACTGCCCTCGCCCGGCTGGGACTCCAAGTACCGCTGGACCGGCTACATCAAGCAGTCCGCCCTGCCGTACGAGTACAACCCCAAGCGCGGCTACATCGTGACCGCCAACCAGGCGGTCGTCGAGCCGGACAAGTACCCCTACACGCTCACCACGGACTGGGGCTACGGCACCCGCAGCCAGCGGATCACCGACCTGATCGAGTCGAAGACCAGGGGCGGCGCCAAGATCTCGACCGATGACATGCGCCAGATGCAGCTCGACAACAGCAGCGAGATCGCCAAGCTGATCGTGCCCAAGCTGCTCAAGATCGACGTGGCCGACAAGAACGTCCGTGACGCGCAGAAGCTCCTGGAGGGCTGGGACTACACCCAGGACTCCGACTCCGCTGCCGCCGCCTACTTCAACGCCACCTGGCGCAACATCCTGAAGCTCGCCTTCGGCAACAAGCTGCCCAAGGAACTGCGGGTCAAGGGCCAGTGCCTGTGGGTCGACCGGATCGACACCACCGGTCCCGCGGACGCGAACCAGACGGTGCGCGAGTGCGGCGAGCGCGAGGCGGACCAGGCGCAGCCGGACGGCGGCGACCGCTGGTTCGAGGTCGTCCGCAAGATCATCGACGACGAGAACAACGACTGGTGGAAGTCGCCCAGGACGCGCACCGACAAGGCGACCGAAACCCGGGACGACCTGTTCGGCCGGGCCATGAAGGACGCCCGCTGGGAGCTGACCGCCAAGCTCGGCAAGGACATGGACACCTGGAGCTGGGGCCGGCTGCACCGCCTGTTCCTGAAGAACCAGACCCTCGGTACCGAAGGCCCCAGCTTCCTGCAGTACATGCTCAACCGGGGCCCCTGGAAACTCAGCGGCGGCGAGGCGACGGTCAACGCGACCGGCTGGAACGCGGCGGGTGGCTACGGAGTGGTCTGGGTCCCCTCGATGCGGATGGTCGTCAACCTCCAAGACCTCGACAAGTCCAAGTGGATAAACCTCTCGGGCGCCTCGGGGCACGCCTACAGCGCCCACTACACCGACCAGACGGAGAAGTGGGCCAAGGGCGAACTCCTGCCGTGGGCCTTCACCAAGAACGCCGTCGACAAGAAGACGACCGACACCCTGGTCCTGAAACCGTGACGCTCCGACGGGCGTCGAGATCCTGACGCCCTGAAGCGGTGCCTGACGAAAGTGGCCCTCCACGCGTGCGTGGAGGGCCACTTCGCGTCCGCCGTCCGCCGTTCTTCGGCCTGTCGCCGGTCAGCGGAAGCGGCGCACACCGGAGGGGGTCACCACGGCGTGGACGGGCCGGTCGTGCGCCTCCTCCGGGATGCGCTCGACGACCTCGGTGTCGTACAGGAGCACCACCAGTGCGGGATCGGCGCCCGAGCGCTCCAGGCGGGCCAGTACACGGTCGTACGAGCCTCCGCCGCGCCCCAGCCGCATTCCGCGCGCGTCGACGGCGAGACCGGGCAGCAGAACGGCGTCCGCGTCCTGGACGGCCGCCGGCCCCAGCCGCTCGCCCAGGGGCTCCAAGAGGGCCATCTTCCCGCCGTGTCGGACTGGTTCGAGGGACTCCGCTCCGGTGTACGCCCCCCAGTCCAGATCGTTGTCCGCCAGCAGGACCGGCAGGAGGACGCGCACCCCCCGCGCGCGGAGCGCGTCCAGGAGCGCGAGGGTGCCCGGCTCGCTCCCCACGGAGACGTAGGCCGCCACCGTGCCGGCGTGCGCCAGTTCGGGCAGGTCCAGGGCGCGGGCGGCGAGGGAGGCGGCGGTTTCCCGCACGTCATCGGCCGTCAACCCATTTCTCACCAACAGGAATCCTCGCCGCAACATTCGCTTGTCAGGCTCTGGTTCACGTCGGACGTCGCTCACAGGTGACTCCACAGTTCTCTCAATCCGCTCATATGACAGCGAATTGACCGGGGACACAGATTCTGCACAAAGTCACCGGTTATGGTTGCGGACATGACTGAGTCACGCCCCAGGATCAGTAAGGCTGTCATCCCCGCGGCAGGCCTCGGCACCCGGTTCCTGCCGGCGACCAAGGCCACTCCCAAGGAGATGCTGCCGGTCGTCGACAAGCCGGCGATCCAGTACGTGGTCGAAGAGGCCGCGTCGGCGGGTCTCGACGACGTCCTGATGATCACGGGCCGCAACAAGCGGCCCCTGGAGGACCACTTCGACCGCAACTACGAGCTGGAGTCCGCCCTTCAGAAGAAGGGCGACGCCGACCGGCTCGCCAAGGTCCAGGAGTCCAGCGACCTCGCGACCATGCACTACGTGCGCCAGGGCGACCCCAAGGGCCTGGGCCACGCCGTCCTGTGCGCCGCCCCGCACGTCGGCCACGAGCCCTTCGCCGTCCTCCTCGGCGACGACCTGATCGACCCCCGCGACCCCCTGCTCGCCCGCATGGTCGAGGTCCAGGAACAGCACGGCGGCAGCGTCATCGCGCTCATGGAGGTCGCGCCCGAGCAGATCCACCTCTACGGATGCGCCGCCGTCGAGACCACCGGCAAGGGCGACCTGGTCAGGGTGACCGGACTGGTCGAGAAGCCGGACCCGGCCGACGCGCCCAGCAACTACGCCGTCATCGGCCGCTACGTCCTGGACCCGCACATCTTCGACATACTCCGCAAGACCGAGCCGGGCCGCGGCGGCGAGATCCAGCTCACCGACGCCCTCCAGCAGCTCGCCCAGGACGAGAAGGTCGGCGGCCCCGTGCACGGCGTCGTCTTCAAGGGCCGCCGCTATGACACCGGCGACCGCGGCGACTACCTGCGTGCCATTGTCAGACTCGCATGCGAACGTGAAGACCTGGGCCCGGACTTCCGGACCTGGCTCCGCAGTTACGTAGCCGAGGAGATGTAGGGACTTTGAGCAGCGCCGCGACCCGCACCACCGGCCAGGATCACCTCTGGTCGGTGGACGACCACCTGGAGGACATCCTCACGACCGTCCGCCCCCTCGAACCCATCGAGCTGCAACTCCTCGACGCCCAGGGCTGCGTCCTGGTCGAGGACGTCATGGTGCCGGTCTCCCTGCCGCCGTTCGACAACAGCTCGATGGACGGGTACGCGGTCCGGGTCGCGGATGTGGCGGGCGCGAGCGAGGAATACCCGGCGGTCCTGACGGTCGTCGGCGATGTCGCGGCCGGCCAGGCCGAGCAGCCCTACGTGGGCCCCGGCCAGGCCGCCCGCATCATGACCGGCGCCCCGCTGCCGCCCGGCGCCGAAGCCGTCGTCCCCGTCGAGTGGACGGACGGAGGCCTCGGCGAGGGCCCGGTCTCCAGGATGCGCGCGCACAGCGCGTCCCCCGAGGGTTCCTACGGACAGGTGCACGTCCACCGCCAGGCCGAGCCACGCGCGCACGTACGCGCGAAAGGCAGCGATGTGAAGGCGGGCGACCGCGCCCTCGAAGCGGGCACCGTCCTCGGCCCGCCGCAGATCGGGCTGCTCGCCGCGATCGGCCGCGGCACCGTGCGGGTGCACCCCCGCCCCCGCGTGGTCGTCCTGTCCACCGGCAGCGAACTCGTCCAGCCCGACGAGGAGTTGAGCACCGGCCAGATCTACGACTCCAACAGCTTCGCCCTGTGCGCGGCCGCCCGCGACGCGGGAGCCATCGCCTACCGGGTCGGCGCGGTCGCGGACGACGCCGAGACGCTGCGCTCGACCATCGAGGACCAGCTCGTCCGCGCGGACCTGCTGGTCACGACCGGCGGAGTGAGCGTCGGCGCCTACGACGTCGTCAAGGAGGCGCTGTCGTCGGTCGGCGACGAGGACGAGGCGGGCAGCGGCATCGACTTCCGCACCCTCGCCATGCAGCCCGGCAAGCCCCAGGGCTTCGGCTCCATCGGCCCCGACCACACACCGCTGCTCGCGCTCCCGGGCAACCCCGTGTCGTCGTACGTCTCCTTCGAACTCTTCGTGCGCCCCGCGATCCGCACCCTGATGGGACTGAAGGACGTCCACCGGCCCACGACCAGGGCGACCCTTTCCGCGGACAAGGCGCTGACCTCGCCGAAGGGCCGTCGGCAGTTCCTGCGCGGGACGTACGCGGACGGCGCCGTGACGCCCGTCGGCGGCGCCGGATCCCACCTGGTCGCGGCCCTCGCGCACGCCGACGCGCTGATCGTCGTCCCCGAGGGCGACACCTCGGTCGAGCCCGGCGCCGAGGTCGAGGTCGTGCTGCTCGGCTGAGCGGCCGGACGGGGGAAGAGGGCCACCGCCGGGCGCCCGGATCACGCAAGGGGCGCACAGCTCCTTACGGAGGCGGAACGGTGGACTGGCGGGCGGTAACGTGTCGCGCACACCAGGCCCACGCGCCGTACCGCGACGGGCCCAGACCGGGAGCGCCCACGCACATGACTGTTCCGTCCCGGGGGGAGACCTCCGGACCCCCTGTGCAGGACCGACTGACGCACATCGACGAGGTCGGCGCCGCCCGCATGGTCGACGTGTCCGGGAAGGACGTGACCGCCCGCACGGCGCGCGCGAGCGGCCGTGTCCTGGTCTCGCCACGTGTCGTGGAGCTGCTGCGCGGCGAGGGAGTCCCCAAGGGCGACGCCCTCGCCACCGCCCGCATCGCGGGGATCATGGGAGCCAAGCGCACGCCGGATTTGATCCCGCTGTGCCACCCGTTGTCGGTGTCCGGTGTCAAGATTGACCTGTCGGTCGCGGACGACGCCGTCGAGATCCTCGCCACCGTGAAGACGACCGACCGCACGGGCGTCGAGATGGAAGCCCTCACCGCGGTCAGCGTGGCGGCCCTCACCGTGATCGACATGGTCAAGGCTGTCGACAAGGGGGCGGTCATCACGGACGTACGGGTGGAAGAGAAGACAGGCGGGAAGTCGGGCCACTGGAGCCGGGCATGAGCGGCGGCACCGTCATCGGCGGGGCCCTCCCGGCGCTCTACAGGGCTCTGGTCGTCACGGCCTCCAACCGGGCCGCCGCCGGCGTCTACGAGGACAAGGGTGGGCCCCTGATCGCCGCGGGCCTCGCGGAGTTCGGCTTCGCGGTCGACGGGCCGCGGGTCGTCCCCGACGGGGACCCCGTGGAGGCGGCGCTGCGCGCCGGAGTCGAGGCGGGCTACGACGTCATCCTGACCACCGGCGGTACGGGAATCTCGCCCACCGACCGCACCCCCGAAGCGACCCTGCGGGTGCTCGACCGCGAGATCCCGGGCATTCCGGAGGCCATCAGAGCGTTCGGAAGGGACAAGGTGCCGACGGCGGCGCTCTCCCGGGGGCTCGCCGGAGTCGCCGCGGGGACCCTGATCGTCAACCTGCCGGGCTCCACCGGCGGGGTGAAGGACGGACTGGCCGTTCTGGAACCCCTCCTGATCCACGCCGTCGACCAGATCCGCGGCGGCGACCACCAGAGACCCAGCGGCAGTGGGGGTGTGAGCTGAACAGCCCATCCTGGCCGGTCGAGCTGGTGGACGGCGATGTCGTCCTCCGGCCGATAAGGCTGCGCGACCAGCGGGCCTGGCGTGAGGTGAACCGGCGCAACCGTGACTGGCTGCGTCCCTGGGAGGCGACCATCCCGCCGCCCACCCCGAGCGGTCCCATCGCGCACCGGCCGACGTACCGGCAGATGGTCCGCCACCTGCGCGCCGAGGCCAACGCGGGCCGGATGCTGCCCTTCGTGATCGAGTACCAGGGGCGGCTGGTCGGTCAGTTGACCGTGGCCGGAATCACCTGGGGCTCGATGTGCTCCGGGCACGTCGGCTACTGGGTGGACCAGTCGGTGGCGGGGCGCGGAGTGATGCCGACGGCCGTGGCGCTGGTGAGCGACCACTGCTTCCGTACCGTCGGACTGCACCGCATCGAAGTCTGTATTCGCCCCGAGAACGGGCCCAGCCGCAGGGTCGTGGAAAAACTCGGATTCCGCGAGGAAGGGCTGCGCCCGCGCTATCTCCACATCGACGGCGCCTGGCGGGACCATCTCGTCTTCGCGCTCACCGCGGAGGAAGTGCCCGAGGGTCTGCTCGCGCGCTGGCGCCGGACGCGTTCGGCGCCGAACCGGTCCGGTCGGATGGGATCGGAGCAGGCAGGCTCGCAGAACTCGAGCAAGCCCGGCAACGCCGGAAAATGAAATAGGTGTTCGAAAATGATCGGCGGACGATCGTCTCGGGGCATTAAATTCGCGCTCACGGAGGCCCGTTGATCGCATCGGTCACAAAAAAAGCTCGAAATATCAGCCGGATCGTGCGACACACCGGCTCAATTGGCAGATGGCCTCACACAAACCCCTCTACCGTGTGAGGCGTGAGCAGCAGCGGCCTCATCTACGCAGTCATCGTCGGGGCCTGGGCCGCCTACTTGGTGCCGATGTGGCTCCGTAGGCAGGACGAGCTGAACGAAGCCCGTCCGACGGAACGCTTCAGCACCGCCATCCGGCTGCTGTCCGGACGGGCGGGCATGGAGCGTCGATACGCCAAGGACCTGCGCGCGCGCTCCGCCGAGGAGGAGGAGCCCAGCGCCGACCCGGACGACGTCACCGACTCGGTGGACGTCCGGGCCTTCGCCGTGCCTCCGGCCCGGCCCCAGGCGGCGGCCCAGCACCGTCCGCGTGTGGAGGAACGGGTTCAGGCGCCGGAGCCGGTCCAGACGGAGCCGAAGCCGGGCGGGCGCGCGGCCGGCAGGGAGAGCGGCACGTACGAGACCTCGGGCGCCGCCCGGTCCGTACCGCACCAGTCGGGCACATCCGCGTCCGCGCCGAGACCCTCGGTCAAGTCCGCGCCCCAGCAGGCCGCTCCGTCCGCGGCGGACCGCACGCCGGGCGCACGCCGGGCAGTCTCGGCGGAGGCTGCGGCGCGGGCCCGGCGTACGAAGGTCCTCGCGCGCCGTCGGCGTACGACGGTCATGCTGTTCCTCGCTTTCACGCTCGGCGCGATCGTGGCAGCAGTCGGCGGGCTCGCCTTCCTGTGGGCGCCCGGCGTGCCGGCCGTGATGCTGAGCTCGTACATCGTGCACCTGCGCGCCCAGGAGCGACGGCGCTTCACCTACACCATGGACCGCCGCCGGGCGGAGGCCGCGGCGCAGCGGCTCAGGGAGCGACAGCCTCGCCGGCGGACGTCCGCCGAACCCGGGGCGGCCGAACCGGCGGAGGGCCCCGGGTCCGACACCGATCCCGGCCTCTCGGCACTCGCCGCCGACCGTCGCGCCCTTGTCGAGCAGACCGACCACGCCGAGTGGGTCGACCAGCAGCGCGAGCGTCAGTGCGGTCCCGCCCAGGGGGACAGCTGGGACCCGGTGCCGGTTCCCCTGCCGACCTATGTGACCGCACCGGTCGCGCCCCGGGCGACGTCCAGCGTCGATCTGGGGGCGCCGGACGCGTGGAGTTCGGCGCGGTCCAGCGCGGTCGAGCCGAGCGCGCCCGAGGCGGAGCAGGTCGGTGAGGAACTCTCCGACGGTTCGGACGACGCCGACGCCGCGGACGGCACGCGCAGTGACGCCCGGCGCGCGGCGTCCGCGCGGCGCGCCCGCGAACGCGGGCGTACGCCGTTGTTCGACCAGTACGAGGACGGGGAACGGCCGCGTGCGGCCAACGAGTGACGGGTGCGTCGCCGGGTGCTCTCGAGGGCCCGGCTGACCAGCCCGGAACGGATTTCCAAGCACCTCGATCGGGATGCTAGAGTTTCACTCGTTGCAAGGGCCTGTGGCGCAGTCTGGTAGCGCACCTCGTTCGCATCGAGGGGGTCTGGGGTTCAAATCCCCACAGGTCCACCGCAGCCAAGAGGCCCGTTCCCAGCAGTGGGAGCGGGCCTCTTGCCGTGCCCTGGAGCCGACGGTGACACTCCCGTCGGTGGTCCCGGGGCCGGCGGTTCCCCTCGGTCAGTGTCCGAGGGTGAGGGCCCAGCGAATACCGGACGGGGCCGTCACGGTCACCGTCGCGTGGTCGTGGCTGTGCCCGTGCTCAAGATCCATTCGGTTGAGGATGCCGCTGACCTTTCCGGCGGCGCACGTGACCGGGAAGCTCAATCCGGTCGGTTCCGCCGACACGTTCATCGTTCCCCGGCCCTCGCAGTTCACGGCGATCCACAGGGATCCGGGCCCGACTCCGGCGGGCACGTCGATCTCCGCGTTGCCGTGGGCGTTCGCGACCTTCGAGACGACCCTGCTGCCGGGTATGTCCGGAGCCTTGGTGACGGACTCGCCGGGCAGGTACTGGATGCGGTCGGAGACCGGCGATTCCCGCGGGGCGGAAGCCGGCGAGGAAGCCGGAGCCGGCGACAGTTCGGGGTCGGGCTGAGCGGAGCCGCCACGGCCGCCGGTGCAGCCGGCCAGGGCGAGCGCGACGGCCAGTCCTCCCGCCGCCGCGCTCGCTCTCAGCCGTACGTTCCGTAAGGGTCGGGTCGTGGACATCGGGTCGGCCTCCAGGCGCGCTCGGTCTCCGGGGCGCCGCCGGATGAACACCGCCCCGATGACTAGAGGGCTTTGGCGTAGCAGAGGCTCAGTTCGTGGAAGCGGTAGTAGCCGAATTTGACGCACGGCTCGTAGCCGCTCGACGCGTAGAGGGCGACCGCCTCGGGCTGCTTGGCGCCGGTCTCCAGGACCAGGCGGACGCGGCCGGCCGCGCGGGCGTCGTCCTCCAGGGCGGCCAGGATGCGCCGGGCGAGGCCGAGTCCGCGGGCCTCGGGGATCACGTACATGCGCTTGAGCTCGGCGTCTCCGTCCGAGTAGCCCTCGGCGTTCTCGTTCTGGGCGCGCCAGCCGCCCGTGGCCACCGGGCGGTCCCGCTCGTCGTACGCGATCAGATAGAGGCCGAGCGGCGGGGCGAACATCCGCGCGTCCAGATGCGTGGCATCGCCGTCGTCGCCGTATCGCACGGCGTATTCGGCCTGAACCTGATCGTTGAGCTTGATGGCGTCGGGGTGGTCGAAGGGGACCGGGCGGAAATTCATGCGTAGTACCGTACATCTATGCGATAGCGGGCGAGTGGGCGGCCGCGTCGCTCTCGTTGATCGAGTTCTGGCAGACCGTACCGATTAAGTATCGTGCCCCAGTGCTGACTGTGACCTCTGTGAATGTGAACGGGCTCCGGGCCGCCGCGAAGAAGGGTTTCGTGGAGTGGCTCGCGGAGACCTCCGCGGACGTGTTGTGCCTCCAGGAGGTGCGGGCCGAGCCGGGCCAGCTCCCCGCGGAGGCGGGCGCGCCGGAGGGGTGGCATGTCGTGCACGCCCCCGCCGCCGCCAAGGGCCGCGCGGGTGTGTCCCTTTACACACGCCGTGAGCCCGACCGCGTCCGGATCGGCTTCGGGTCCGAGGAGTTCGACTCCTCCGGGCGGTACGTCGAGGCGGACCTGCCCGGTGTCACCGTCGCGAGCCTCTATCTGCCCTCGGGCGAGGTCGGGACCGAGCGGCAGGACGAGAAGGTCCGGTTCATGGACGAGTTCCTCACCTACCTCAAGGAGCTGAGGGAGCGGGCCGCCGCCGACGGGCGCGAGGTCGTCGTCTGCGGCGACTGGAACATCGCCCACCAGGAGGCCGACCTCAAGAACTGGCGCGCCAACCGGAAGAACTCCGGCTTCCTGCCCGAGGAGCGGGAGTGGCTGGGGCACGTCCTCGACGCGGGCGACGGCGGTTACGTCGACGTCGTACGCGCCCTGCATCCGGACGCCGAGGGCCCGTACTCGTGGTGGTCGTACCGGGGACGGGCCTTCGACAACGATTCAGGTTGGAGGATCGACCTCCAGATCACCACTCCCGGGCTCGCGGGCAAGGCGGTCAAGGGATTCGTGGAGCGCGCGGCGACGCACGACGAGCGCTGGTCCGACCACGCGCCGGTCACGGTGGTCTACGACCTCTGAGCAGCCCGTCGTCCACCACCTCCGGGTGATCCGGTCGCCGTGACGGGATCCCTATGTCCGGGGGTCCCGCAGCCGCCGGTCCAGGGCCATCGACAGTTCTGCCTCCACCACGCTCTTCGCCAGGGGGCGCAGGCGTTGGAGGTCGTCGGGGGTGCGGTTCTCGGTGAGGACCAGGGTGGTGAAGAGTTCGGCGAGTGCCTCGGTGTGGTCGCGTACGCGGCGGGCCGCCGTCAGGACGTCCGCGAGCGGTATGCCCTCGCGGACCAGGGCGGCCGAGACGTCGAGCAGGCGGCGGCTGATGTGCACGATCTCGCCGCCGTCCGTGCCGAGATAGCCGAGGTCGAGCGCCGCGGCGAGGTTCTCCGGGGTCGCCTGGCCGGCGAACACGTCGGCCAGTTCCTCGGGGGAGAGCCGGACCGGGGTCTCCTCGGTGGGCTCGCCGAGGCCGAGCAGTTCGCCCACGTCACGGCCGTGGTCGAAGGCCTCGGCGAGTTCCGCGATGCCGTTCAGGGTGTGGCCGCGTTCCAGCAGCGCCGAGATGGTGCGCAGGCGGGCCAGGTGGGTGTCGTCGTACCAGGCGATGCGGCCCTCCCGCCGGGGCGGCGGTATGAGTTTGCGCTCCCGGTAGAAGCGCAGGGTGCGCACGGTGATGCCGGCCTCCTCGGCCAGCTCCTCCATCCGGTACTCGCGCTTCTCCGCCACGTCGGCACCCTACGTCGTACCCCCGGTAACTTTCCCGGTCGCGACCCCTACCCATGAGTACGAAGCTGTTCTACTCTCCCGATTGTGCCAGTGTTCACTGGCGGGGTCGTGCGGGCTAGGGAGGCGTCGGGATGACCGAGCACGAGCATGTACGGGTGGCGGTGATCGGGTCCGGGTTCGGCGGCCTGGGGGCCGCTGTCCGGCTGCGCCGCGAAGGGATCACCGACTTCGTGGTCCTGGAGCGGGCCGGCGGTGTGGGCGGCACCTGGCGCGACAACAGCTATCCCGGGTGCGCCTGTGACGTCCCGTCGCACCTGTACTCGTTCTCGTTCGCGCCCAACCCCGAATGGCCGCGCACCTTCTCCGGGCAGGAGCACATTCGCGCGTACCTGGAGCACGTGGCGGACGTCTTCCGGCTTCGGCCGCATCTGCGGTTCGACTCCGAGGTCAAGATGATGACCTGGGACGCGGAGAAGCTGCACTGGCGGATCGAGACGAGCAGCGGGTTCCTGACGGCGGATGTCGTGGTGTCCGCGACCGGGCCGCTCTCCGACCCCAAGATCCCGCGGATCCCGGGGATCGACACCTTCACCGGGAAGGTGTTCCACTCCGCCCGCTGGGACCACGACTACGACCTGCGCGGCAAGCGGGTGGCCATGGTCGGCACCGGGGCCTCGGCCATCCAGATCGTCCCGGAGATCCAGCCGGACGTCGCCCGGCTGACCCTTTTCCAGCGCACCCCGCCGTGGGTGATGCCGCGGGTCGACCGGGCCATCGGCGGCGCAGAGCGGTGGGTGCACCGGCAGTTGCCGTTCACGACGCAGGCCAGGCGAGGGCTCCTGTGGGGCATCCGGGAACTCCAGGTGCAGGCGTTCACCAAGCGGCCCCATCAGCTGGGCGTGGTCGAGCGGCTGGCCAAGCGGAACATCGCGCGCGCCGTGAAGGATCCGGCGCTGCGGGAGAAGCTGACGCCCGACTACCGGATCGGCTGCAAGCGGATCCTGCTGTCGAACGCCTACTACCCGGCGCTCACCCGGCCGAATGTGGACGTGGTCGCCTCCGGACTCGCCGAGATCGACGGTTCCACGCTGGTCGCCGCCGACGGCACCAGGGCGGAGGTCGACGCGATCGTGTTCGGGACCGGCTTCCATGTCACCGACATGCCGATCGCCGAGCGGGTCGTCGGGGCGGACGGCAGGACGCTCGCGCAGGCGTGGGAGACCGGCATGAAGTCGCTCCGCGGCGCCACCGCCGCCGGCTTCCCCAACTGGATGACGATCATCGGACCGAACACCGGGCTCGGGAACTCCTCGATGATCCTGATGATCGAGTCCCAGCTGAACTACATGGCCGACTTCCTGCGGCAGCTGGACGTCCTCGGGGGACGCGCGGCGCTCGACGCGCGCCCCGGTGCCGTGGACGCCTGGAACAGCCGGGTCCAGGAGCGCATGAAGCGCACGGTGTGGAACACCGGCGGCTGCACCAGCTGGTACCTCGACGCCAACGGCGTCAACACCACCGTGTGGCCCGGTACGACGACCGAGTTCCGGGGCGCCACGCGCCGCGTCGACCTGGGGGAGTACGACGTGCTGCGCGCGCCGAAAAACGCACCAGGGGCCGAGCCCGGAGCCGCGCCCGAGCCGCGGACGAAGAGCACCCGCAAGAAGAAGGTGGAGGCAGACGCGTGAGCCGACTGACGCATGAGGCGCACGGGGCGTACGCGCCTCCCGTGCCGGCCCGGGAACTGATCGCGCACTCCGCCGACGGCGCGCGGCTGCACGTCGAGGTGCACGGCCCCGAGGACGCGCCCGCCGTCGTCCTCGCGCACGGCTGGACCTGCTCGACCGCCTTCTGGGCGGCCCAGATCCGGGACCTCGCCGCCGACCACCGGGTCATCGCGTACGACCAGCGCGGACACGGGCGCAGTCCCGCGAGTGACGCGTGCAGCACCGAAGCCCTCGCCGACGACCTGGAGGCGGTGCTCGCGGCCACGCTCGCGCCGGGTGAGAAGGCCGTGCTCGCGGGGCACTCCATGGGCGGTATGACGTTGATGGCCGCCTCGGCGCGGCCGCGGTTCAGGGAGCACGCGGCGGCGGCGCTGTTGTGCAGCACGGGGAGCACGCGGCTGGTCGAGGAGTCGCGCGTGCTGCCGTTGCGCGCCGGACGGCTCCGGACGCGTGTCACGGGGGCGGTGCTCGGCTCGCGCGCGCCGCTCGGTCCTGTCACGCCGGTCGCCAGGCGGATCCTCAAGTACGCGACCATGGGCCCCGGTTCGTCCCCCGTCATGGTGGAGGCGTGCGCGCGGATCGTGCACGCCTGCCCGCGTGCCGTGCGCCACGCCTGGTCGGCGGTGCTCGCCACCCTCGATCTCGAAGAGGGCGTCAGGGAGTTGCGGGTGCCGACGGCGGTGATCGCGGGCACGGTGGACCGGTTGACACCGGTCGTGCACGCGCGTGCTCTGGTGGCGGCGCTGCCGAACTGTGTCGGCAGCACCGAGCTGCCGGGGCTCGGTCACATGACTCCGGTGGAGGCGCCGGAGCTGGTGACCGCCCGGATACGCGAACTCGTCTCCACGTACACGCGGACCGCCGAGGGACAAAAGGCCGTAGAGAGCGCGGAGTTCGCCGCAGAGACCGCGGAAATCGTAGAGACCGCGGAAATCGTAGACACCGCGATGACCGCAGAGATCAAGGAGGGCGCATGAGCAAGGTGAGCCTGGAAGGGCAGGTCGCGGTCGTCACGGGGGCCGCGCGCGGTGTCGGCGAGCTCCTCGCGCGCAAGCTCTCCGCGCGCGGGGCGAAGGTCGCGCTGGTCGGTCTGGAGGCGGACGAGCTGAAGCGGGTCTCGGAGCGGCTGCACGGCGAGAGCGACCACTGGTACGCCGATGTCACCGACCACGAGGCGATGGCGCGGGTCGCCCAGGAGGTCGAGCGGCGGTTCGGCAAGGTGGACATCGTCGTCGCGAACGCGGGTGTCGCGAGCGGGGGGCCCTTCGTGGACTCCGACCCTGTCGCCTGGCGGCGGGTGATCGAGGTGAACCTGATCGGATCGGCGGTCACCGCACGGGCGTTCCTTCCGGCGCTGATGAAGAGCCGGGGCTATCTGCTGCAGATCGCGTCGCTGGCCGCGATGACTCCCGCCCCCATGATGTCGGCCTACTGCGCCTCCAAGTCCGGTGTGGAGGCGTACGCGCACAGTCTGCGCGCCGAGGTCGGCCACAAGGGCGTTCGCGTCGGCGTCGGGTATCTGTCCTGGACCGACACCGACATGGTGCGCGGAGCAGATCAGGACGAGGTGATGCGGGAGTTGCGGCAGCGGCTGCCGTGGCCGTCGAACAAGACGTATCCGCTGGGACCGGCCGTCGACCGGATCGTGGCCGGGATCGAGCGCCGCTCCAGCCATGTGTACGCGCAGTGGTGGCTGCGCGGGATGCAGGGGATCCGGGGGTATCTGCCCGGCGTCATCGGGGCGGTCGGGCAGCGCGAGATGCGGCGGTTCGAGCCGAGGCTCGGCAGTGTGCGGACCGGGCTGGTCGGGGCAGGCGGGGCGGCCGACGAGGAGGAGCGGAAGTCGACGGCGCCTTGAGTCACCCGAGGTGTTCCCGGGTTGTCCCGGGGCGGCTCGCAGGCGTGTCCCACCGGCGTGTCTCACGGTGAGTGACTGATCGAAATGCGTGCTCTGTCCCTGCGTGTAAGTCTGGTCGAGGCCCGAACCCCCTCACCTGATAAGGGGGTCGAGGCCGAATCCCTCACCCACTACGGGAGTGAATCGCATGAGCATGCAGGACCAGTTCAAGGACAAGGCCGAGCAGCTTAAGCAGCAGGCCAAGAAGCAGAAGAAGACGGGCGAACCGCGGGGCAAGGCGAGCGAGCGTTCCCCGATGGGGCACGACCGCACGATGCCGGACGCGGAGCGTGCTCAGCGTGAGGCTCAGGACCGCTTCGACCAGGACTACGACGTCTGATCGTCGCGCCTGCTCAGCCTGAATGGGGTGCCTTCTTTCGAGGGGGCACCCCATTCTTGTGTCCGCTGTCCGTCCGCCGCCGGCCTCCCCGTCCGTCGCCGGTCGCGCGCCCGGCGGGAACTCGGCCGAAGCGGCGCCCTGCCGCAGCGAACCCCCGGCCGCGGCGGTAACGCGGCCGGGGCCGGGGGCAGTTCGTCCAGGTCGGTCCGTTCAGGCGGTTCGGTCAGGTCGGTTCGCTCGTGGGGGGAGCTTCGGCCTTGTTCTGTCCGGCACGTTCGAGTGGTCCGGCGGGGAGGCCGCGGGGTGGGCGCGGAGCAGGTCCAGGGAGAGCTGGATGGCGTCGTCCAGCTGGGCGTGACGGCCCTCCGCCCAGTCGAGCGGGGTGCGCAGGATCTCCAAGTCGGGGGCGACGCCGTGGTTTTCCACGGACCAGCCGTACGCGTCGAACCACGCGGCGTTCATGGGCACCGTGATGACCGTGCCGTCGCCGAGACGGTGGCGGCCGGTCATGCCGACGACGCCGCCCCAGGTGCGCTGCCCCACCACCGGGCCCAGTTTGAGCAGTTTGAAGGCGGCGGTGATCATGTCGCCGTCGGACGATGTCGCCTCGTCGGCCAGGGCCACCACCGGACCGCGGGGGGCGTTGGAGGCGTACGACACGGGCTGGGCGTCGCGGGTGAGGTCCCAGCCGAGAATCGTGCGGGTCAGCTTCTCGACGACCAGTTCGCTGATGTGCCCGCCCGCGTTGCCCCGTACGTCGACGATGAGGGCCGGGCGCGAGACCTCCATCCGCAGATCGCGGTTGAACTGGGCCCACCCCGAGCCGCCCATGTCGGGGATGTGCAGATAGCCGCAGTGCCCGCCGCTCAACTCCCGTACGACCTGGCGGCGTTTGGCCACCCAGTCCTGGTAGCGCAGGGGGCGTTCGTCGATCAGCGGGACCACGGCCACCCGGCGCGAGCGGCCCTCGCCCTCCGTCGGGGTGAAGGTCAGCTCCACCGTCGTACCGCCCGCGCCCGCGAGCAGCGGATACGGGCCGGCGACCGGGTCCACCGGGCGCCCGTCGACATGGGTGAGGACCGCACCCTCGCGGATACCGGCGCCCGCCAGCGGTGAGCGCGCCTTGGAGTCGGACGAGTCGCCGGGCAGAATCCGCTTGAGCATCCAACTTCCGTCACGGCAGACGAAGTTGGCGCCCAGCAGGCCCTGCCAGCGCTGGTAGTGGGGCGGACCCTCGTTGCGGCGCGCGGCGGTGACGTAGGCGTGCGAGGTGCCCAGTTCGCCGAGGACTTCGCGCAGCAGGTCCGCGAACTCGTCGGGGGAGGCGACCCGTTCGACCAGGGGACGGTACTGCTCCAGGATCGCGTCCCAGTCGAGGCCGCACATGTTCGGGTCCCAGTAGTAGGCGCGGATGAGGCGGCCGGCCTCCGCGTACGCCTGGCGCCATTCTGCGGGCGGGTCCACCTCGTGCAGGATGCGGCGCAGGTCGATCCAGACGGTCGAGTCGCTGTCGCCGGACTCGGTGGAGGGGACGGCGCGCAGGTCGCCCTCGTCGACGACGACCAGCCGGGAACCGTCGCCGCTCACCGCGAACCAGTCCAGATGGTCGACGAGTTCGGACTTCTTCGCCTTGGTGATGTTGAAGAACTCCAGGGTGGGACGGCCGGTCGTGTCGTCCGGGTTGGCGAACGTCTCGCCCAGCGCTCCGGAGATCGGCCAGCGCAGCCAGACCAGGCCGCCTCCCGAGACCGGGCGCAGCGCCGAGTACTTGGAGGCGGTGACCGGGAAGGGCGTCACCCGGCTTTCCAGGCCTTCGAGTTCGACGGTCGTCGCGCTGCCGTCGCCGGACCCCTCCTCGACAGGGTCCTCGACCGGGTCGAGACCCCCGGCGACCGGCCGCCCGTCCGGGTTCAGGGCGAACGGGGAGGGGGTGGCGGAGGACAACGGGACGAGGTAGGGACGGCAGCCGAGGGGGAAGGACAGGTCCCCGGTGTGCACGTCGTACACCGGATCGAAGCCGCGCCAGGACAGGAAGGCCAGATAGCGGCCGTCCCGTGTGAACACCGGATTCTCGTCCTCGAAGCGGCCGTTGGTGACGTCGACGATCAGACGGTCCTTTATGCGCGCCATCTTGATCTGCCGCAGGGAGCGTCCGATCCCGGGATGCGACCACGTCAGCCAGGCGCCGTCCGGGGAGAAGGCGAGGTCCGTCACCGGGCCGTTGATGGAACGGATGAGCTCGGTGACCTCGCCTTCCCCGGACTCCGTTTCGGAGGTGCCCCCGGACTCCGTTTCGGAGGTGTCCTCGGGCTCCGTGCCGGGGGTGCCCCCGGGCTCCGTGTCCGAGGTGTCCTCGGAATCCGTGCCGGAGGTGTCCCCGGGCTCCGTTTCGGAGGTGTCCTCGGACTCCGCGCCGGGGATGTCGGTGGACTCCTCCGTCGCGTCGAGCAGAAGCAGCCGTCCGTCGTTCGAGGCGATGGCGAGACGTTCGCCCTGCGGGTCCGACACCAGTTCCTGTACGCGGCCCAGCCGGCCGGAGGCGAGGCGACGCGGCTCGCGGGCGCCGGTCGCGCGCGGCAGGTAGGCGATCTCGACGGCGTCCTCGCCCTCCGCGTCGGTGACATAGGCGACCTGCCCGCCCGAACCGAGCATCTCCGGGAGCCGGACCCGTACGCCCGGGGTGTCCGCGATGGTGCGCGCGGGACCGTCGCGGTGGGTGAGCCAGTACAGGCTGCCGCGCACGACGACGGCGCTGGCCCGGCCCGTCTCGTCCACGGAGATGCTGTCCACGTGCTGGGCGGCCGGCACCGGGTACGTACGCCGTCCCGCGCGTGGACCGCCCAGGAGGACGTCGAGACGGCGGGGAACCGACTCGGGGGCCAGGTTGTCGACGATCCACAGATCGCCCGCGCACTGGTAGACGACCCGGGTGCCGTCCGACGACGCGTGCCGGGCGTAGAAGGCGTCGTGGTCGGTGTGACGGCGCAGGTCGGAGCCGTCGTACGCGCACGAGTAGAGGTTGCCGACGCCCTCGTGGTCGGAGAGGAACGCGATCCGACCGCCGACGAACATCGGGCAGGCCAGATGGCCTTCGAGGTCGGCGACCAGTTGCCGGCCGTGCAGCCAGATGCGGCCCGTGGCCCCGCCCCGGTAGCGCTTCCAGGCGGCCGGTTCGTGCGGTGGGGTGCCGGTCAGCAGCAGGGTCTTGCGCTCGCCCTCGATGTCGGCGACGCCGATGTCCGAGACCGGGCCCCAGGGCAGCTTGCGGCCGGGGTCGCCGTCGGTGGCGACGTCGTAGGCCCAGGTGAAGTACGAGAAGGGCTGGCCGTGCGAGGCGACGGCGAGGATGTCGCCGTCGGGGGACCAGCCGCAGACCTGGGTGTCGGCGCTGCCCCAGTAGGTGAGCCGACGGCCCGGTCCGCCGTCCACCGGCGCCAGATGGATCTCCGGGACGAAGCTGCGCCAGCTCGTGTACGCGATGTGCCGGCCGTCGGGGGAGAAACGGGGGTGGCCGGCCTTGGTGCGGTCGACGGTGAGCCGCCAGGCGCGCCCGCGGCCGTCGAGCGGGGCCAGCCACAGGTCGTCCTCGGTGACGAAGCATAGCCGGTCGCCGCTCAGGTGCGGGAAACGCAGATAGCCGGGGGAGTTCTCGTCCGTGGTCGCGTTCTCGTACTCGTCGCTCACCTCCCCATGCTTTTCCGCCGGACGGCCCCCGGCAACTTGTGGAACGGGGGGCGCGTGGTGGGACGTGGGCGCGGGCGGGGACACGGGAGGTGCACGCGGGGCGCGTTCAGGAACACGTGTGCCCCATCCGTCTCTCCGCCGCCACCGGCGTGACCCAGCACACGTACGAAACGGTTTCGTTTCGCTGGCGTCGGGAGGTATCTTCAGAGGCATACGAAGCACGGCTCCCAAGCGGGATCCGAAGCAGGAGAGGTGAGTGGGATGGCTGAAGCCGCAACGGCGCGTCGCAGTCGGATCACGCCCGAGCGTGAGGCCGAGCTGTACACGGCCGTGCTCGACCTGCTTCGTGAGGTCGGCTACGACGCCCTCACGATGGACGCCGTCGCGGCCCGTACCCGTTCCAGCAAGGCCACCCTCTACCGCCAGTGGGGCGGCAAGGCCGAGCTCGTCGTGAAAGCGCTGCGGCACCAGAAGCCGCTGAAGTTCTCCGACATGGACACCGGGAGCCTGCGGGGCGACTTCCACGCGATCGCCCTCCGGCAGGACGACTGCCAGATGGAGCAGGACTCCGCGCTGATGCGGGGCCTGGCCATGGCGGCGCACGGGAATCCGGATCTGCTCAAGGCGTTCCGGGAGTGGCTGATCGAGCCGGAGTTGGAAGAGCTGCGCCGGGTGCTCCAGCGCGGTGTCGACCGAGGTGAGATCCGTGCCGACAACCCGGCGATGCAGTACGTGATGCACATGCTCATCGGCGCCTTCGCGGCCCGCACCATGATCGACGAACTCCCGCCGACGCAGGCCTTCCTGCATTCGTATGTCGACGCCGTGGTCCTCCCCGCTCTCGGCGCCTGACTTCCCACTCCTTCACCTCTTTCATCTTTTTCATCTTTTCCCCTGCAGATTCACCCCCTACAGATCTCTGTAGTCGCACCTGACGCGCCGCTCACGTCGTCGGGCTGATCCCCCCTGCCCCCACTCGGGTGATCACACCAGCCCCTGCCCTTCCACGACCTGACCGGGAGTACGCCCTCGTGGCCACGTTCCTCTATAAACTCGGCCGACTCGCCTTCCGGCGACGGCACTTCGCCGCCCTGATCTGGGTGGCACTGCTGACGCTCGCGGGCGTCGGCGCAGCCTCCGCGCCCGTCGCGGGATCGTCCTCCTTCTCGATCCCCGGCACCGAGGCGCAGAAGGCCTTCGACCTGCTGGAGAACCGCTTCCCCGGTATGAGCGCCGACGGAGCGACCGCACGGGTCGTCTTCAAGGCGCCCGCCGGCGAGAAGATGGCGGACAAGGACAACAAGGCGACGGTCGAGCATGCCGTCAAGGTGCTCGGCACCGGTTCCGAGGTCACCTCCGTCACCGACCCGTTCAAGGCCCACGCCGTGAGCAAGGACGGGTCGATCGCCTACGCCTCGGTGAAGTACGAGGTCTCCGGCATGGAGCTGAAGGACGCCTCGAAGGACGCCCTGAAGGCGGCCGCGCAGGACGCACGGCACTCCGGACTGACCGTCGAGGTGGGCGGCGACGCGCTCCAGGCGACGCCCGAGACCGGTTCCAGCGAGGTCATCGGCATCGCGATAGCCGCGGTCGTCCTCGTCATCACCTTCGGTTCCCTGATCGCGGCCGGGCTGCCACTGCTGACCGCGCTGGTCGGCGTCGGCATCGGCGTCTCGACGATCACCGCGCTCGCCAGCGTGCTCGACCTCGGATCCACCACCTCCACTCTCGCGATGATGATCGGCCTCGCGGTCGGTATCGACTACGCCCTCTTCATCGTCTCCCGCTACCGGGCCGAGCTGGCCGAGGGCCGCGAACGCGAGGAAGCGGCCGGACGGGCCGTCGGCACGGCGGGCTCGGCGGTGGTCTTCGCCGGGCTGACCGTGGTGATCGCGCTGGTCGGACTGTCGGTCGTCAACATTCCGATGCTCACGAAGATGGGTGTCGCGGCGGCGGGCACGGTCGCCATCGCCGTACTCATCGCGCTGACCATGATCCCCGCGCTGCTCGGCTACGCGGGCCGCAGGGTCCAGCCGGCCGGCAAGAAGAGCAGGCTCCTCGGCGGCGGCCGCGCCGCCAAGAAGGCGGGCAAGCCCAACATGGGCACCCGCTGGGCGAGCTTCGTCGTCCGCCGCCCGCTCGCGGTGCTGCTGCTCGGCGTGGTCGGCCTCGGCGCGGCCGCGGTCCCGGCCGCCTCGCTCCAACTCGGCCTGCCCGACGACGGTTCGCAGCCGACGTCCACCACGCAGCGGCGCGCCTACGACCTGCTCTCCGACGGCTTCGGGCCCGGCTTCAACGGCCCGCTGATGGTCGTCGTCGACGCGAAGGCGAGCGACGCGCCCAAGGCGGCGTTCAGCAAGGTGCATGACGAGATCAAGGGCCTCAAGGGTGTCGTGAGTGTGAGCCCGGCGGCGCCCAACAAGGCCGGTGACACCGCGATGATCACGGTGATCGCCGACTCGAAGCCGTCCTCCGTCACGACCGAGGACCTGGTCCACACCATCCGCGGCGGAGGCGCCGGCATCAAGGCCGAGACGGGCGCGACGGTGCTGGTCACCGGCTCCACGGCCATGAACATCGACTTCTCGCAGAAGCTCAACGACGCGCTGATCCCGTATCTCGCGCTCGTGGTCGGTCTCGCCTTCCTGCTGCTGATCGTGGTGTTCCGCTCGATCCTCGTCCCGCTGAAGGCGGCTCTCGGCTTCCTGCTCAGCGTGATGGCGGCCCTCGGCGCGGTCGTCGCGGTCTTCCAGTGGGGCTGGCTGTCCTCTCTGATGGGCGTCGAGGAGACCGGCCCGATCATGTCGATGATGCCGATCTTCATGGTGGGCGTCGTCTTCGGACTGGCCATGGACTACGAGGTGTTCCTCGTGACACGTATGCGAGAGGCCTACGTCCACGGGGAGAAGCCCGGACAGGCGATCGTGACCGGGTTCAAGCACGGGGCGCGGGTCGTCACGGCGGCCGCGGTCATCATGATCGCCGTGTTCTCCGGATTCATCGGGTCGAGCGAGTCGATGATCAAGATGATCGGCTTCGGCCTCGCGATCGCCGTCTTCTTCGACGCGTTCGTCGTGCGGATGGCGCTCGTCCCGGCGGTGCTCGCGCTGCTGGGCAAGCGGGCCTGGTGGCTGCCGAAGTGGCTGGACCGCGCGCTGCCGAACGTGGACGTCGAGGGCGAGGGCCTGCGCGCGCTCGACGAGAAGCAGCGCGAAGCGGACCACGACCGGGAACTCGCCGGAGTCTGAGCCTCTGCCCGCAGACCTCCGGGACCTCCGGGACCGCTTCGAGGGCCTCCGAAAACCTCGGAGGCCCCGGAGTCGGAAGGGCCTCTACGAGGGCAACGTGAGCACCTCGCCTGTCCCGTGGCGAGGTCCTGACAAGCGATCAGTGGGCCACCGGGGTGGCGGCCGTGTACGTACGACGGAGAAAGCGCATGAGCGCCTTCGTGTCGAGCTGCACGACCGCCACCCCGTGCGTGGAGTGGAATTCCAGGACGGCCTGGACGCGGCCGCACGGCCAGATGCGTATGTCGCCGTTGCTGACGGGGACGCGCAGGCCCTGTTCGAGGAGCTCGCGGTCGAAGACCCACTCGTGGGGGCCGGGCAGCGTGATGTGCACCTGGCGGGGGTCGGTCTCCGGGTCGTACCGGAGGGCCACCGGGACGGCCCGGTGTTCGTCGTCTGCGGAGTCGGCGGTGTCGGTCACGATATGAGCGCGTGCGTATTGCTCGACGGCGTGCATGTACCGACTCCTTACGCTGCGTTACCTATGCGGAAGCTGTGAATTCCGTCACCATTCCAATGTCGCACATCTGGCGGAAACCGCTCTCCGGCCGCCCGTGACCGCCCCTCGGGGAACGTCTGCCCTGCCGCAGCGGGTGCATGTGTGCGGCGACGGTCACATCCGCCGCGAACGACGCACGGCGTCGCGCGCACCGGCCCGTCCGCCGCGAACCGTTCACGCCGTCGCGTCCGACGGTTCGTCCGCCGGGAACGGTTGACGCCGTCGCGTCCGCCGGCTCGTCCCTCCCCCGTGAACTGCTCCCGCACTCACGCCCGTCGGGAGCTATTCGTAGGCTTCTTGCTCCTGCAAGTCATTCGCAACAAGGCATTATCATCGAACGGTGCATGTGCCTGACGGATTCATCAATGCCCCGGTCTCCGCCGCCGCAGGAGTGGTCGCCGCCGGCGCCATCGCCGTGAGCCTGCGGGGTGCCCGCCGTGAACTCGACGAGCGGACCGCGCCGCTCGCCGGCCTGGTCGCCGCCTTCATCTTCGCCGTGCAGATGCTGAACTTCCCGGTCGCCGCCGGGACCAGCGGACATCTGCTCGGCGGCGCCTTGGCGGCCATCCTCGTCGGCCCCTGTACAGGTGTCCTCTGCGTCTCCGTCGTCCTGCTCATGCAGGGCATCCTCTTCGCGGACGGCGGCCTCACCGCGCTCGGCGTGAACATCACCGACATGGCGATCGTCACCACGGTCGTCTCGTACGTCGTCTTCCGCGGTCTGGTGAAGGTGCTGCCCCGCAAGCGGCGTTCGGTCACCGTCGCGTCCTTCGTCGCCGCGCTGCTGTCCGTTCCGGCCGCCGCCGTCGCCTTCACCCTCATCTACGCGGTCGGCGGCACCACCGACGTCGCGATCTCCAAGGTCGCCACGGCCATGATCGGCGTCCACGTCCTCATCGGCATCGGCGAGGCCGTCATCACCGCGCTCACCGTCGGCGCCGTCATCGCCGTACGGCCCGATCTCGTGTACGGCGCCCGCGGCCTCCAGCAGCGGCTCAAGCTGCGGGTCGGCGGGGAACTGGTCGACGTCCCCACGGCCGCCGCCCCCGTCGCGGCCCGCGCCTCGCACCGCAAGGTGTGGATCACCGGCCTGGTCACCTCCCTCGTCCTCGCCGGATTCGTCAGCTTCTACGCCTCCGCGAGCCCCGACGGCCTGGAGAAGGTCGCCAAGGACAAGGGCATCGACACCCGGACCGGGAAGCACGCCACAGGGGACTCACCGCTCGCCGGATACGGGGTCAAGGACATCTCCGACACCCGTGTCTCCGGCGGTCTCGCGGGGGTGATCGGCGTCGGCGTCACCGTCGTCGCGGGCACCGGCGTCTTCTGGGCGGTCCGCAGACGACGTACGTCCGACACCACGCCCACCTCCGTACCGGAAGGCGGCGTCTGACATGGGGGCGGGCCACACGCACCGGTTGTACCGGCACGGGCACTCGCCCGTGCACGCCCTCCCGCCGCACACCAAGCTCGCCGCGGCCTTCGCCTTCGTGGTGGTGGTCGTCTCCACCCCCCGCGAGGCGATGTGGGCCTTCGCGCTGTACGCCGTACTGCTCGCGGCGGTCGCCCGCCAGGCCCGCGTACCGGCGGGCGTCCTGCTGAAGCGGCTGCTGATCGAGATCCCGTTCGTCGCGTTCGCGGTACTGATGCCGTTCGTGGCGGAGGGCGAGAGGGTGGACGTGCTGGGGCTGTCCCTGAGCGTCAACGGTCTGTGGGGCGCCTGGAACGTCCTCGCCAAGGGCACTCTCGGCGTCGCCGCCTCCGTCCTGCTCGCCTCCACCACCGAACTGCGGGAACTGCTCCTCGGCCTGCAACGGCTGAAGCTCCCGCCGCTCCTCGTGCAGATCGCCTCCTTCATGATCCGCTACGGCGATGTCATCACGGACGAGATGCGGCGCATGCGGATCGCGCGGGAGTCGCGCGGCTTCGAGGCGAGCGGAGTGCGCCACTGGGGGGTGCTCGCGAAGTCTGCGGGCGCGCTGTTCATCCGCTCCTACGAGCGCGGGGAACGCGTGCATCTGGCCATGGTGAGCCGGGGGTACGCCGGTTCGATGCCCGTCATCGACGAGGTGACCGCGTCCCGGGCGCAGTGGTCGTACGCCCTCGCCCTTCCGTTCGCCGCCCTTGTCGTATGTCTGTTGGGATGGACGCTGTGATGTCTGCTGGAACGACCGGGGAGATGTCTGTGGGGACGCCGGGAGAGAAGTCCGCGGAGAAGTCCGCGGAGATGTCCGCGGAGCTGTCAGCGGGGACACCCGAGGAGATCTCCGCGGGGACGACTGCGGGGGCGTCCGCAGGGACGGCTGTGGGGGCGATTGGGGGGACGACCGGGGGGACGGACGCCGTGCCGGCTTCGCTGGAGGTCTCCGGACTTGCGTTCGCCTACCCCGACGGGCATCAGGCCCTGTTCGGCGTGGACTTCGGCATCGGGCGCGGCGAGCGCGTCGCGCTGCTCGGCCCGAACGGCGCCGGCAAGACCACCCTCGTCCTGCACCTCAACGGCATCCTGACCGGCGGCGCCGGAACGGTGAAGGTCGCCGGACTCCCGGTCGGCAAGCGGCACATGGCCGAGATCCGGCGCAAGGTCGGCATCGTCTTCCAGGACCCGGACGACCAGCTGTTCATGCCGACCGTGCGCGAGGACGTCGCCTTCGGTCCCGCCGCCGCGGGCATGAAGGGCGCCGAACTGGACGAACGCGTCCGTACGGCGCTGGAGCGGGTCGGCATGGAAGCCTTCGCCGACCGTCCCCCGCACCATCTGTCCTTCGGGCAGCGGCGCCGGGTCGCCGTCGCGACGGTGCTGGCGATGGAGCCCGAGATCCTCGTCCTCGACGAGCCCTCCTCCAACCTCGACCCCGCCTCCCGGCGCGAACTCGCGGACATCCTGCGCTCGTTGGACGTCACCGTCCTCATGGTCACCCACGACCTGCCGTACGCCCTCGAACTGTGCCCCCGCTCCCTCGTCCTCAGCGACGGCGTGATCGTCGCCGACGGCGGGACCGGCGCCCTCCTCTCGGACGGCGAGCTCATGCGCACCCACCGTCTGGAGCTGCCCTTCGGGTTCGACCCGCGCTCCGTGACAATGGGGGCGTGACGAAACAAGAGGACGTCGGGCCGCCGGCCGGGTCGCTGCTGCTCGACGACCAGCTGTGCTTCGCGCTGTACGCCGCCCAGCGCGCCGTGACCGCCGCGTACCGCCCGCTGCTGGAGGACCTCGGCCTCACCTACCCGCAGTACCTCGTCCTGCTGGTCCTCTGGGAGCGCGGCGAGACCACGGTCAAGGAACTGGGCACCGCCCTGCACCTCGACTACGGCACGATGTCGCCGCTGCTCAAGCGGCTGGAGTCGGCTGGGCTCGTACGCCGTGAGCGCTCGGCGCACGACGAACGCTCCGTGCGCGTCGCCCTCACCGGGCGCGGCGAAGTGCTCAGGGAGCGCGCGGAGGAGGTGCCGCAGGCACTGCTGACGGCGACCGGCATGAGCGAGGCCGACGTCACGCGCCTGCGCGAGGAGCTGCGGCGGCTGACGGAGCGCGCGGAGGACGCGGCGGGGCGGGCCCGCTGACCCCTGCCGAGGTCAGGGCCGCTGACCTCTGCTGAGACCCCTGCCGAGGTCGGGTCACCCGCGATTTCCTCCCCTGCGCATTGCGGACTCCATACCACCGAGTACCTTGTGCACGATGTACTTGTGTACTCCTGTGTTGCCCGCCCTGGGGGAGGTCCTGCCGTGATCGACGGCGCCCTTGTCGACACCCGTCCGACGAAGATCATGTATGTCGCCGAGGCCACCGCGCACGGCGGCCGGAACGGCTATGTGACCAGCCAGGACGGGCAGCTCGAACTGAAGGTCGCGATGCCGCCGGCGCTCGGTGGCGACGGGAACGGCACGAACCCGGAGCAGCTGTTCGCGGCCGGGTACAGCGCCTGTTTCCACAACGCGCTGGTTCTGGTGGGCCGCCGCGCCGGCCTCGACCTCTCCGGTTCCACGGTCGCGGCGAAGGTCGGGATCGGCCCCAACAAACAGCGCGGCTACGGACTGGCGGTCGCCCTGAGCGTCTCGCTCCCGGTCGTCGACGAGGACGTCGCGACGAAGCTCGTGGACGCGGCGCACGAGGTCTGCCCGTACTCGAACGCCACCCGCGGCAACATCGAGGTCACGATCCTGCTGGGCTAGGGGGCCTAGGAATCGAAGGCCGTGGATGCGTGTTGCACTCACTGCTGGAACTTTGGCAGCGGTGAGGCGACAGGGAGCGCGGGCGTGGACGTGAACGGCACAGTGACCGAGGGCTTCGAGCCGGTCAGGGAGGCGTTCGCGGGCAACTTCGCGGCGCTGGGGGACCGGGGCGCCGCCGTCACCGTGTACCGCGACGGGCACAAGGTCGTCGAGCTGTGGGGCGGCACCCGTGACGTCGACGGCACCGAGCCCTGGCAGCGCGGCACCGCGCAGATCGTGCGCTCCGCGACGAAGGGCGTCGCCGCCGCCGTACTCCTGCTGCTCGCCCAGCGAGGACACCTCGACCTGGACGCGCCGGTCGGTGCCTACTGGCCCGAGTACAAGGCGCACGGCAAGGAGCACACGCGCGTACGGCACCTGCTCGCGCACCGGGCCGGAGTGCCCGTCCTCGACCGTCCGCTCAGCCCCGCCGAGGCCGCCGACCTCGACCTCGCGGCCGCAGCGGTGGCCGCGCAGACGCCGGTGTGGGAGCCCGGGGCCGAGCACGGGTACCACGCGCAGACGTACAGCTGGCTGACGGGCGAGCTGGTCCGGCGGGTGACCGGGCGCACGATCGGCCACTGGATCGCGGACGAGATCGCCAGGCCGCTGGACCTGGACCTGTGGGTCGGGCTTCCGGAGGCGGTGGCCGGCCGAGTGGGGCGGGTCGCGCAGGTCGAGGCGCCATCGACGCCCGGCGGCCTCAAGACCCGTCCGAAGCGGGCGGTCTCCGAGGCGTACGCCGACCCGGACAGCATCACCCGCCGCGCCTTCGCCGCGATCACCCCGATGCCCGACGAGAACGATCCCGCCTACCGCGCGGCCGTCCTCCCCGCCTCGAACGGCATCGCCACGGCCGACGGCCTCGCCCGCTTCTACGCCGCGCTGATCGGGGAGGTGGACGGCGTACGGCTGTTCACGCCCGAGACGGTGTCGGCCGCGCGGACGGAGCAGTCCGCGGGACCCGACCGGGTCCTGGTCGTCAACACCCGGTTCGGCCTCGGCTACATGCTCCACGGCGGAGCGTCTCCGCTGCTCTCCCCGGGCTCCTTCGGGCACCCCGGCCGCGGCGGCGCCCTCGGCTTCGCCGACCCCGAGTCGGGCATCGCCTTCGGGTATGTCACCAATGCCTTCCGTACGAGCGTGACGGCGGACGCACGGGCGCAGGCACTGGTCCGGGCGGTACGGACGGCCGTCACCGCGTAACCGCCCAACCACGTCCGGCCGCCCAACCACGTCCGGCCGCCCACCGTCGGCCGGCCGCCCAACCGTCGGACAGTCACCCGACCGTGGACGGCCACCCGACCGCGGAAAGCCTTCTGCCGTGGACGGCCACCTCACCGCGGACCCGCTCGCCGTCCCCGTCCGCCACGACGGCCTACGGCCCCACCCGTGGCATCAGCCCGATCCCGATGACCGGGACATCCGGGGGCGGGTGGACCGCGCCGCAGCCGAGGGGCCGCCCGTGTCCGCAGGTCCCGCCGTCGCGACGAGGGTGGCACCGTTCTCCGGAGCGATGGACCGGGCCGAACGAGGGGCCGCCTGATGTCGTCGGCCCTCTCCCCGTCGCCCGCGTACCTGCCGTTCTTCCGCCCGGTGCTGGGCCGTGGTGATCCGTCGCCGGCCCCGGTCGAGGCTCAGGAGCCCTCCAGGTCGCTGAGCGGGTCAGCCTCGATCAGGCCCGGGAAGCCCGCCTGATCGCCGAAGAGGTCAGCGACCGCATCCGCGTCACGGCTCCGGCGGCCGGGTCGCCGGGGGAAGGTCGTCGGGGGAAGGTCGAGGACACGGCGAAGGTCGTGGCCGAATCCGAGCACGCTTTCGTCGTTGACGAGCCGGCGCCAGTCGCGCCAGTCCTCCAGCCCGTCGCAGCAGCCGGGGAGGAGGGTGACGCCTGTGGACGTGTCGGTGACGCACGGGCCGCCGGCCGCGAAGAGGCTGTCGAAGGTCAGGAGTCCGTGAAGGAACGAGTCCAGTGCACCGGCCGGACAAGACGGGTGATCGCCGTCGATGCCGACGTCGTTGCAGCCGGCGGTGCGCGTCATCGCCCTACGGTTGAAGAGGTTGCAGGACAAACCGAGACGATCAGCTCTCGAAGCTTCTCGATGTACAGGCGTACGTTCTTGGAAGCGATGTCCGTGTCCGGGTAGCGGCAGGCGATCCACAGTCCCTCGTGCAGCCGGTTGACCCAGGCGCACACCTGATCGCCGTATGACACACGGAGCAGCCCGTACGCGTTCTGTTCGCTCCAGCAGGCCGAACCAGGAATGAGGCGGGCGTCCATATACGAGATGATTGAGTACAGGTCGGGTGATGTGGGGCGGAAGTCCTCGCCCAGAAGGCGTAGTACTCGGGCCAGAGGAATGCGCGCCAACGACCGATTGGCTTGCAGCTGGGCCCGGACCGAGGCGAGCGCGGCGTCGAAGTCCCGTGCCGCAGGTACTTCGATCGGCGCGGCGCCGACATACCAGCCCACGGAGTCAGACCACGTGGACTTCAGTCGGGTGTGGAACGGCACGACCGCGCGATAGACCGGCTGCTCACCGAGTTCGTGGACGATCAGACTGGTTGCGGCCAGGACGCCCACCAGGCTACCGCCGTAGGGCCGGCAGTACGTCTCGAACGCCGCGGCCGCGTCCGCATCGACGAGCGGCTCGCGCATGAGCTTCTGGACGGGCAGGGCGTCGCCGGGCTTCAGGCCCAGATCGACAGGGAACTCCGGAAGCCTTCCGTCGCACCGGCCGATGAACTCCCGCCAGCGCGTGACGATCGCATGTGTGTCGTCGATGGCGTTCGCGTTCGCCCGCTCCTGCTCGCAGAAGTCCACATAGCTCGCGACCGGTGTGGCGGTGAGGGGCTGCCCTGCGGCATGTGCCGTGTACAGCTCCTGCACCTCGTACGGGATGCGCTGCAGCGAGTAGGCGTCGACGTTGGTGTGGTCGAATGCCAGATACACGCTGGTTGAGTCCTCGCGGACGACCGCCGCGTAGATGAGATTGGGCCAGCCGAGAGCGTCTGCCGCGTCGTCGAAACGGTCCTGCAAATGCTCGGCCAGCAGGTTCGCATCGGCGAAGTCGCCCACCACTTCGCGGTAGAGCGTGACATCGTCCCGGTCGAGAGTGAACCGGTGCATCTCGTCGCCCACCCATCGGAACCCGCTGCGCAGCGTCTCGTGGCGCAGTGTCCAGCCGCGTAGGGCCTGTTCCAGCACGTCGAGGTCGACTTGGCCGGGCAGGTCGAAAGCCGTACCGATCCAGGTCGGCACGAACAAGCCTCCCTCGCGCACCGACCGCGCCGTTCTGATGTGTGACTCCTGGATGTACGCCGGCGGCCGCGGATCCGTCGGCAGCACCGTCGCGGCCGCGACGGTCGCAGGGCTGAACCCCCACTCCACAAGCCGTCCAGGCCGGATCTCGCAGCGCTGAATATCAGAAATTCGCACAGTGGCGTCTCCTCGTCGGAAAAAACAGGCTTGATCAACGTGGAGTCGTGTGCGAGTGCTGTCTGCCGTTTTGCCTGCGAATCAGCAGAAGGTGTGGCACGTCGAACGGTAAAGCGACCCATCGATCGCCCCGCATTCAACGGCCGTTCACGCGCCTGCCTGTAGGGACTGCCGCGATGCCAGGGACGAGATGTCGCTGTCCGGCGCTGCGCCCGTTTCTTCGCTGATCCGGGCGTGTAAGCGCAGCGTGAGGTAGTGCAGTCATCCGACGGTGACACCACTTCGTCGGCCTTCAACGGCTTGACGAGCGATCACAGTTCGTCCGAGACGACTCCACGGCCGCGGTTGCCTCTTCGCCACGATCGCCATGACAAGAGCAACGAGCAACCAGACCGACCATCACATGATCGACGGCACGTGTCGGGACCTTTTAGCCCAGGACAGCGACTTGGAAGGCGGCACGCCATAACCCTGTTGCCTTTCCAGCGTTTGCAGATGTGCGGGTGAGTACCCGCAGTGATGTTTAGGAAGGTAAGGATCTATGAGACGGGCTACTCGAAACCGTGTGCTCGCCGTTGCCGCCGCATCCGGCGCGATGGCTGTGGCTTTTCCCGCTTCCGCCGTCTTCGCAGCCGACGGTGCTGACGCCGGGGCTACGGCGGCCGGTTCGCCCGGGGTGCTCTCCGGGAACATCATCCAGGTTCCGTTGTCCGCGGCGTTGAACCTCTGCGGCAACACGGTGGACGTCGTGGGGCTGCTCAACCCGGCCGTGGGCAACGTGTGCAAAAACAACAAGGACACGGCCAAGGCCGACGGTGCGGAAACCGACCGCGGATCGGACACGTCAGGCGGAGCCTCGGCTGATGGCCGCGTCACGGACTCGCCCGGGCTGATCTCAGGCAACGGTCTGCAGCTCCCGATCGATCTGCCGGTGAACGTTTCTGGGAACAGTGTCAACGCGGTCGGCGTGGGTAACCCAGCGATCGGCAACCAGTCGGTCAACGGCGGTGACCACTCTCACCCTCACGTCCCCCGAACAACTCCGGCCCCCAAGCCCTCGGCCCCGACGCCCCCTGTGTCGCGACACAGGGCCCCCCGGCATCAAGCCGTTCCGGACACCCCGGACACGGCGACGTCCACGCTGGCCCACACAGGAGCGGATCTGGCTTTCCCAGCCCTCGCCGGCAGCGCCGTGTCGCTCCTCGCGGGTGCGGTCCTGTACCGCCGCTTCCGCCCAGGTCGCTGACCCGGATGCCCGTACAGCCCCATCGAACGTGTTTGGTGGGGCCCAGGCGGGCTGCCGGTGCCTGTCCGCCCTCCGCGCCATGGCATCGACGTGAGCACCTCGCCACCGGAGCAGCTCGTGCCGCACGTAATGTGTGCTCGCTGCGGCTCCCCAACTGTTGATTGCCGGTCAGCTCGACCATCCCGGTCGGTTCGGCGACCTCGGCGCCGACGCGTGGCGAGCGAGCTGTCCTGGTCCGGAGCGGGACGCCAGAGATGGTCGGGCATGGCTCGGATCGCGTGGCGGACCGGCTCGGTGACCGCGTATCCGACCGAGAAGGTGCGTCACGGACGTGGGCGAGGGATGCCTTCGCGGATCCGGCGCTGTCCGTGCGGACGGGGATGTCGGTGCCGTGCCGTGTGCGCCGGGGATCTGAGCGAGAGCGTCGCCCGGCGTACAACTGGCGCTCGTCGCCCGTACCGAGGCGTGGTGGGTGCGGCAGGAGCGGGTCAACGACAACGTCGGCGATGCTGACGGAGCGCGAGAAGACCGAGGAGCCGGCGTTCCTGGGCGACGTCTCCTCGGTGCCGCTCCAGTGGACGCCGCGACACCTGCAGACCGCGTTCACCCCACTTCTTCGGCAAGCGGGCAATGTACGTACCCGCGCTTCAAGTTGAGGAAGAGGTCGCGGAAGTCGGCGGAGTGCACCTCGGTTCCGCGAGGGCAGGCTGACCCTGGCGAAGATGTCCCAGTCACCGACAGCGCGATCGGAAGCGATGTCGGCCTGGACCACTGCCGGCCCTTTCCGCCGGGGAGAAGATCGCCAACCCCCGGCACGAGCGCCGTGACGTTCCCGGCTCGCCGAGGCCCAGCGGGAACTGTCCTGCAAGGTCAGGGATGACGGAGTCAACCGGCCGAGGCGCGGTACAAGGTCGCCGGGGTGTCCAGAGGAGATGCCACTCAGCACCTCAACGGAGTTCTCCGGGCGGGCAGTCGGCGATGAAGCAGGAAACCCCATGGCGTGAACCGTGGAAATCCCTCTCGCTCACGGCGGGGAAGAAGTCAACAGCTGTGAAACGGAAGGCAGGTCGGCGGCGGGCCCAAGGAAAACGGAGGCGGGGGGGGGGGGGGGGGGGGGGCCCCCCCGCCCCCCGCCCCCCCCCCCACCCCGCGGGGGGGGGGCGGGCCCCCCGATTGGGGGGGAAGTCAGACGCGCGCCCCGGAAACCG
>NZ_JBIAIQ010000009.1:75964-286357 GCF_042871525.1 Streptomyces sp. NPDC005784
CTGTTGGTGTTCCCGTTCTCATCCCGGCGCGGGCGGGGGGTTTATTTCACACTCTGGTTGTCCCGGGGGGGTGGGGGGGGGGGGTGCCGGTGCGTGGGGGGGGGGGGGGGGCGGGGGGGGGCCCCCCCCCCCGCCTCCGTGCAACCCGATGCAGAGATGGTGCCGGCTGAATCGAAAGGTATGCGGGTGAAAGACCTTGCGCCACGCGTAAATGCAGTGGCACCGCGCCGACGGAATGGAGGGCGCGAGTGGGAGGCCGGTCAGAGAGCCCGGCTGTTGCAACCCATGTCGGAACCGAGATGGCTCTTCTGTGCGCCCGCGGCCCCTTCTCCGTTCAGCAGGTTACCGGCCAGGCCGGTGAGGGCGCCGACGCTGCCGAGCACCTCGATGTTCATGTCGTGCGAGCGGCACTCGGCGCCCTGGGTGATGTCGATGCTGTCGGTGTCGTGGCCGCGATCGCCGTATGCGGAAGCGGTGTTGGCACTCAAGGAGCCGACACTGCCGAGGAGGACGCTCAGGAGAACTACCCTGTGCAACTTGCGCATTTGAAGCTCCTTGGGGGAAGTGCGGGGATCTGACCTGTCGGGTCAGGACTGCGGATGTGCAGGGGGCGGGCTGTCAGCCGAGTCGGGGAAGTCCCAGTTGTCCGATGGGAGGGGCCGCGATCTGCCCGAGGGCGACCGGAGCCAGTTCCGGTGCGCTCGTGGGCGTGATCGTCGGGTTCACGAGCGGGTTTACCTGAGGGTTGAGCTGCGGGTTCACCTGGGGGGCGACAACCGTCGGGGGCTCTGAGCCGAGCACCTGGGGTACTGCTACCTGCGGGGCCACTTGCGGCATGACCTGCGGCATGACCTGGGGCACGACCTGTGACGGGGCGGCCTGCGCCGGCTGTGCGGGTGCGGGCTGCGCGAACTGTGCGGGCGCGGCCTGTTGCGGGTTCGCCGAGCTGGAGGCTTGGGCTGTTCCCTGTGATGAGGCCGAGGCCGAGGCGTATCCGGTCTGCTGTTGTCCTGACGGGGCGGCCTGTGCGGCTGGTTGGGGAGCCGCGGCCGGAGCGGTCTGCTGATCCGGAACCGATGCCGGGGTGGTACTGAGGCGCCCCTCCGGTGAGTTGGCATAGCTGCCGCTGGCGCCGATGCCGGCCAAACCGCTGGCCGCTGCGACGACGAGCGCGGCCTTGTGAAGCTTCCGCATGAAACCCTCGGCCCTTCGTTACCTGAGATGTGAGTCCATTGCATTCAATGCGGTCACGCGTGCAGTTGGTGCGTCACTCGCATCGCGCCGGAGGCTACGGTTATCTCGAGGAGCACGCGGACTTCGTATCGGAGCTGGCAGCGGATCCTCTACCTGTCAAAGGTTTACGGTCGCTGCCCTCTCCTCCGAGGAACGAGGTTTCGGCGCCGTGGTCACGGCACTCGACGGGTCGTCACCCATTTGCCGTCAGCCGACCCGTGCGTCACGGCTCGCACGCCGCACCGAATGGGTGACCACACCCCCGCGCCCGTTTCGAGTCCGTGGTTTTTTCGTTCCCCACGGGGCGATAGGGATGGCCCATCGCAGCCGAATGGAGCAGCGAGGACAGCGAAGACTGCGCTGCCGCATCGGCACATCAGCTTCCGTGCACAGGTCAATTGAAGAGCCGAGGAAACTCATGCGTATGCTTCACAAGATCGCGCTCGTCGCCGCAACAGCCGGCGGCCTGGCCGGCGTCGGCGCCGGCCCAAGCTCCGCCGTCACCCCGTCGGCCCCCAACGGCGTTGCACCGCACCCGGTTTCGCAGCCCGACGCACAGGCGGTCTCGGCGTCCTCCGCGCAGGCGACCACGCAGACCTATGGCTCGCCGGCTCCGCAACAGCTGGCACCGTCGCGTGGCACTCAGGTTTCCCCGCAGGTCAACCCGCAGCTGAATCCGCAGCTCAGCCCGCGGATCTCTCCTGAAGCGCCGCAGAAGCAGCAGGGCGCTTCGGCGGGGCAGACCAACCTGTTCCGTCCGTACCAGGAGTGCAGCCCGCAGACCCTGCTCGATGCGAACGTCCCGGTCGCCCTGCTCGCCGCGGCCCAGACCCGGGGCGTCGAGTGCACCCAGGCCAACAGCCAGACGAATTCTTTCGCCAACGTGCAGCAGCACTGACGGGCGACCACGTCGATGCCGGGCACGGGTGGCGGACGGACCGGGGCTCGGCTCGCCCTGCGACACGGCTTTCGGTGCTTCCGTGGCGATATGAAGCCAGCGTGTCGTTGTCCAATTCAAGGCTTTTGTCGCTAATGTTCTGCCCTGTAACCGCGATCTACCCACAGATCGCAAAAACTCACCCCCACGGAGATGAAATGCGCAAGCTTCGCAACGTTGCCGTCCTGGTCGCTGCCATCGGCAGCATCGGACTCGTAGGCGGTACGGCCTACGCTGGCGGCCACGGCGAGGGCGGCGGCGACCAGTTCAGCGTCACGCAGAGCTCCAACTGCAAGTCGCACGACCTGAACCTCGACGTCCTCGGCCAGGTCGGCGTGCTGAACGGCCTGCTGGGCAACGCCCTCAACGGCGAAGGCAACCCGGGCGCCCAGTCCACCTCCCTCGGCTCCAGCATGGGCTGCAACAACAGCGCCTTCTGAAGTCCCCTCAGGCGTAAAGACGCCGACCCATGAGCGGTCCCGGCACTGGGCCTCAGGCAAAGTGCCGGGACCGTTTCACGTGCGCCGAACCCCTTCCGAGGCGGCACCGCGTAGCGCTGGACGCTTCCGGGCGCTTCATTCTGGCGCCGTTGAACCCTTCGCGTCACATAGAGGCGATCCCTCGCAGGTCGCATTCACCTGAATTCTTCTGGAGATGACATGCGCAAGCTCCGCACGGCCGCTGTCCTGATGGCCGTCCTCGGAAACGTCGGACTTCTGGGCGTCAGCGTCGCCCACGCAGATCAGGAGGGCGGCGGCGGCGACCAGTTCAGCATCTCGCAGAGCAACACCTGCCAGTCGCACGACCTGAACCTCGATATCCTCGGTCAGGTCGGCATCGGCAACGGGCTGGGCGGCAACCTGCTGGGCGGCGAGGGCAACCCGGGGGCCCAGAAGACGTCGCTGGGCTCAACCGTGGGTTGCAGCAACCATTTTGGCGGCTAAGAGCTAACAGATGAACGACATGTGGGCGAGTGACTCATCGACCTGCAAGGTCAAGTCCCAAAACCCGCAGTTCAGCTGTCTGCAAGCCCTGAGCTTGGCATGTCGGGCCTGCCGTGGAAGCGGCTCCGAACATGCCGATGGGTTTGCCTGAGTTCCGAACATAGCAGCGGCCTTCGCCTGATCCTGTGCTCCGTCACGAAAGCATGGGATCAACGCGGAGGCCGTAGCTATGAGGTTGTTGCACCACGGCGTCCCGAGGGATGCGATTGCCGAACCGTCATGCTTTTCGACGGGACTCTGTGCGGGTCCGACCGGGCGGCGCGATGCGCTGTTCGAGCTGAGTGATGCCCTGCTGTGTGCAGTCCCGTGAGGTCGGTGGCCGGAGCCGTCGTCGGAGCCTGAGTGCCCGCGCCTGCCGGCCGGCTGGGGCGGAGGTGACGGCATCGCGCCGCAGTCGGAGATCGTGCACCACGGCCCTCCGGACGTCCGGCCCGGCTCCCCGGCGGCAACGAAGGAGCTTGGCCTACCGGGGACGGGGAACTCTGGACCGCTTCGGGTAGGAGACCTGCCTCTTCGAAAACGAAAATGCTGGTCCGGGAACCCTTCCCCGGACCAGCATTTTCCGTGAGCGTTCAGATGCCGATGTGCGGCTTCTTGAACCCCTCAGGCAGCTTGGCCGTGTTGGAGCACTCCACAACCGGCCCCACTTTGGCAGGTTCGCTTCCCAGGAGCTGGTCCTGCTGCGTGACCACGTGCGGCCGGTCTGTTGTCGAGCACTGCTGGTCCTGCTTGATAACGTGCGTGCCGTCCTTGTCGACGTACGTATCATTTTTCTGAACGCACACGACGTCCTTCTGCGCGGTGGTGGGGCAGGCGCCTGGGTTTCCCTCGGCGTATGCATGTGTAGCGCCGAGACAGATGGCGGCGAGGCTTCCGGCGAATGCTGCGACGGCCGCAGTCTTCTGCGAAAAAAGCATGCGTTGCATTCCTTTGTGGTGAAGAATCGGACAGTTCTTTATTGACCGGCGTTGCCCGCGCCGAGAAAGTAATTAATTCTTTGTCCGCCGGCAGGATGGTTGTAGCCCGGACGCGAACTCAGCGTCCGGGCTACCTGCACCACGGGCTATCACTCAGCGCACCGCTCGGTCCGTATCCCCGACGCTGAGCGAGGCCGCGGCGGGCCTTGACTCGGAGCTCTGGCTCTTAGTCGTTACCACCCTGGTCCTGCGGCTGCGCCTGGTCCTGGTCCTGGGCCTGCGGCTGCTCTTGCATCTGGGGCTGCGCCTGGGCCTGGTCCTGAGCCTGTGCCGGCTCTTGCGGCTGGGCCTGGTCCTGCGGCTGGGTCTGGGCCTGGTCCTGTGCTGGCTCCTGCGGTTGGCCCTGCACCTGGGGCTGGGCCTGGTCCTGAGCCTGTGCCGGCTCCTGCGGCTGGGCCTGGTCCTGCGGTTGGCCCTGCACCTGGGGCTGGGCCTGGTCCTGAGCCTGTGCCGGCTCCTGCGGCTGGGCCTGCACCTGGGGCTGGGCTTGGTCCTGAGCCTGTGCCGGCTCCTGCGGCTGGGCCTGGTCCTGCGGCTGGGCCTGCACCTGCGGCTGGGCCTGGTCCTGAGCCTGCTTCTGCTCCTCCGGCTGGGCCTGCGCCTGGGGCTGGGCCTGCTCCAGAGCCTGCTCCGGCGGCTGGAAGTAGTAGCCACCCCCGACGGCCACGGCGCTGGCAGACGAGTTGGCGACGGTGGAGACCGGTACAGGCGCGCCGCCGCTACCGTCGGCGAAGCTGATGCCAGCGCCGAGGGCGGAAATCCCCGCAATGGCTGCCGCTACGACCATGGCGCGCTGAAACTTACGCATAGATGACCCTTTCCTGATCCAGGCCTACCCGCCTGGAATGACCACTTGCCGTAAACGTAAGCACGCTGGGTGTAATCAATCGGGGATTTATACCCCATGTCGCGCCGCAGCCCCGTATGGGGTAAAGCGCCAATGAGGCCGTAGGGCGGGGTTCAGTCGGCGTGCTCCTCAGGGGAGGAGGGCGGGTAGTTCCTGCTTCCTGTCGATCGAGCGAGGTGCTCCGGACGTGGCAGGCGAACAGGTCACCTGAGGGCCGATTTGTGTCGTGCCGTTGCCCGTATAGGCGGGCAGCGTCACGGACTTCACCGGCATGCAGGTCTCCTGATGAGGAATGGCGCCGCGCCCGGCGCTCTCACCTTCGATGTGCTGCACGGTCTCACCTTCGATGTGCTGCACACAGATGACGTCCCCCTGCGGGTTCCGAGTGCAAGATGCCGGGTCTCCCGCGGCGTGCGCATAAGTGATGCCCGTGGACGCCACGGCGAGCCCGCCGATGAGTCCGGAGAGGGCCGCGATCTTTTTCCTGCTGAACATATGATGCGTGTCCTTAGTACGGGCGCCCGGGCGCCGCTCCCTCACGATCGGCCGCGCCGCAGGCGTGGTCTGCGAAATTGAGCCTTTTCCAACTCTCCGCGTCGGCTGGACAGTTGGCCTGACAGGCGGATGAAGCTGCTGGCAATGGTGAACGTGCAGGGCACAGTCGACCCGAAAGGCCGTCTCCCCTGGGCTTCACCGGCCCTGGCCGGCTCCGTCATGACGCTGGGGCAGCACGTGGGCACGGCATCATCGACGCCCTCGCCGAGGCCAGCATCACCTGCCGGTCGGACACGGGCTACATCGGTGCGGGCGGCTCGTCCATCTCCTTTGCCGTGGTCGATGGGACGCCCTCTCGGCCGGTCGGCAGGCCGTCAACCGGTCCCGTGCGAGATCCGGGCACTGGTCGAACGAGCCATCGCCACCCTCAAGTCCCGGCTTGCCTCTCCGCAAGCTCCGCTGCTCGACGACCCGGGGTCACCGGCCTCGTCCAAGCGGTCCTCGCCCTCCATTTGGCCGACTCGCACTGAGATCGAGGCGGCCGGCTGCCGGCATTCGATCCCTTCGGGTTAACCCGAAGGGATCCGTACCGACCGTCGCGATGATGACGTCGCTGACCTCAGCCGGTGAAGGCGCGGTTGTGCTGGCCGCAGGTGGTGTCCAGGGTCTGACCGAAACCGAGCACTCCGATCGGGATGTCGTTCTCCGACACCGTCTGCGGGCTGCACTCCTGGTAGGGGCGGTAAACGTCCACCGCCCGCGGTCCGTTGTCATGGGTGCCGGCGACAGCCGTTCCGGCACCGACGGCGGACAGGCCACCGGCCGCCACTGTGGCTGCGATCACGATCTGCTGAAACTTACGCATGGAACCCTCGGTTCTCCATTGCTTACACATGATGCTAGTTGCCTAGCGTGACTGGATAAACACTAGCAGTAGCGTCGAGTGCTCTGTGCACGAAGGTCGTACGTGTCCTACGGAGGAGCCGGACCCGGCGTGGACACCAACTGGCGCTGCAGAAGGACGCTTTGCCATTCGGCATACGGTATGGGCGCACCGCAGGCGACAGTCCGGTACGGCACACCGTCGCATCAACTCAGTGGCCTGGAGCGGGGGTTGGGGCTTGCAGGCCACTAACTCGCTGTCCTGCATCTTTGGCGTCAGGGTGATGCCGGGGTGGGGGCTGTCAAACGAGCGGTGCAACTGGGGGTAGTTGGGGTTTTTGACGGGCCGCTGAGAGGAGGTCGTCGAAGGTGATGTCGAAGGCGTTCAGCGCGGTGTTCCAGCGCATGGTCCAGCGAGCGTGGCCCCTGCCGGTGGGATCGCGCGAGATGATCGCCATGTAGACACACTTCAACGCTGCTTGCTCGCTCGGAAAGTGGGAGCGCATCAGCAGCACGTAGTACGCGATGTGAACGAGGGCCGAGACGATGAGGCACGGCCACGCCCCGGACGCCGGGAACGCCACGAACGGCACCATGACTGACCCGATCAGCATGCCGCCGCCCGCTATCAGCGTGAAGCCGACGAGCTCGTCCTCGATGCGGTGCGCGAGCGCGTCCCAGTCGGCGTGGGTGACCGCGGCAGCAGCTCGGCCGCGGTGACGAGCGGTGTCACGCGATCGGCTCGCGCACATCCACCAGCGTGCCGCCCGCGTGGGCGATCAGGCTCTTCGGGTCCATCGGGAAGACGGTGTACGCGGTGCCCGCCGAGGCCCACACCGTGTCGTGGCCGAGCAGCGAGCTGTCCACCAGGACACGGATCTTCGTACGGTGTCCGAAGGGCGGCACGGCACCGGGCCCGTACCCCGTCGACTCCCGCACGAGGTGGGCCCCGGCCCGGGTGAGCTTCTCGGCGCCCAGCTCCCGGCGTACGAGCTCCATGCCGACGTGTGCCGAGCCGTCCAGGAGCACCAGCACCGGGACCCCGTCCGCCGCGAAGAACAGCGACTTGCAGATCTGGCTCGGCTCGCAGCCGATCGCCGCGGCGGCCTCGGCGGTGCTGCGGGCCGTGTCGGGGAAGCGCCGGACCCGTCCGATCACATCGCCGAGACCCAGCTCCCGCAGTGCCTCGACGAAACGGGGGTCGGCGGCGTTCGTGGCGGCGGACTGCTCCTCGCCGGCGTTCTCATCGGTGGCGTTCATGAACGGCACGCTAGCGGTCGGTGTACGCGCCACGCGACCGGGGCCCGGCCAGGTCACCGTGGCCGTTGGCAGTTGTGCTCCCGGGGCCCGTTCGCTTCCTGGAGCCGGAGGGCGGGTGTCAGCTGCCGGCCTTCAGGAGGGCTGCCACGATCGGGCCGGCCGTGGTGCCGCCGTGGCCGCCCTGCTGGACGACGCCCGCTCCCGCGAGGTCGCCCTTCCAGGCCGTGAACCAGCCGTTGGGCTGTTCCTGGTTGTCGACCTCGGCGGAGCCGGTCTTGGCGCCGAAGTCGGGGCCGAGGCCGGCCATGGCCGAGGCGGCGGTGCCGGCGGAGGCCGTGTACTGCATGACCTCGCGCAGCTGGGCGAGCGTGGTCGCGGACAGGGTGCGGGACGCCGTGGCCAGCGTGCGGTGGTCGACCGACGGGTCGACCAGGTACGGCTGGTGGAAGCTGCCGGACTGGACCGTGGAGGCGACGGACGCCATGTTCAGCGGGTTCATGCGGACCCCGCCCTGGCCCATCAGCGACGCGGCCATCTGCGCGGCGCTCTGCACCGGCACGGAACCGTCGAGCGACGGAACGCCGATGGCCCAGTTGTTCCGGCTCAGCCCGAAGACCTGCTGGGCCTGCTTGGTCAGGTCGTCGTTCTGCAACTTCTTCGCCTGCGTGATGAAGGCCGTGTTGCAGGACCGCGCGAAGCTCGCCTTGAACGTGCCGTTCTTGATCTCGAAGTCGTCGTCGTTGTGGAACTTCCAGCCGCCGTACGTCGCCGTCTTGGGGCAGGGGTGCGGCTTGTCGGGGGAGGCGAGGCCCTTTTCGAAGAGCATCGACGCCGTGATGACCTTCATCGTGGAGCCCGGCGCGAGGGAGCCCTGGAAGGCGGTGTTGAAGCCGTGGTCCGTGTTCGCGACGGCGATGATCTCGCCCGTCGAGGGGCGCATCAGGACCACCGACGCCTTGGGCTTGGCGGCCACCAGACGCTCGGCCTCCGCCTGGAGGGTCGGGCTGAGTGTCGTCTTCACGGTGCCCGGCGTGCCCGCGCTGAGCGTCAGCAGGGTCTTGGCGGGGGTCTTCTGGGCCCCCTTGGCCGCGGCCTTGCGGACCACTCGCAGCTCGATGCCCGCCTTGCCGCCGGCCGTCTTGCCGTACTTCTCGCGCAGTCCGTCGAGGACCGTGCCCAGAGAGGGGTACTTGGCGGCGGTCAGCTCACCGCCGTGCCGGTCGAGGGCGGTGATCGGCGGCGTCCCGGACTCGCCGGTCTCCAGCCGGTCGCCGTCCTGGAGGTCCGGGTGGACGACCGAGGGCTTCCAGCCGACCAGGGCCACGCCGTCCTTGACCCGGCGTACGACCGTCAGCTTCGACGTGTACGCCAGCGGCTTGGTCCTGCCCTTGTAGGTGACGGTGGCCTTGACGCTGAAGGGGACGTCGGCGCCCGACGGCTTGCCGCGCGTCAGGGTCACGCCGCTGATGTGGGCGTCCTTGCCGAAGCCGGTCAGGGTGGTCGTGGCGGCGGCCGAGTCGTCGGTCGCCGCGGCCGCCCGGGTGACGTCGCCGCTCTGCCAGGCGGTCAGGAAGGCGGTGGACGCCATGCTGATCTCGGCCGCCGACAGCGGGCCCGTCTTGACGGCCTTGCGGGTGGTGGCCGTGGTCCCCTCCTCGGCCGCCGCGCCACTGCCGTACAGGCTGTAGGCACCGAACGCGCCGCCGACGACGGCCACGGCGATCACCCCGCCGAGTACGGCGGGCTGCTTCGTCTTCCGTCGCTCGGCGACGCGTCTTCTCTTGCCCACAGCTTCCCGTCCTCCGCCGTCCCCTGATGCCCCGTGATGCCCTCGCGCCCCTCGCTCCTCAACGAGGAGCACCACCCTAGGGTCCCGTTCTGTGAGGAGCGGCTTCAGCCGCCTGTTCGTAGCACAGCTGCGACGATCGGTCCGGCAGCCTCTCCGCCGTGACCGCCCTCCTGGGTCATGGCCGCGGCGGCCATGTCGTTCCGGTATCCGGTGAACCAGCTGTTGGACTTGGCCTGGCCGTCCACCTCGGCGGAGCCGGTCTTGGCGCCGATCCTGCCGCCGAGCCCGGCCATCACCCGGGCCGCGGTGCCGCTGACCGCCGTGCGGTTCATCATCGAACGCAGTTGCGCGACCGTACCGCTGGGCAGGCCCTTGGCGGAGGCCAGTTCACGGTCGTCGAGGGCGCGCGGCACGATGACCGGCTGCCGGAAGACGCCCGTCATCGCGGTGGCCGTCACCGACGCCATGTTCAGCGGGCTCATCTGGACCTGGCCCTGGCCGATCATGTTGGCCGCGGTGTCCGGGCCGCCGGAGGCGGGCACCGAGCCGTCGAAGGACTCGATGCCGGTCTTCCAGTTGTTCTGCCCGAGTCCGAAGCGCTGCTGGGCCTCGTTGGTCAGCGAGTCGACCTTCACATCGTCCGCGTACTTCACGAAGGCGGTGTTGCACGAGCGCGCGAAGCTGTCGGAGAGCGTGGCGTTCTCCTGCGGCTGCATGCCCGTGAGGTTGTGGAAGGTCTGGCTCTGCCATACCGCGGTGTCAGGGCAGGTCGCGGGACCGTTCGCCGTCGTGATGCCGTTGTCGATGAGGGTCGCCGCGCTGATGATCTTCATTGTGGAGCCGGGCGCGAGCTTGCCGAGGAAGGCCGCGTTGAAGCCGTCCGTGCGGTGGTTGGCGACGGCCAGCACCTCGCCGGTGCTCGGCTTCACCGCCACCACGGAGGACTCGGAGTACTGCGCGACCGCCTTCTCGGCGGCGGCCTGCGCACGCGCGCTGAGTGTCGTGCGGACCTTGCCCGCCCGCCCCTTGGCGAGAGTGACCAGGGTCGTGTCGCCGCCGGCCTCGCCGCCGTGCCGGATCGACAGCTCGATGCCGGGCGTGCCGCCCGCCGTGTCGCCGTACTTCTCGCGGAGCGCGTCGAGGATCGGCCCCAGGGACGGGTACTTCTCCTTCGTCAGGACAACGTTGTTCCGGTCCACGGCCTCGATCGCCGGGCTCGCCGACTCGCCCGTGACCAGGGTGTCCCCGTCCTTGAGCTCCGGGTGGACGACGGACGGCTTCCAGTCGACCAGTGCCTTCCCGGTGGTCTCCCCGCGTACGACGGTCAGTTCGGAGTCGTACGCGAAGGGCTTGCTCTTCCCGTCGTACGACACCGTCGCCTTGACGGAGAACGGCACGGTCGCCCCGGACGGCGCGCCCGGCGTGATCCTCACACCGGTCAGGTGCGCGTCGTCGCGGTAGCCGGCGAGCAGCCCCTCGGCGTTCGACGCGTAGTTCGTGTACGCGGCCGCCTTGGCCGCGTCGCCCTTCTCCCAGGCCGCGAAGAACGCGCGGCTGGCTTCCTTGACCTCGGCGCCGCTCGGCGGCCCGGTGTTCACAGGAGCGGGACCGGCGGCGCCGCCCCCGCCGTCCCCGCTGATCGAGGTCACCACGTTGTAGGCGCCGTACCCGGCACCGCCCACCATCACCGCGAACACGCTGCCGATGACGGCAGCCTTTGCCCCCTTGCGCATCGCGCGAATCCCTCCCCGTGAACCCTCTTCCGAACTTCTGAACGCGTTCAGAAAAGCCGGTTCACCCCGCACTCTAGGCGCGGGTGGGGCTCATGGTGCAGACCTTCGCCGAATTGTTAGCCTCAGGCGACGGCCGCGTCCGTGAACAACGTTCACGGACGCGGACTTCCCAGCTCTACCGGCCGGTCAGGTCGACGAGGAGATCACGGTGCGGGTCGTCCGGGGCCGGCCGGTCGTACTGCATCCATGGTGACCGGATCGCCGAGATGGGTGGAGGTGAACTCCAGCGACGTGCCGGCCTCGGCGGCCTGGCCGGGAGTCGGCGCACCAGGCCGCGGCAGCGCAGGTGTCCGGCGTCAGCCGCGACCGCCCGGCAACGACGACGAGGGCACGGCGGGAAGCCGTGCCCTCGTCGTGTGTCCGCCCGGCTAGACCCAGGTGTCCAGCCACATCCGCGACCGCCACTGGTCGATCGGGATGGCCGTGCCCGTGTACAGGGGCCAGAAGTAGATGAAGTTCCAGATGATCAGGAGGACCAGGACGCCTGCTCCCGCCGCGCCGATGACGCGGCGGCGTTCTCCGGAGCCGGGTGGGCCGAGGATCGCGCCGATCATCATCGCGACGGCGAGGCAGAGGAACGGGACGAAGACGACGGCGTAGAAGAAGAAGATGGTCCGCTCCTGGTACATGAACCAGGGGAGGTAGCCGGCCGCGACGCCGCAGGCGATGGCGCCCGCCCGCCAGTCGCGGCGGAAGGCCCAGCGCCACAGCACGTAGGCGATCGCGAAGCAGGCGGCCCACCACAGCAGGGGCGTGCCGAGTGCCAGCACCTCACGGGCGCACTTGCCGCCCGCCGCGTCGGAGGGGCAGCCGTCCTTGCCGGGCAGCGGGGACTCGTAGAAGTACGAGACCGGGCGGCCGAGGACGAGCCAGCTCCACGGGTTGGACTGGTAGGTGTGCGGCGACACCAGCCCGACGTGGAACTTGTAGACCTCGTGCTCGTAGTGCCACAGGCTGCGCAGCCAGTCCGGGAGGAAGGTCCAGTTGCCCCCCTTGCCGTCGGTCACGGCCCAGTTGCGGAAGTAGCCGCCCTTGCCGTTGGCCGGCGACAGGATCCAGCCGGTCCAGGAGACCAGGTACACGGCCAGGGCGACCGGGACCGTCGCCAGGAACGTGATGCCCGTGTCGTGCTTGAGCGCCGCCAGATAGGGCTGCCGGGCGCCCGCCACCCGGCGCGAGGCCGCGTCCCACAGGACCGCCATCACACAGAACGCGGCGAGGACGTACAGCCCGTTCCACTTGGTGCCGATGGCCAGGCCCAGCATCAGGCCGGCCGTCCAGCGCCAGGGCCGCCACCCCAGCCGGGTGGTCTCGGCGGCGTGCGCGTCCGGGTGGGCGGCGCCGTCCGAGTCGACAGGCAGCGCTGCCGCCAGTCTCGCCCGCGCCTTGTCGCGGTCGACGACCAGGCAGCCGAAGGCCGCCAGCACGAAGAACATCAGCACACCGTCGAGCAGTGAGGTGCGGCTCATCACGAAGTGCAGACCGTCCACCGCCATCAGCGTGCCCGCGAGGCAGCCGAGGAACGTCGAGCGGAACAGCCGCCGCCCGATCCGGCACAGCAGCAGCACCGACAGCGTGCCGAGCAGCGCCGTCATGAAGCGCCAGCCGAAGGGGTTGAACCCGAACATCCACTCGCCGAGCCCGATGACGTACTTGCCGATCGGCGGGTGCACGACGTAGGCGGCGTCGCTCGGGACCCGCACATGGCCGTTGCTCTGGAGGATCAGGTTGTTGGCGTCCTTGGTCCAGTTGACCTCGTAGCCGCGGTGGAAGAGCGCCCAGGCGTCCTTCGCGTAATACGTCTCATCGAATATCACCGCCTTCGGGCTGCCCAGGTTCCAGAACCGCAGCAGCCCGGCGAGCAGGGTCACCAGGAGTGGGCCCACCCACCCCGACCAGCGGTTGAAACGGTCGGCGACCTCCTGGCGCAGCCCGAGAGCGGCCCAGATTCCGGGGCCGGGCTCGGCGTACGGCGGTACGAGCCGGTCGCGCACATCACTTCTGGGCGGCGTCGTGTAGCCGAATCGGCGCAGCCGCTGCTGCCACGACGGCCGCTGCGCTGCGGCCTGGCCCTGCCGGGTGTCCGTGGAGGACGCGGTACTGGTCACCGCGCCATCGTAGGGAACAGGTCTGTGGGAGTCCCGTGCATGGGTCCCTTCCGGTCGGATGAGCTTGTCGGGCCGCGCCCCTGCGAGGATGGAACCGTGACAGGAATCCTTGTGTTGGCAGGCACCCCCATCGGCGACATCTCCGACGCGCCGCCACGGCTCGCGGCCGAACTGACCGGGGCCGATGTCGTCGCCGCCGAGGACACCCGCAGGCTGCGCAGGCTCACCCAGGCCCTCGGTGTCCAGACGACAGGGCGTGTCGTGTCGTACTTCGAGGGGAACGAGGCCGCCCGGACCCCGGAACTCGTCGAGGCGCTGGTCGGCGGGGCACGGGTGCTGCTCGTGACCGACGCCGGGATGCCGTCCGTGTCGGACCCCGGCTACCGGCTGGTCGCGGCCGCGGTCGAGAAGGACATCAAGGTCACCGCGGTACCCGGCCCGTCCGCCGTACTCACCGCGCTCGCGCTGTCCGGCCTGCCCGTCGACCGCTTCTGCTTCGAGGGCTTCCTGCCCAGGAAGGCGGGCGAGCGGCTGTCCCGGCTGCGAGAGGTCGCCGAGGAGCGCCGGACGCTCGTCTACTTCGAAGCCCCCCACCGGCTCGACGACACCCTCGCTGCCATGGCGGAGGTCTTCGGCACCCAGCGGCGCGCCGCCGTCTGCCGCGAACTGACCAAGACGTACGAGGAGGTCAAGCGCGGCCCGCTGGGCGAGCTGGCCGCCTGGGCCGCCGAGGGTGTCCGCGGCGAGATCACCGTCGTCGTCGAGGGCGCCCCCGAAAAGGGTGGCGAGGAACTGGACGCCGCCGAGCTGGTGCGCAGGGTCCAGGTGCGCGAGGAGGCGGGGGAGCGGCGCAAGGAGGCCATCGCCGCCGTCGCCGCGGAGGCCGGAATTCCCAAGCGGGACGTCTTCGATGCGGTCGTCGCGGCAAAGAACGCCGCACGAAGCGGCCCATAGAAGGGCAAAGGACTATCGTGAAAAGCAAAGATCAGGCCGCGTAACAGGAGCCTTCCGACAAGGAAAGGCCAAAACGCCTCCAACACTCGACAGGCCGGATGCGTTCGTGCCGGGAGAGGCGTCCACTGGACGCAGGGACGCACCCGTCCCTCGCCTTCGGCGAATCGATGGAATTCAGGGGGAATTCCGTCGACGGAGGTGCTTGTCCAGCGGACAAGAGGAGCTGGCATGAGTGAGATCACAGGACACACCGGCGGTATCACCGCTGGTCAGGTCACCGAACAGACCGGGCATCGCGGGGCGGCGACGGCCGTGGTTCACGAGTCGTATTCCTTCGCCTGCATGCGCTGTGGGCACGGCTGGGAACAGTCGTACGAGATCGAACACCACCGCGACGCAGGGGGCGGCGAGTTCGTGATGTACGTGGCGAACGGCCATGTCGTGCCGTCGCCGCTCAGCCGGCCCACTTGTCTGAACTGCGACAGCCACGTGGTGCGCATCATGCGCGCCGGTCAGGTGTCCTCCGTTCTCGACTCCATGCACTCCATGACGCACCGCCCGCACCGTCCGCACCGTCCGGTGCCGCGACAGCCCGAGGACGGCCCGGAGGGGGAGGTGCCGGGCAGCTCGTCCGACGCCCCGAAGGAGCCGCACCACTGGCACCTGTCGGATCTGCTGCACCCGTTCCAGCACCGCCGGGCGGGCTGACGGAGCCGGGCGGGACCCACGGGACGGCCTCCCGGCTCCCCGCGAGGTGAGGCCGGGCATGCCCCCTTCGTAGGATCGGGGCATGCCTTCCTCCGCTTCCGGCGCCCCCGACAAGAACGCCGCGCCTCCGCTCCCCGAGCCCCTGCGCGTTCCCGTGGCCGACTCGCACACCCATCTCGACATGCAGTCCGGCACGGTCGAGGAGGGCCTCGCCAAGGCCGCGTCCGTCGGAGTGACGACGGTCGTCCAGGTGGGCTGCGACGTGAAGGGCTCCCGCTGGGCAGCCGAGACGGCGGCCGCGTACGACGCCGTCCACGCCACCGTCGCCCTGCACCCCAACGAAGCGCCCCGTATCGTGCTCGGCGATCCCGACGGCTGGTCGAGGCAGGGCGCGCGGGTACCGGGCGGCGAAGCGGCCCTGGACGAGGCGCTCGCGGAGATCGACGCTCTCGCCGCCCTCCCGCACGTCAAGGGCGTCGGTGAGACCGGACTCGACTTCTTCCGCACCGGGCCCGAGGGCAAAGAGGCGCAGGAGCGCTCCTTCCGTGCCCACATCGAGATGGCCAAGCGGCACGGCAAGGCCCTGGTCATCCACGACCGCGACGCCCACGCCGACGTTCTGCGCGTCCTGGAGGAGGAAGGCGCCCCGGACCGGACCGTGTTCCACTGCTACTCCGGCGACGCCGACATGGCCGCGGTCTGCGCGCGCGCCGGCTACTTCATGTCCTTCGCCGGCAACATGACCTTCAAGAACGCCCAGCCTCTGCGCGACGCGCTGGCCGTGGCCCCGCTCGAACTCGTCCTCGCCGAGACCGACGCGCCCTTCCTGACCCCCGTGCCGTACCGCGGACGGCCCAACGCGCCGTATCTCATTCCGGTCACGGTGCGCGCCATGGCCGCGGTGCGGGGGATCGACGAAGACACGCTGGCGACCTCGATCTCCGCCAACACCGCGCGCGCGTTCGATTACTGACCTGTAACGCTCCCCGGGGTTTTTCCTGGCCGGACAAGGGACTATCGCGAGGGAGTGTCGCGACACAGCGTAGCCGCGTTTGCTTGGGAGAGTGACGGCCGCTCCGCTAGGTTCTGGTCGCCCGATCCGGACCCTGGAGCGTGTCGTCGTGAGCAGCTCGCGGTACGAGCAGTACGAGACGTATGGACCGACCGGTGGCGCTGAAGCCACCACCGTCGTCGTCGGCGTCACCGGCGCCGCCGCCATGGCCGGTGCGGCCGCCGCGGCGGACCCGCTCGGCGCGCCTGGAGCGCCCGGTGTTCCTGGTCCGCCCGGCATGCCGGGCGCGCCCGCCGCACCCGCCGCGCCCTACCCCGGCTACGAGGAGTACTCGGGCTACGTGGGCTACGCGGAGTACCCGCGCTACGGGCCGTACGGCCAGGGCTACCCGGACCCGTACCGCCCGGCGTACGAGACGCGCATGCCCGAGCCCGCGGCACCGAGCACGCCCCGTGCACTCGGAACGCCCGGTGCACGGGGTGTGCCCGGCGTGTCCGACGCGCCGACCGAGCCCCGCCTGCCGCGTCAGCAGGCGGACACCGTGGTCATCACGCCCCCTGCGGGCGGTACGGCCGGCACGGGGCGCGCCGGCGGGCGTTACGGCGGGCGGGACGCGCGTGACGGGGAGCGCGCGACGGGTGGGCGGGCCGAGGCGCGCCGCGCGGCCCGGCGCAGGCGCGTTCTCGAGCGCCCCGAATCCCTGCGCCGACTGCTCCCGCAGGCCCTGGTCGTGGCCTTCCTGGCCGGCGGCACCTCCGCGTTCGTCGCCAACGACAAGGCGATCGAGCTCAGCGTCGACGGCCGACCGCGCACACTGCACACGTTCGCCGACGACGTGACGGAACTGCTCGCCGACGAAGGCGTGAAGGTGGGCGCGTACGACGTGGTCGCGCCCGCCCCCGGCACCGCCCTCACCAACGGGGACGAGGTCGCGGTGCGCTACGGGCGCCCGGTGCACCTCACCCTCGACGGGGAGCGGCGCAGTGTGTGGACGACGGCGCACACCGTGGACGGGGCGCTCAGCCAGCTGGGGGTGCGCGCCGAGGGCGCGTACCTGTCGACCTCGCGCTCGCGGCCCATCGGGCGCGAGGGCCTGGCGCTCGACGTGCGGACCGAGCGCGCGGTCACGATCATGGCCGACGGCCGGGCGCGGACGATCCGTACGAACGCCGCGAGCGTCGGGGAGGCCGTCCAGGAGGCCGGGATCACCCTGCACGGACAGGACATGACCTCCGTGCCGGCCGGGAGCTTTCCGCGGGACGGGCAGACCGTCACGGTCCTGCGGGTCACCGGGGCCAGGGAGGTCCGCGAGGAACCGATTCCGTTCGAGGTGCGGCGGGCGGACGACTCCTCGCTGTTCAAGGGCACCGAGGTCGTCGAACGCCCCGGCCAGTACGGAGCGCTGCGCATCACCTACACCCTGCGCACCGTCAACGGCGTCAGGCAGCGGCCGCGGCTCGTCCGGTCCGAGGTGGTGCGGCGGCCGCAGAACCAGCTGGTCAGGGTGGGCACGAAGCCGCATCCCCCGGCCACCGGCGGCGTCGACCAGCTGAACTGGTCCGGCCTCGCCGCGTGCGAGTCCGGCGGCCGGCCCGGCGCCGTGGACCCGTCCGGCACCTACGGCGGCCTCTACCAGTTCGACACCCACACCTGGCACACCCTCGGCGGCAGCGGGCGCCCCCAGGACGCCCCGGCCGCGGAACAGACCCTCCGGGCGAAGAAGCTGTACGTGCGCCGGGGGACGAGTGCCTGGCCGCACTGCGGGCCACGGCTGCACGGCTGAGGCCGGACCCCCCGTACCCTTGGCTCGTGACCAGCCCCACCTCCGACGCCCTCCTGGGCCCCGCCGAGATCCGCGAACTCGCGGCAGCCCTCGGCGTACGGCCCACCAAGCAGCGCGGCCAGAACTTTGTGATCGACGCCAACACGGTGCGCCGCATCGTGCGGACCGCGGCGGTGCGGCCCGACGACGTGGTCGTGGAGGTGGGTCCCGGCCTCGGCTCGCTGACGCTCGGCCTGCTGGAGACGGCGGACCGGGTCGTCGCCGTCGAGATCGACGACGTCCTCGCGAGCGCGCTCCCCGCGACGATCGCGGCCCGCATGCCGAAGAGGGCCGACCGGTTCGCGCTGGTGCACTCGGACGCCATGCAGGTCCGGGAACTGCCGGGCCCGCCCCCGACCGCGCTGGTCGCGAACCTCCCGTACAACGTCGCCGTGCCCGTCCTGCTGCACATGCTCGACACCTTCCCGACCATCGAACGCACCCTCGTGATGGTCCAGGCGGAGGTCGCGGACCGGCTCGCCGCCCCGCCCGGCTCGAAGGTGTACGGCGTGCCGTCCGTGAAGGCGAACTGGTACGCCGACGTGAAGCGGGCCGGCTCCATCGGGCGCAATGTCTTCTGGCCGGCGCCCAACGTCGACAGCGGACTCGTGGCGCTCACCCGGCGCACCGAGCCGATCAGGACGACCGCCACGAAGAGCGAGGTGTTCGCCGCGGTGGACGCCGCGTTCGCCCAGCGGCGCAAGACGCTGCGCGCCGCCCTCGCCGGCTGGGCCGGTTCGGCGCCCGCCGCGGAGGCCGCGCTCGTCGCCGCCGGGGTCTCGCCGCAGGCCCGTGGGGAGTCCCTGACGGTCGAGGAGTTCGTCCGGATCGCGGAGAACCGCGGACGGGCGACTGGCGGGGACACCAAGGGCGCCCGTCAGTACCCCGACGCGAACGCCGGTGACAACGGCGCCGAGAACGAGGAGTCGACCCAGCCGTGACGGAGACGGTGACGGTACGCGTCCCTGCCAAGGTCAACGTCCAGCTCGCGGTCGGCGGCGCCCGCCCCGACGGGTTCCACGGCCTGGCCAACGTGTTCCTCGCGGTCGGGCTGTACGACGAGGTGACGGTCACCGCGGCCGACGAACTGCGCGTCACCTGCGCGGGCCCGGACGCCGGACAGGTGCCCCTGGACCGCACGAACCTCGCGGCCCGCGCGGCCATCGAACTCGGCCGCCGGTACGGCATCGACCCGGCCGTCCATCTCCACATCGCCAAGGACATCCCCGTCGCCGGCGGCATGGCCGGCGGCAGCGCGGACGGAGCCGGCGCGCTGCTCGCCTGCGACACGCTGTGGGGCACGAACGCCTCGCGCGACGAACTCCTGGAGATCTGCGCCGAGTTGGGCAGCGATGTGCCGTTCTCCCTGGTGGGCGGGGCGGCGCTCGGCACCGGGCGGGGCGAGCAGTTGCGTGCCCTGGAGGTCGGCGGGACCTTCCACTGGGTGTTCGCGATGGCCGAGCGCGGGCTGTCGACCCCGGCGGTCTTCCGCGAGTTCGACCGGATGAACGAGGGCCTGCGCGTTCCGGAGCCGGTCGCCTCGCAGGACCTGCTGGACGCGCTGGCCAAGGGGGACGCAGGGGCCCTCGCCCGCACCGTCTCCAACGACCTCCAGCCCGCCGCCCTCTCCCTTTTCCCGGCCCTCGCCGACACCCTCGCGGCGGGCCGAGCGGCCGGCGCCCTGGCCGCGATCGTCTCCGGCTCGGGCCCGACCACGGCGTTCCTCGCCCCCGACGCGGAGTCCGCGCGGACGATCGGCGAGGTGCTGCTCGCCTCGGGCACCTGCCGGGCGGTCCGCGTCACGGAGTCCCCGGCGCCGGGCGCGACCGTGCTCGGCTGAGAATCGGCCCCTCCGGCGACGGAGGAGCAGGCCTGCGGGGGCGGCGCCCCCGGGCACGGGCCGGGCAGGGGCGGAGGGGCGAGGAACGCGCGGCGGGGGACGCTCACCGCGCGGACTACCCTTGAGGGTCGATCGTCCCCCTTGTTCAGGAGAGAAATGGCCGTCAACCTGGTCAATGTCGAGTCCGTCAGCAAGGTGTACGGCACCCGTGCACTGCTCGACGGAGTCTCCCTCGGCGTCAGCGAGGGCGACCGGATCGGCGTGGTCGGCCGGAACGGGGACGGCAAGACCACCCTGATCCGCATGCTGGCCAAGCTGGAGGAGCCCGACACAGGCCGTGTCACGCACTCCGGCGGCCTGCACGTCGGCGTGCTCACCCAGCACGACTCGCTCGACCCCACGGCCACCGTCCGCCACGAGGTCATCCGCGACATGGCCGACCACGAGTGGGCGGGCAACGCCAAGATCAGGGACGTACTGACGGGTCTCTTCGGCGGTCTCGACCTGCCCGGGTTCCCGCAGGGGCTCGACACCGTGATCGCCCCGCTCTCCGGCGGCGAGCGGCGCCGTATCGCGCTGGCGAAGCTGCTCATCGAGGAGCAGGACCTGATCATCCTCGACGAGCCCACCAACCACCTCGACGTCGAGGGCATCGCCTGGCTCGCCAAGCACCTGCGCGAGCGTCGTTCCGCCCTCGTCTGCGTGACGCACGACCGGTGGTTCCTCGACCAGGTCTGCACCCAGATGTGGGACGTGCAGAAGGGCGCGGTGTACGAGTACGAGGGCGGCTACTCCGACTACGTGTTCGCCCGGGCCGAGCGTGAGCGCATCGCCGCGACCGAAGAGGTCAAGCGGCAGAACCTGGTCCGCAAGGAGCTGGCGTGGCTGCGCCGCGGGGCGCCCGCCCGTACCTCCAAGCCGCGCTTCCGCGTCGAGGCCGCCAACGAGCTGATCGCCGATGTGCCGCCGCCCCGCGACAAGAGCGAGCTCATGAAGTTCGCCAACTCGCGGCTCGGCAGGACCGTCTTCGAACTGGAGGACGTGACCGTGCAGGCCGGGCCCAAGGTGCTGCTCAAGCATCTGACCTGGCAGCTCGGCCCCGGCGACCGCGTCGGTCTGGTGGGCGTGAACGGCGCGGGCAAGACCTCCCTGCTGCGGGCCCTGGCCGAGGCCGCCCGCAGCGACGGCGACCAGCAGCCCGCCGCCGGCCGGATCGTCACCGGCAAGACCGTCAAGCTCGCCTACCTCTCCCAGGAGGTCGCCGAACTCGACCCCACCTGGCGGGTCCTCCAGGCCGTCCAGTCGGTCCGCGACCGCGTCGACCTCGGCAAGGGGCGCGAGATGACCGCCGGGCAGCTGTGCGAGACGTTCGGCTTCAACAAGGAGAAGCAGTGGACGCCGGTCGGCGACCTCAGCGGTGGTGAGCGACGGCGCCTCCAGATCCTGCGCCTGCTGATGGACGAGCCCAACGTCCTGTTCCTCGACGAGCCCACCAACGACCTCGACATCGAGACCCTCACCCAGCTGGAGGACCTCCTCGACGGCTGGCCCGGCTCCATGATCGTGATCTCCCACGACCGCTTCTTCATCGAGCGCACCACGGACAACGTGTTCGCGCTCCTCGGTGACGCCACCCTGCGGATGCTCCCGCGCGGTATCGACGAGTACCTGGAGCGGCGCAAGAAGATGGAGGAGGTGGCCGCGGCCGCCGTGCTCGCCGCCGCTCCCGCCCCGGTCAAGGCTGCTTCCGCCGCCGACACCCGTGCCGCCAAGAAGGAACTTCAGAAGATCGAGCGCCAGTTGGACAAGATCTCCGAGAAGGAGAGCAAGCTGCACGCGCAAATCGCCGACAACGCCACCGACTTCGGGAAGGTCGCCCAACTCGACTCCGAGTTGCGCGATCTGGCGGGGGAGCGCGAGGAACTCGAAATGCGCTGGCTGGAGCTGGCGGAAGACGCATGACACGGAGGGGCACACGTCCCTCGTCGAGCTCGCGGTGTCTCCTGGGGCGCAAGGCGCCGCGAGCGGGCGCGCCCATGCGGCGTGCGCAGCCCGCCGAAGGGCGCGTAATTCCCGTCAGGCGCCCCCGAGTTGCCGTATGCGCCCCTCGCCGCGGCGCCCCTCGCCCCTCGCCACACCACCCCTCACGGCGCTGAACTCGCGTTGCGCGCCCGGCGTGCGGGCACGTGAAGGCGCGTAACGACGACATCACAGCCCGGTCCTCCCTTGGGAACAGGGCGCGCACCGGCCCCCTGCCCGCGCCCCCCAAAGTGATAGAAAGAGCGGTCTGAGAACAGTCTGAGAACCACCGGACGAGGCGCGAATCCAGCGCCGCCGGTGGAGCGCCACATCAGTGAAGAGGGGGAAGCGCTGATGAGTCAGCCGCCGAGTCAGCCGCCGCAGGGCGGTTTCGGAGCACCGCAGGACAAGCCGCCGACGAGTGCTGCCGACGCGCAGCCGGACCCCCGGTCGCAGGGCGGTTTCGGTGCGCCCCAGGGCGAACCGCAGGGCCCGCCGCACAGTGCGCCGTCGGGCAATCCGCAGGACCCGCGTTCGCAGGGCGCGCCCCCCAACACGCCCCCCGCACCCCAGGGTGCGCCCCCACCTCCCGCGCAGCCGCCCCAGGCGCCCGCGCCTCAGTACGCGCCGCCCGCCGGGGCCCCGCAGCCCGGCTACGGATACCCCCAGCAGCCCGGCCCCTACGCCCAGCCGGGTCCGTACGGCCAGCCCCAGCAGCCGGGCCCGTACGGCCAGTCCGGACCTTACGGATACGGGCAGCAGCCGCAGCCGGGGTACGGGTATCCGCCCCAGGCGCCGTACCCGGGCGCGCCCGGCACCCCGCCGCCCGGCGGTCCGGGCGGGGGCTCGAAGAACCCGTTCAAGGGCAGGCCCGCGCTCGTCGTCGCCGCCGCGGTGGCCGGGCTGCTCGTCGTCGGTGGCACCGTATGGGCCGTCACCGGCGGTGGCGACGACGGGAAGAAGCCCGTCGCACAGCAGAGCCCGAGCCACACTCCGACCGCGTCCGCGTCGGACGATCCGGTCAACCCCGGTGACGGCAGCGGTGACGGCGGCCAGGACGAGGAGAACCTGAACGCGGACCGCAAGGCGGGCGAGGCGAAGGTGCTCTGGTACAAGTCGGCACCCGACGCGCCCGGTTCGGGCGCCGACGCCCCCGGGATGTGGATCACCGGCAAGGCGGCGGTGAAGGCCGCGTACAAGCAGCTCTTCGCCTTCAACGTCGGGGACGGCAAGCCCGCTTGGCCCGCGCTGACGTTCCCGCAGAAGATCTGCGCGGTCACCCCGCAGAAGACGGCCGACGACAAGGTCGTCATCGCCTACATGAGCGGCACCGCCGGCAGCGCCAAGTGCAACCAGCTCCAGCAGATCGACCTGAACACCGGCGCGAAGGGCTGGAGCGGGAAGGTCGCGGACGGCACCCTCTTCGACAGCACGCTCTCGGTCGAAATGTCCATCACCGGCCACACGTTGACGGTCGGCCGCTCGATGTCGGGAACGGCGTACGACGTCTCCAGCGGCAAGAAGCTGTGGGACAAGGAGAAGTACGGCGCCGGCTGCTACCCGGCGGGATTCGCGGGCGGCTCCAAGCTGCTCGCCGTCTCGTCCTGCGGGGTCGGCAGCGACACCGAGCACGACGAGGTGCAGGAACTGGACCCGGCCACCGGCAAAGCCAGGTGGACGACGAAGATCCCCAAGGGCTGGCGGGTCGAGCGCGCCTATTCCGTGGACCCTGTCGTGCTCTACATGACCAACGACGCGAAGAAGACGGTGAACATCACCGTGCTGAAGGACAACGGCGACCTGCGCTCGCAGCTCAAGAGCGACAACGGCTTCGCGCCCGAGTGCGGCTTCGCGATCCTCAACCGCGACCTGACCGGCTGTTTCGGCGCCGTCGCCGACGCCGACACGCTCTATCTGCCGACCCAGGCGAAGAGCGGCCCCAATGAGGTCGTCGCGTTCAGCCTGGCGACCGGCAAGGAGAAGTGGCGCGTCAAGTCCCCGGCGGACGCGGCGATGATGCCGATGAGGACGGACGGCACCCATCTCATCGCCTACGTCGAGGCGTCGTACGACGGCGGCGGCCGCATCGTGTCGGTTCCGACGACCGGCGGCAGTCACCCCCTCACCAAGCTGCTCCAGAACCCGCAGGGCACCGCGAACATCGAGACCGGCTTCTACTCGAAGGCCGTCGACTACGTGGACGGACGCTTCTACATCTCCACCACCCGGCTGACGGGCAATGACCAGGCGAAGGAGAAGCTGATGCTGGCCTACGGCAAGTGACCGACGCCCAACCCCAGTTCCGTAGTGCTCCGCACGCGCACAGGCCCGCCTTCCCTTCGTCTTCAGAGGTACTCACGTCATGAGCCAGCCGCCCCCGCCACCGCCGAACGAGCCCCCGCCGGGCTTCGGCGCACCGCAGGACCCGCCTCCGCAGGACCCGCCCCCGGCGGGCTTCGGCGCCCCGCAGGAGCCTTCCCCGAGCTCTCAACAGAGTTCGAGCAGGGGAGACCCCAACGCGGGCGGTTTCGGCGCGCCTACGCCTCCGTCGCCCGCCCCGGGCCCCGGCTACGGCTATCCGCAGACGCCCCCGCCGTCGTCCCCGCAGACGGCTCCGCCCGCGGCCCCGCCGCAGCAGCCGTACGGCTACCCGCAGACGCCACCCCCGGCCCAGCCGGGCTACGGCTATCCGGGCCAGCCCCAGCCCCCGGCCCAGCCGGGCTACGGCTATCCGGGCCAGCCCCAGCCCCCGGCCCAGCCGGGCTACGGCTATCCGGGCCAGCCCCAGCCCCCGTACGGTGCCCCGGGCCAGCCGAGCCCCTACGGCTACCCGCAGCCGCAGACCATGCCGATGCAGCCGCAGGCTCCGCAAGGAGGCGGCGGCGGGCGGAAGCTCAACAGTCAGGTGCTCATCATCGTGGCGGCCGTGGTGGCCGTGGCGCTGATCGTCGGCGTCGGCGTCCTGTACTCCCAGCACTCCAAGGGCAAGGACGACAAGAACAACTCCGCGGGGTCGAGCGGCGGCACCGGCGGCAAGGGCGGTGCCAGCAAGGGCGGTGGCACCACCGGTTCCAACGGCAAGGAGAAGGTGCCGGCCGACACCGGCTCCACGCTGCTGTTCCAGATCCCCGCGCCGGCCGTGGCCAAGGACATCACGAGCGTGACCACGGTCGGCTCATGGCTCACCGACAAGGTGTACGCCAAGACCGGCAACGCCGAGATCAACGGCTACGACCCGGATTCGGGCGCCAAGACCTGGACGATCAAGCTCCCCGGCCCGGTGTGCCAGGCCAGCCGGCACAGCACGGACGCCGACCGCACGGCGATCATCTACGAGCCGGCCATGCCCACCAAGGCGAACCCCTCGCACGGGTGCAGCCAGCTCGCCGCGATCGACCTCGACGCCGGCAAGAAGCTGTGGACCCGGACGATCAAGTCCGCCGACGAACCGATCAACCTCGACAACGTGACGGTCAGCGGGAACACCGTCGCCGCGGGCAGCACCAGCGGTGGCGGCGCGTTCGACATCTCCACCGGCAAGCCGCTGTGGGCGCCGAAGTCGGGCGACAACTGCTACGACTCCGGCTACGGCGGCGGCGACAAGCTCGTCGCGGTCCGCAAGTGCGGCGAGTACGGCAGCACGCGCCAGCTGCACATCCAGACCATCGACCCGACGTCCGGGAAGGTGATCTCCGAGTACAAGATGTCGCCCGGCATCGAGTACGCCAGCGTCGTCTCCACCGACCCGCTGGTGGTGGCCGCCGACGTCGGCGACTCCGCCGGTGACGGCAGCGGCATCTCGGACTTCTTCTCCATCGACAACAAGACCGGCAAGCTGCGGTCGAAGATCTCGGCGCCCGGCAAGACGTACGCGGCCCACTGCGACGGCATCACCAGGATCGAGTACTGCTCGTCGCTCGCCGTCGGCAACGACAAGCTGTACATCCCGACGGAGGAGCACGACGGCACCGGCGACTACAGCCGGACCAACGAGATCGTCGCCTTCGACCTGGCCACCGGGAAGCAGACCGGCCAGCGCGCGGACGCGGGCGACGGCTACACCATCACCCCGCTGCGCATGGACGGCACCAACCTCCTCGCGTACAAGCGGCCGCCGTACGACAAGGGCGGGCAGATCGTCACGGTCGACGGGACCTCCTTCAAGGAGACCGTGCTCATGGAGAACCCGGCGACGCAGTCGACGCGTGACGCGGAGTCGAGCATGCTCCCGGAGTACGCCGAGATCCTCTACCGCGACGGCAGGCTGTACATGTCCCAGGTCTACGCGGACAAGCCGACCTCCGCGGACGACAAGGCGTACCTGGCGATCGCCTTCGGAACGAAGTAGGGCGATCATCTTCGTAAGAACGCGGTGATCGTTCTCCGGTTGAATTCGTTCGGGCCGGAACATCGCGTGCGGCCCCGTCCCTGCTCAGGGGCGGGGCCGCACGCGTACCCCTCATCACTCCCTATTGGGAGGGATTTCGATATTCCTGGGCACTTCTCTCCAGTAGGGGAAGCGCAACGTCGAACAAGCGTGTAGCTTCCGGGGGATGGAGAGCCGGGGGGCTCCTAATCCACGGGGAACCAGTGGGGATGCTTGGGGGGACTGGGGGGTTGCCTGATGGGAGTGCGGCTCATGGTGGTCGACGACCACCGACTGCTCGCCGAGGCGTTGGCCTCGGCATTGAAGCTGCGCGGGCACCGGGTGCTCGCCGCGGCCGCGCCCGCCGCGGGGGCGGCGGAGCTGGTGATCACACGGGCACCCGAGGTGTGCCTGATCGGTACGGCGACACCTGACGAGCCGGGGATCTTCGACCCGGTGGTGCGGATCAAGCGGGAGCGCCCCCAGGTGGCGGTCCTGGTGCTCGGCCCGGTACCGAACCCGCGCGGGATCGCCGCCGCGTTCGCCGCCGGCGCCTCCGGATATGTACGCCATGACGAACGCATAGAGGGCGTCGAGCGCGCGATCATGAAGGCGAGGGCGGGCGAGGCGGCGGTGGCCCCGCAACTGCTCCAGGGCGCCTTCAGTGAACTGCTCAACCCCGCCGCCCAGCCCGACGACGAGGGCCAGCGACTGCTCCAGATGCTCACACCCCGCGAGGTGGAGGTCCTGGTGCGGGTCGCCGACGGGGAGGACACCCGGCTCGTCGCGGCGGGCATGGGCATCGCCCCGTCCACGGCCCGCACCCATGTCCAGCGGGTCCTGATGAAACTGGGCGTGGGCTCCCGCCTCGAAGCGGCGGCTCTCGCGGCCCGCACGGGACTGCTGGACCGGGCGGGCCCGGTCCCGACACCGCTCGGGGATACGGACAACTCCCTCTGAGGCGTACGGGACTCTACGAGATCCACAGGGGCTACGAGGGGGGCTTGCCCTCCTCGAAGCTCGCGAAGTACGCGGCGGCCATGTCCTCGTCCCCGTGGCCGAGGGCGCCCGCGCGGCCGAGGCGGTCGGCGGTGGCCTCGGCGACGTCCAGACGCACGCCGTGCCGCTGCCCCGCCCGCACGATCAGGCGGGCGTCCTTCTCGGCGGTGGTGACGGCGAAGCTCGCCGGGGACAGCCGGTCCTCCAGGATGAGGGCGGCCTTCGCGTGCAGATAGCCCATGTCGAGCGGGCCGCCGACGATGAGGTCGAAGAAGTCCTGCGGGTCCACGCCGAGGCCCTTGGCCAGGGCGAGTGCCTCGCCGGTCGCGGCGGTGGCGGCGAGGACCCAGCTGTTGGCGACGAGCTTGAGCCGGGTGGCGCTGCCCGTCGAGCCGTCCTCGCCGGTCCACACGGTACGGGCGCCGACGGCGTCGAAGACGGGCGTCACGGTGTCCCGGGCCGCGCTCGGGCCGGCGGCGAGCACCGTCAGCTGTCCGGACTCGGCGGGTGCGCGCGTTCCGAGGACGGGCGCGTCGAAGAAGACGAGCCCGTGCGCGCCGGCGAACTCGGCGAGCTCGCCGAGTGTCTCGGTCCCGGCGGTCGTGCACTGCGCCCAGACGGCCCCGGCGTGCAGCCCGGGTGCCGCCCGGCGCATGACGTCGAGGACGGCCGGCCCGTCGTACAGCATGGTCAGGACGACATCGGCGCCCCGCACGGCCTCTTCCGGGGTGTCCGCGATGCGCACACCGTCGTTGGCCAGCGGCTCGGCCTTGGCGCGGCTGCGATTCCAGACGCGGACGTCGTGTCCGGCGCGGGCGAGGTTGCGGGCCATACCGGCCCCCATGATTCCGGTGCCGAGGACGCTGACGGTCGGTTTGTCGGTCATGAAGTCAGCTTCCCCCCTCCGGGTGGGGAGAGCCAGGCATCACATGCGGACGTGGTGCTCGATGTCCTCCCTGAACTCGGTGAGCGCCTGGGCGGTGAGGGAGGGACGGGTGTCGGCGATGGCGGTGAGGTAGTCCTCGGTGTCGGCCGGTGCGCCCCGGCGGTCGGTGACTTCGCGTTCGAAGGCGGCCTGGGAGCCCTTGAGCGCGGCGAACTCGATGTCGGCGGGGGTGAACATCTCGCTGGCCGCCACCAGCCGACGCAGTTCGACCCCGTCGGCGGCGGGGCCGAGATAGCGCCGCCAGATCGCTTCCCTGGCGGCCGGATCGGGGGGACCGACCGGGATGACGTAGTCGAACCGGCCGGGGCGCAGGAACGCCGGATCGAGGGAGCGCACGGAGTTGGTGGCGCAGATCAGCAGACGGTCGTCGTGATCGCGGAAGCCGGGGATCAGCTTGAGCAGTTCGTTGGTGACTCCGTGGCCCGGGTCGACGGCCGTGCCGGACCGTACGCCGGCGATCTCCTCGACTTCGTCGATGAACAGGAGAACGGTCTCCAGCCCGGCCAGATCGGTGAACGTCTCCCGCAGCGAGGTGGCCAGACTCCCGTCCCCCGCGGCGAGCCTGGAGGGGAAGAGTTCCACGAACGGCCACTCCAGCCGTGAGGCGACGGCCCTGGCGAAGCTGGTCTTGCCGGTGCCCGGCGGGCCGAAGAGGATGACCGCCTTGGGCGGCCTCACCCCGTACCGGTCGGCCAGCGCGGGCTCGGCCAGCGGCAGCACGATCCGCCGCTCGATGGCTTCCTTCTCACGCTCCATCCCGGCGAGGGAACCCCAGAGTCCCGGTGGCTGGACCCGCCCGCCGAGTTCCGCGAGGAGACCGGCGTCGCCCGCGCCGAGATGCTCGACCTTCTCGTAGAAGACCAGACCCTCGCGGGTCCGGTAGCCGGAGTTCTCCAGGGCCGCGGTGCCGGTGGCCTCCGGGGCGAGCAGCGCGCCGATCCGGCGTATCCCCTGCGCGCGCAGCCGCCGCTCCAGCTCGGCGATCAGGGCGCTCCCGATCCCACGGCTGCGCCAGTTCCCCGCGAGCGCCACCAGCGTGATCCAGGCCCGGTCGCCCTGGGCCTGCGCCACGGCCATGCCCACCAGGTCGTCGCCGACGACCGCGACCACCGCGGACCCGCCGGTCCGGGCCGCGGCCATGACCTCGGACACGGGGAACACGGGAGGCGAATCGTCCCGCTGCCGGTCCTGGTCCCAGATCTGGATGGCACGGTCGAGATCGTCGTCGCGGAAGTCCCGCAATCGCCATGTCGGCATCGTCGCCACCTCGCCGGGTACCCATTCTCCGCGCAGATCGGATGCGTGGCGACCCGGCTGCCACCGGAGGCGTGATCAGCCGTGACTCCGTCGCTCAGACCTCGGGTGCGCCGAGTCCGCCGGACTTTATGCGGTGGAGGAGTTGGGCGAGGGGGCCGGGGGCGGTCGAGAGACGGGTCGCGGGGGCGTCGCTCTCGCGGAGGTGGATGGCGCGAGGGGTGGCGGCGAGCTCGACGCAGTCGTTCCCTTCACCGCCGCCGGAGAAGCCTGGAGCAGCTCAAAGCATGGTCGGAGCGGGCCGTCCACGTGACCGACCCGGCCCACCTGTTCACCCCCGAGCGGCCCGAGTAGTCCGATGGCTGCCAAGGGCCGGAGTCCCCACAGCGAACCCCGGCCCCCTGCATGGGTGTTACTCCGCCGTCGGCGGAGGGTGTTCCTCGGCCGGTGGCTCCGTCACCGGCAACGGCCGCAGCCACAGCCAGGTCAGGAAGAACAGGCCGAGGGCGAGCATGCCGAGGCCGGTCCAGAGGTTGATGTTGATGCCGCCCGCCTTGGCGAGGTCGGCGTCGGAGACCGTGATGCCGGCGATGGTGACGATGACGCCGTAGATCACGAACAGGCCGCCGATGATGCGGCGGATGTCGAACAGCCGAGCAGCGGTCGTGGACTTCTTCTCAAGGTCCGAGACCTCGCGCTGCGCGTCGCTTTCCGAATAGTCGGACATGGTTTCTTGATTCTCCCTCGTCGCAGCCGGTCGCAACTCGTCAGAACGAGATCGAGAACGGGATGTAGCAGGCGGCCGCCAGGATCAGCGCGCCCCAGCCCAGCAGGGCGGGCCTGCGGTACCAGGCGTCGTCGCCGGGGGCCGGCGGCTCGGCCATACCGGGGGACACCGTGCCGTAGACCAGGCCCCGCAGCTCCTCCGCGGGCTTCGGAGCGGTGAAGAGCGAGACCCCCACCATCACCACGCCACCGGCCACGAAGGCGACGATCGCGGAGACGAAGTTGGCGCCCTGGTCGGAGGGGAAGCCGACGATGTCCTGCTTGTAGAGGACGAAGTAGTTCACCATCGCGGCCGTCGTGCCGGCCAGCAGCCCCCAGAAGCCCGATTTCACCGACGCCCGCTTCCAGAACATGCCGACGATGAAGACTGCGAACATCGGCACGTTGAAGAAGGAGAAGAGCGTCTGGAGGTAGCTCATGATGTTGGAGAAGGACGAGGCCAGGAAGGCCGTGCCGATCGACGCCAGGACGCCGACGACCGTGATCAGACGGCCGAAGCGGACGTAATAGGAGTCCTCGCGGTCCGTCACCACGTACCTCCTCCAGATGTCCGACGTGAAGACCGTGTTGAAGGACGAGACGTTGGCCGCCATGCCCGCCATGAAGGCGGCCAGCAGACCGGTCACCGCGATGCCGAGGACACCGTTCGGCAGCAACTCCTGCATGAGATACGGGATCGCGTCGTTGTACTGGAGATCCGAGCCGCTCGTCCCGATCTTCGGGACCAGGACGGCCGCGACCAGCCCCGGGATCATCACCAGGAAGACGATGAAGATCTTCGGGTAGGCCGCGATGAGCGGGGTGCGCTGGGCCGCGGAGAGGTTCTTGGCCGACAGCGCGCGCTGCACCTCGGCGAAGTTCGTCGTCCAGTAGCCGAAGGACAGCACGAAGCCGAGACCGAGCACGATGGTCAGCCAGTTGGCGCCGAGCGGGTTGTCGCTGCCGATGCCCGTACCGTCCCAGGCCGTCGTGAAGTCGGCGCCGTGGGTCTTGTCGAGGGAGTCGGTCAGACCGTTCCAGCCGCCCACCCGGTTCAGGCCGAGCACGGCGATCGGGATCAGCGCCGCGAGGATCACGAAGAACTGGAGCACCTCGTTGTAGATCGCGGAGGAGAGGCCGCCGAGGGTGATGTACGCGAGGACGAAGAAGCCGGCGACCACGATCGCCACCCACTGCGGCCAGCCGAGCAGTGCCTCGACGACGATCGCGAGCGAGTAGAGGTTGACGCCGGCGATGAGGACGGCGGCGAAGGCGAACAGGATCGAACTCAGCAGGTGCGCCCATTTGTCGAAGCGCAGCAGCAGGAACTCGGGCACCGAGCGGACCTTGGAGCCGTAGTAGAACGGCATCATCACCAGGCCCAGGAAGACCATCGCCGGGATGGCGCCGATCCAGTACCAGTGCACGGTGTAGACGCCGTACTGGGCGCTGTTGGCGGCCATGCCGAGGATCTCGGTGGCGCCCAGGTTGGCCGAGATGAAGGCCAGACCGGTGATCCAGGCGGGCAGTGAGCGCCCGGACAGGAAGAAGTCGAGGCTCGTCCTCACCGAGCGGCGGGCCGCGAAGCCGATGCCCAGGACGACCACGAAGTAGATGCCGAGGATTGTGTAGTCGAGTGCGTTCGTGGGGAGTCGCAGCTCGGCGGCGAGCAGGGTGCCCGGTTGGGGCGGATATGTGGGGGACTGCATCAGAACTCGCTTCGTCGCGTGAACCTGTCGGACCGGAACCTATGTCTCCGCGTGGAGGAAATGCCCCCTTCGAGCGGTGTCCCTTGTTTGATTGTGACGTTGACTGTGGTGGTGGCTTGTGGTTTGTTGTGTTCGGTTATGTTTGAAGGTTTGATCGGGTGTTGATGGGGAGTCCGACTGTGAAGAAGACCTCGACCCGGCTCGCCGACGGTCGTGAGCTCATCTATTACGACGCGGGCGACGACCAGGTGCGCGACGCGGTGGACCGGCGCCCGCTCGATCCGACCGTCACCACCTCGGAGGTACGCCGCGACCCGCTGCTCGGCGATTCGGTGGCGATCGCCTCGCACCGCCAGGGGCGCATCTACCACCCCCCGGCGAACGAGTGCCCGCTGTGCCCGTCCTCCGGCGACCGGCTGAGCGAGATCCCCGACTCCTCGTACGACGTCGTCGTGTTCGAGAATCGCTTCCCCTCGCTGGCCGGCGACTCCGGCCGCTGCGAGGTCGTCTGTTTCACCTCCGACCACGACGCGTCCTTCGCGGATCTGACGGAGGCGCAGGCCGGTCTCGTCCTGGAGGCGTGGACGGACCGGACCGCCGAACTGTCGCATCTGCCCTCCGTCGAACAGGTCTTCTGCTTCGAGAACCGTGGCGCCGAGATCGGTGTGACACTCGGTCACCCGCACGGGCAGATCTACGGCTACCCCTTCACCACCCCCCGTACCGCACTGATGCTGCGCTCGCTCGCCGCGCACAAGGAGGCGACCGGCGGCGAGAACCTGTTCGACGAGGTCCTCGCACGGGAGCTGGCGGACGGCTCACGGATCGTCCTGTCGAGCGAGCACTGGGTCGCCTTCGTCCCGTACGCCGCCCACTGGCCGTACGAGGTCCACCTCTACCCGCGCCGCCGGGTGCCGGACCTGCTCGGCCTCGACGAGGACGCGCGCACAGAGTTCCCCCAGGTCTATCTGGAACTCTTGAGGCGCTTCGACCGGATCTTCGACGGACCGGACGGTGGGAAGGAAGGGACGGGCGAGCCGCCGACGCCGTACATCGCGGCGTGGCACCAGGCTCCCTTCGGCCCGCTGGAGGAGTTCGAAGGCGTCAACAGGGACGACTTCGCGCTCCACCTCGAGCTTTTCACCATTCGCCGCACTTCCGGCAAGCTGAAGTTCCTCGCGGGTTCCGAGTCCGGCATGAACGTGTTCATCAACGACGTGCCGCCGGAATCCGCGGCTCAGCGACTGCGAGAGGTAGCGAGTTCATGAGTGGGAAGTATCTGGTCACGGGTGGAGCCGGCTATGTGGGCAGCGTGGTCGCGCGCCACCTGATCGAGGCCGGCCACGAGGTCACCGTCCTCGACAACCTCTCGACGGGATTCCGCGAGGGCGTGCCCGCCGGTGCCGCGTTCATCGAGGGCGACATCCGCGACGCCGCCAAGTGGCTGGACCCCTCCTACGACGCCGTCCTCCACTTCGCCGCGTTCTCGCAGGTCGGCGAGTCCGTGGTGAAGCCCGAGAAGTACTGGGACAACAACGTCGGCGGCACCATGGCGCTGCTCGCCGCGATGCGCGAGGCGGGCGTGCGCAAGCTGGTCTTCTCCTCCACGGCCGCGACCTACGGCGAGCCCAAGACCACCCCGATCGTCGAGTCCGCGCCGACCCGGCCCACCAACCCCTACGGCGCCTCCAAGCTCGCCGTCGACCACATGATCACCGGCGAGGCCGCCGCCCACGGACTCGGCGCCGTCTCCCTGCGGTACTTCAACGTGGCGGGCGCCTACGGCGACAGCGGCGAGCGGCACGACCCCGAGTCGCACCTCATCCCGCTGGTCCTTCAGGTCGCGCAGGGCCGCCGCGACGCGATCTCCGTCTACGGCGACGACTACCCGACGCCGGACGGCACCTGCGTCCGCGACTACATCCACGTCGCGGACCTTGCCGAGGCGCACCTGCTCGCGGTCGAGGCCGCCACCCCCGGTGAGCACCTCATCTGCAACCTCGGCAACGGCAACGGCTTCTCCGTCCGCGAGGTCATCGAGACCGTGCGCCAGGTGACCGGGCACCCGATCCCCGAGGTCGTGGCACCGCGCCGCGGCGGCGACCCGGCGGTCCTGGTCGCCTCGGCGGAGACCGCCCGGGAGCGGCTCGGCTGGAACCCGTCCCGCGCGGATCTCGCGGGCATCGTCGCGGACGCGTGGGAGTTCGCACAGAACGTAGCGAAGGGGTAGCAGTGGAGCAGGTGGGGGTACGTGAGGGCTTCGAGGAGCTGTACGGTGCCGCGCCCGAGGGCGTCTGGGCGGCACCGGGCCGGGTCAACCTGATCGGCGAGTACACGGACTTCAACGAAGGGTTCGTGATGCCGCTCGCGCTGCCGCACACAGCGGTCGCGGCGGTGTCCCGCCGGTCCGACGGGGTGCTGCGGCTGCACTCGGCGGACATCGACGGCCCGGTCGTCGAGCTGCGCGTCGACGAGCTGGTGCCCCGGTCGGACACCGGCTGGGCCGCGTATCCGGCGGGTGTGGTGTGGGCGCTGCGCGAGGCGGGCCACGCCGTCGGCGGCGCTGACATCCATCTGGCCTCCACGGTCCCCACCGGCGCGGGGCTGTCCTCCTCGGCGGCCCTGGAGGTCGTCACGGCCCTCGCCCTCGACGACCTGTACGAACTCGGGCTCGGCCGCCCCGAGCTGGCACTCCTCGCGCAGCGCGCCGAGAACGACTTCGTCGGCGTGCCGTGCGGGGTCATGGACCAGACGGCGTCGGCGTGCTGCACCGAGGGCCACGCCCTGCACCTCGACTGCCGTGACCTGTCGATCCGCCAGATCCCCTTCGACCTCGCCTCCCAGGGCCTCGAACTCCTCGTCGTCGACACCCGGGTGAAGCACGCGCTCGGGGACGGGGCGTACGCCGAGCGGCGCGCGGGCTGCGAGGAGGGGGCGCGGCGGCTGGGCGTGTCCCATCTGCGCGACGTCGCGTACGACGACCTGGACGGGGCTCTCGCCCGCCTCTCCGACGAGCGCGTCCGCCGCTACGTCCGCCACGTCGTCTCCGACGACCACCGGGTGGACCGGGTCATCGGCCTGCTGGACGCGGGCGACGTCCGGGCGATCGGGCCGATCCTGACGGACGGTCACGCCTCGCTGCGCGACGATCTGCGGATCTCGTGCGCCGAGCTGGACCTCGCGGTCTCCACGGCGAACGCCGCCGGTGCGCTGGGGGCCCGTATGACGGGCGGGGGCTTCGGGGGCTCCGCCGTCGTGCTGGTGGAGTCCACCGACGTGGACAGCGTCACCAAGGCTGTCTCGGAGGCCTTCGCCGCGGCGGGCTTCACTGCCCCCCGGGTGTTCCCGGCCGTTCCTTCGGCGGGGGCCCGGCGCATCGGCTGACCCCCGGTTTCTTCGCCCCCTCCGCCCCTTCCCGTCCCGTACTCAGGGGCTCCGCCCCCCGAATCCCCGCTCCTCAAACGCCGGAGGGGCTGCGACTCTCAACGGCCGGAGGGGCTGAAATCCGTTTCGTCATGGTGTACTCCGTGATTCCCGGCGGGTAGTCGGGGATCACGCACACCACCTCGTAGCCGTGCTTGCGGTAGAAGTCCGGGGCCTGGAAGTCCCAGGTCTCCAAGCGGGCGGCGGTGCAGCCGCGTTCGGTGGCGGCGCGTTCGGCCTCGGTGAGGAGACGGGTGCCCAGGCCCGCGCCGCGGTGGCGGGCGTCGACCCACAGGTAGGTGATGTGGAGCCAGGTCGTCCAGGTGTGGCCCACCAGACCGCCGGCCAGCGCGCCGTCCTCGTCAAGGACCCAGATGTGGAGCGGGAGTTCACGTTCGCCCGGGGTTCCGCGCAGCGCGCGCAGCACCGGGGACGCCGCCGTGTTCGTGTCCAGCAGTTGTCTGCGGAGCAGATCCCGACGGTCTTTGTCGTCTCCTGTCTCGATACGAAACATACGGCTCACCATAAACGGGCCGGCCAACCAGTTCTGCAAATTGCCTTCCGCTCCTCGCCCCCGGCCGTACCCTGATGAACAGTGCCGGTGGGGGCCGGTGCTGATCAGGGGGCGAGACAGTCGGGTACGACGCCCGAAGTGGGGGTAGCACTTCCAGCACGGCGGCGGCCGTGCGGCTGCGGCACCTCGGTTTCGGGTCGCAAGCGGGCTCGGAATCGCTTCGGGCGCCGTACCCGTACGGACCGTCCCCCGACAGTGGGGGTTTCTGTGGTTCGCATCCGAGTACTGGTCGTCGACGACCATCGCATCTTCGCCGAGTCGCTCGCCGCCGCTCTCGCGGCCGAGCCCGACGTCGACGTGTCCGCCGCGGGCAGCGGTCCCGCCGCGCTGCGCTGCCTCGAGCGCGCGGCGGCCGAGGGCCGCCGCTTCGACGTGCTGCTCGTCGACGCGGACCTGGGCGGCAATCTGCCCGGCATGCGTCCGGCGGTGCCCGTCCAGGAGAGCAACGAGGACGGTCTGGTGGACGGCATCTCGCTCGTCGCCGGGGTGCGCTCCGGGCAGCCGAGCGTACGGATCGTCGTGCTGGCCGAGAAGGACGATCCGCGCCGGGCCGCGCTCGCCCTGCAGGCCGGGGCCTCCGGGTGGGTCGCCAAGGACTGTTCGCTGTCGCGGCTGCTCACCGTCATACGGGGTGTGCTGCGCGACGAGACCCATCTGCCGCCGGCGCTGCTCACCGGGGTGCTCCGGGAGCTCACCGCGGCGCGCAAGCACCGGACCGAGAGCGAGCGGCTCGTCGAGTCGCTGACGCCCCGGGAGCGCGAAGTGCTGCGGTGCATGGTCGCCGGGCTGGGGCGCAAGGCGGTGGCGGAGCGGCTGTTCCTGTCACCCCACACCGTCCGCACGCATATGCAGAACGTTCTCGGGAAGCTCGGTGTGCACTCCACCCTCGCCGCCGTGGCACTGGCCAGGCGCGCCGGGGTCGGACCCGTGGACCTATCCGGGGATGTTGTCGAACGGGGCGGTCAACTGGCGTAGCAGCCCGGCCAGTTCACCGCGCTGTGCCCGGCTCAGCTCGGCGAGGATCGCCCGCTCCTGGTCGAGCAGACCGGCCAGCGCCTGGTCGGCGCGGTCGCAGCCCTCGTCCGTGAGGCGTACGAGCACGCCCCTGCGGTCGCTCGGGTCCGGGAGGCGTTCCACCAGACCCTTCTTCGTCAGACGGTCGATGCGGTTCGTCATCGTGCCCGAGGTGACGAGCGTCTGGGTGAGCAGCTGTCCGGGGGAGAGCTGGTAGGGGGATCCCGCGCGCCGCAGGGCCGTCAGGACGTCGAACTCCCATGGCTCCAGGCTGTGCTCGGCGAACGCCAGCCGACGCGCACGGTCCAGATGCCGGGCCAGCCTGCTCACCCGGCTCAGCACCTCGAGCGGTTCCACGTCGAGGTCCGGGCGCTCCCGGCGCCACGCAGCGACCAGCCGATCGACCTCGTCCTCCATGACGATCAGTGTAGTGGTTGTGTCGACATGAAGTCTCTTGAGATGGAGTCTCTTTAAATCGAGTTTCTTGATGGAGAGTTTCTTGACGTCGAGATATTTTTTCTGTGAGGCTGGAGACCCAGAACGGTCCGGCCACCGCTGTCCCACTCCGCGGTCCGCGACCTCTCCGGCGACTTTCGAGGAGGCCACCCATGACTGCCGCCACCACCCCCAGCTGGGACCCGGGCCAGTATCTGCGCCACTCCCGGCACCGAGCCCGCCCCTTCGCCGACCTCCTCGCCCAGGTCCCGGAACTCCCCGGCGAGCCCGCCCGCATCGCCGACCTCGGCTGCGGCCCCGGCAACGTCACAGTCCAGCTCGCCGACCGCTGGCCCACCGCCCGCATCACCGGCTACGACAACTCCGCCGAGATGCTCGCCAGGACCGAGGAGCACGCCGGTCCCACGGCCGGCGGCGGACGGCTCGACTTCGCCCACGCGGACCTCACCGACTGGGCGCCCACCGAGACGTACGACCTGATCACCTCGAACGCCGCGTTCCAGTGGGTGCCAGGACACCTGGAGTCGTTCCCCGGCTGGCTCGACGCGCTCGCGCCCGGTGGCACCCTCGCCTTCCAGATGCCCAACAACACCGACGCCCCGCTGCACGTCCTGCTGCGCGAACTCGTCGCCTCCCCGCGCTGGAAGGGCCTGCTCGGCGACACCCCGCGCCGCACGGACTCGGTCCACGACCCGCTCGTCTACCTGGACCGCCTGGAGTCCCTCGGCTGCCGGACGGACGTCTGGGAGACGACGTACATGCAGCTGCTGACCGGGCCGGACCCGGTGCTCGACTGGGCGAAGGGGACCGCGCTGCGGCCCGTGCTCACCGCCCTCGCGGACGATCCCGAGGCCCTGGACGCCTTCGTCGCCGCCTACCGGGACCTGCTGCGCGACGCCTACCCGGCGCGGCCGTACGGCACGGTGCTGCCGTTTCGCCGACTGTTCGCCGTCGCCCGGAAGGAGGCCTGATGCTCGCCGCCCTCGACCATGTCCAGCTCGCCGCCCCGCCGGGCTCCGAGGACCGCCTGCGCGCGTACTACGTCGACGCGCTCGGCATGACCGAGATCCCCAAGCCGCCCGTCCTCGCCGCCCGCGGAGGCTGCTGGTTCCGGGCGGGGGACGTCCACCTGCACCTCGGGATCGAGGCCTCCTTCCGTCCGGCGAAGAAGGCCCACCCCGGACTGCGCGTCACGGGCATCGACGCGTACGCCGAGCGGATCGCGGCCGCGGGCGCCCCCGTGACCTGGGACGAGGACCTGCCCGGCCACCGGCGATTCTTCTCCGAGGACCCCGTCGGCAACCGCCTCGAATTCCTGGAGCCGCTCGTCCGCACGTGACAAAGCCCCCGGGAGGCTCAGCTCCCGGGGGCTTTTCGTCGCTCTCGCGCGGGCCCGGAGCCGAGCCGGGAGCGCGATCCAGGCCTTGGGATCCAGGCCTCGCGCTCTAGGCCTTGCGATGCCCTATCAACCGCGGCTTCGGCTCCAGGCCGTCCAGCCCGTGCCACGCCAGATTCACCAGGTGCGCGGCCACCTCCGCCTTGCGCGGCTTGCGGACGTCCAGCCACCACTGGCCCGTCAGCGCGACCATGCCGACCAGGGCCTGGGCGTACAGGGGCGCCAGCTTCGAGTCGAAGCCGCGGCTCTTGAACTCGCGGCCCAGGATGTCCTCCACCTGGGTGGCGATGTCCGAGATCAGCGACGCGAAGGACCCCGTCGACTGGGGGATGGGGGAGTCGCGGACCAGGATGCGGAAGCCGTCCGTGTACTCCTCGATGTAATCCAGGAGGGCGAACGCGGCCTGCTCGCAAAGCTCGCGCGGATGGCCCGCCGTCAGCGAACTGGTCACCATGTCAAGGAGCCGGCGCATCTCGCGGTCCACCACCACCGCGTACAGCCCCTCCTTGCCGCCGAAGTGCTCATAGACCACCGGCTTGGAGACACCGGCCTTCGCCGCGATCTCCTCCACCGACGTGCCCTCGAAGCCCTTGGCCGCGAACAGGGTGCGGCCGATCTCCAGCAGCTGCTGACGGCGCTCGGCGCCGGTCATGCGGGTGCGGCGTGCACGCCGCGGCTTTTCATTGCTCGGGGTGCTGCTGGAGTCGGTCGCCACGCCGTCAATCATGCCGCTTCAGCGGTTTCCGTCTTGCGTCGGGAGCTGTTCCCGTCGTCGCTGCGGCGCGAATCGATACGCGAGCGTGACGGCCAGCGCACGTCGTACGCCCAGCCGAGCTGCTCGCACCAGCGGATGATCCGGGCCGAGGAGTCGATCTGGCCCCGGTCCACACCGTGCCGGGCCGACGTCGGGTCGGCGTGGTGGAGGTTGTGCCAGGACTCGCCGCACGAGAGCACTGCCAGCCACCACACGTTGCCCGAGCGGTCACGCGACTTGAAGGGGCGCTTGCCGACCGCGTGGCAGATCGAGTTGATCGACCAGGTGACGTGGTGCAGCAGCGCCACCCGGACGAGGGAGCCCCAGAAGAATCCGGTGAACGCGCCCCACCAGGACATCGTCGCCAGGCCGCCGATCAGCGGCGGCAGGGCGATCGAGAGCAGGGTCCAGAGGATGAACTGACGCGAGATCGCCCGGATCACCGGGTCCTTGACCAGATCCGGCGCGTACTTCTCCTGAGAGGTCCGCTCCTCGTCGAACATCCACCCGATGTGTGCCCACCACAGGCCCTTCATCAGCGCCGGGACCGTCTCGCCGTAACGCCACGGCGAGTGCGGGTCGCCTTCCGCGTCGGAGAACTTGTGGTGCTTGCGGTGGTCGGCGACCCAGCGCACGAGAGGGCCCTCGACCGCCATCGATCCCGCGATGGCGATCGCGATCCGCAAGGGGCGCTTCGCCTTGAAGGAGCCATGGGTGAAGTAGCGGTGGTAGCCGATCGTGACGCCGTGGCATCCCAGATAGTAGAAGAAGACCATCAGGCCGAGATCCAGCCAGCTCACCCCCCAACCCCAGACCAGCGGCACCGCCGCGAGCAGCGCGAGGAACGGAACGGTGATGAAGAGAAGAAGAGTGATCTGTTCGAGTGACCCCTTCTTCTCGCCACCGAGGGTGGCGGCGGGGAGCGAGGTGTCGTCGTTGTCCGCCTGCGGGGCGTCGTCGATCACATCGGAACTCGTGGTCATGGGCGTCCCCTGTGGGGTTCGAGGGTGAGGAAGGGCGGGGAAGGGTGTCCGGGTGCGAACCCAGCGTCCTCCCGCCGTCCGACGGGAATACCTACGGGTCCGTAACCTACGGCGTCGTAAGTATGTCAGCGCGTAGCCCGGCGGCAAGAGCCCGTGAGCCTGCGCGTCCGAGGGGACACCTATCCTTGGTATCGGTCGGACAGCGCGGTCCGTTCTGATTTCTTCCCGGATGCCACCTCCTTAAGCGGCACCCGCCGCGCGCGGTCGTCACCCGGGTTCCCTCCCAGACGAGCTTCAGACGAGATTCCCCACTCTTCAGACGAGCTTCAACACTGCAAGGAGCCGCACCTGTGAGCAGTGCCGACGACCAGACCACGACGACCAGCAGCGAACTGCGCGCCGACATCCGCCGCCTGGGCGATCTGCTCGGTGAGACCCTCGTACGTCAGGAGGGCCCCGAGCTCCTGGAACTGGTCGAGAAGGTCCGCCGCCTGACCCGCGAGGACGGCGAGGCCGCCGCCGAGCTGCTGCGCGGCACCGAACTGGAGACCGCCGCCAAGCTGGTCCGCGCCTTCTCGACCTACTTCCACCTCGCCAACGTCACCGAGCAGGTGCACCGCGGACGCGAGCTGCGCGCCAAGCGCGCCGCCGAGGGCGGCCTCCTCGCCCGTACGGCCGACCGGCTCAAGGACGCCGACCCCGAGCACCTGCGCCAGACGGTCAAGAACCTCAACGTGCGCCCGGTGTTCACCGCCCACCCCACGGAGGCGGCCCGGCGCTCGGTCCTCAACAAGCTGCGGCGCATCGCCGCGCTCCTGGAGACCCCGGTCATCGAGGCCGACCGCCGCCGCTACGACACCCGCCTGGCCGAGAACATCGACCTGGTGTGGCAGACGGACGAGCTCCGGGTCGTCCGTCCCGAGCCCGCCGACGAGGCACGCAACGCCATCTACTACCTGGACGAGCTGCACGCCGGTGCCGTCGGCGACGTCCTGGAGGACCTCACGGCCGAACTGGAGCGCGTCGGCGTCGTCCTCCCGGACGAGACCCGGCCCCTCACCTTCGGCACCTGGATCGGTGGCGACCGCGACGGCAACCCGAACGTCACCCCCGACGTCACCTGGGACGTCCTGATCCTCCAGCACGAGCACGGCATCAACGACGCCCTGGAACTCATCGACGAGCTCCGGGGCTTCCTGTCGAACTCCATCCGCTACACGGGCGCGACGGAGGACCTGCTGGAATCCCTCCAGACCGACCTGGAGCGCCTGCCGGAGATCAGCCCCCGCTACAAGCGCCTCAACGCCGAGGAGCCCTACCGGCTCAAGGCCACCTGCGTCCGGCAGAAGCTGGAGAACACCAAGCTCCGGCTGGCCAAGGGCACGCCCCACGAGGACGGCCGCGACTACCTCGGCACCGCCGAACTGCTGCGCGACCTCAAGCTCATCCAGACCTCGCTGCGCGAGCACCGCGGCGGCCTGATCGCCGACGGCCGCATGAACCGCACCATCCGCACGCTGGCCGCCTTCGGCCTCCAGCTCGCCACCATGGACGTACGCGAGCACGCGGACGCCCACCATCACGCCCTCGGCCAGCTCTTCGACCGCCTTGGCGAGGAGTCCTGGCGCTACGTGGACATGCCGCGCGAGTACCGGGCGAAGCTCCTCGCCAAGGAGCTGCGGTCCCGGCGCCCGCTCGCCCCGACCCCCGCGCCGCTGGACGCCGCCGGCCACAAGACGCTCGGCGTCTTCGAGACCGTCAAGCGCGCCCTGAAGATCTTCGGGCCCGAGGTCATCGAGTCGTACATCATCTCGATGTGCCAGGGCGCCGACGACGTCTTCGCCGCCGCCGTCCTCGCCCGCGAGGCCGGACTGCTCGACCTGCACGCCGGCTGGGCGAAGATCGGCATCGTGCCGCTCCTGGAGACCACCGACGAGCTCAAGGCCGCGGACACGATCCTGGAGGACATGCTCTCCGACCCCTCGTACCGCCGTCTGGTGGCGCTGCGCGGGGACGTCCAGGAGGTCATGCTCGGCTACTCCGACTCCTCCAAGTTCGGCGGCATCACCACCTCGCAGTGGGAGATCCACCGCGCCCAGCGCCGACTGCGCGACGTCGCCCACCGCTACGGCGTACGTCTGCGCCTCTTCCACGGCCGCGGCGGCACCGTCGGCCGCGGCGGCGGCCCCTCGCACGACGCGATCCTCGCGCAGCCCTGGGGCACCCTGGAGGGCGAGATCAAGGTGACCGAGCAGGGCGAGGTCATCTCCGACAAGTACCTGGTCCCCTCGCTGGCCCGCGAGAACCTCGAACTGACGGTCGCCGCCACCCTCCAGGCCTCCGCCCTGCACACCTCGCCCCGCCAGTCCGACGAGTCGCTGGCCCGCTGGGACGCGGCGATGGACGTCGTCTCCGACGCCGCCCACTCCGCCTACCGGCGGCTCGTCGAGGACCCCGACCTGCCGACGTACTTCCTCGCCTCCACGCCGGTCGACCAGCTCGCCGACCTGCACCTGGGCTCGCGGCCCTCCCGCCGCCCCGGCTCGGGCGTCTCGCTCGACGGACTGCGCGCCATCCCGTGGGTCTTCGGCTGGACCCAGTCCCGGCAGATCGTGCCTGGCTGGTTCGGCGTCGGCTCCGGTCTCAAGGCGCTTCGCGAGGCGGGCCTGGACACCGTGCTCGACGAGATGCACGAGCAGTGGCACTTCTTCCGGAACTTCCTCTCGAACGTCGAGATGACCCTCGCGAAGACCGACCTGCGGATCGCCCGCCACTACGTCGACACCCTCGTCCCCGACGAGCTCAAGCACGTGTTCGACGTCATCGAGGCCGAACACGAGCTGACCGTGCGCGAGGTGCTGCGCATCACCGGCGGGGAGACCCTGCTCGACACCAACCCGGTGCTCCAGCAGACCTTCGCCATCCGTGACGCCTACCTGGACCCGATCTCCTACCTTCAGGTCGCCCTCCTCAAGCGCCAGCGCGACGAGGCCGCGGCCGGCCAGGCGGCCGACCCGCTGCTCTCGCGGGCCCTGCTGCTGACGGTCAACGGCGTGGCGGCGGGACTGCGCAACACCGGCTGAGTACACATGAAGGCGCCCTCCGCGCTCGTACCCGTACGAGCGCGGAGGGCGCCTTCATGTGTCCGCGCGGGTGCCCGCAGGGCTGTACCTACAGGGCCAGGAACGCGGCCGTCAGCAGCGCGATCCCCGTGCCCGCCATCAGCCAGGCCACGCGGGTCAGCCGCAGACCGCCCGCGACCACCACCGAGGCGAGCAGCAGGGCGCCCGCCAGGGGGACCCACGCGTAGAGCAGGCCCGCCGGACCACTGCGTACGACCTCGTCGCTGCCGGGCTTCACCGTGACCGTGTACGTCCGGCCCTTCTTCACCGCCACCGACTGGTCGATGACGACGCGGGCCCGCGCCCGTGAACCCGGCGACACCGGCGTGTACGGGCCCGTGCACACCTCGCCCGAGCACGCCCGCACGGCGATCGTGCCCTGCTCCCGGCCCTTGCTCAGCATCACGTGCTGCGCGGTGCCCCAGGAGGCCCAGATGCCCGCGATCAAGATGAGCCCGGTGACCAGGCCCATCGCCGCGAGCTGCCCGATCCGCAGCGCCGCGAACGCGCTCTGACTGGAGGTGACGGCACGCATGGCGGGGATCATTGGCCATGGCCGCGCGCTCGGTCAACTCCGGTGGGGGACAAGTCGGCAGTTGTACGAGTACATCGACCGCCCGGCCGCCCCCTTCCGGTCTTCCCGCCCGGCCCCGCGGGCTCTCGGCCAGTCCCTCAGGAGTTGTACGTGCCCTGGGCCCGCTCCAGGCCCTCGATCACCAGGCACTCCGCCGCGTCCGCCGCGCGGTCCACGAAGTAGCCCAGCTCCTTGCGCTCGGCCGACGCGAAGTCCTTCAGCACGAAGTCCGCGACCTGCATACGGCCCGGAGGGCGCCCGATGCCGAACCGCACCCGGTGATAGTCGGCGCCCATCGCCTTCGTCATGGACTTCAGCCCGTTGTGGCCGTTGTCGCCGCCGCCCAGCTTCAGCCGCAGCACGCCGTAGTCGATGTCGAGCTCGTCATGGACCGCCACGATGTTCGCGGTCGGCACCTTGTAGAAGTCCCGCAGCGCGGTCACCGGGCCACCGGACAGGTTCATGTACGACATCGGCTTGGCCAGGATCACCCGGCGGTTCGCCGGACCGGGCGGCCCGATCCGCCCCTCGATCACCTGGGCCTGCGCCTTGCCCGCCCGCTTGAACTTCCCGCCGATCCGCTCCGCCAGCAGATCGGCCACCATGAAGCCCACGTTGTGCCGGTTCATGGCGTACTCGGGGCCCGGGTTGCCGAGGCCCACGATCATCCAGGGCGCGTTGGCGTCGGTCGTCACGTCCGTGTCTCCCATGTGTCCTTGATACGCGGCAGCCGCCGCTCCCGACAGGAGCGGCGGCTGACACAGATGAAGATTCCCGGGGGGATCAGGCCTCGGCGGCCGCGGTCTCGCCCTCGGCGGCCGGCTCCTCGGCCTGCGCCGACAGGACCTGGATGACGACCGCGTCCGGGTCGATCGCCAGCGTGGTGCCCTTGGGGAGCTCGATGTCCTTGGCGTGGATGGAGGCGCCGGCCTCCAGGCCCGCGATGGAGACGGTGACCGACTCCGGGATGTGGGTGGCCTCGGCCTCGACCGTCAGGGTGTTCAGCACGTTCTCGACGAGGAAGCTGCCCGGGGCCAGCTCGCCCTCGGTCTGCACGAAGACCTCGACGGTGACCTTCTCGCCGCTCTTCACGAGGAGCAGGTCGACGTGGTCGAGGCTGCCCTTGATGGCGTCACGCTGGACGGCCTTCGGGATCGCCAGCTGGGTCTTGCCCTCGAGGTCCAGGGTGAGCAGGACGTTCGGGGTACGCAGGGCGAGCTGCAGCTCGTGGCCCGGCAGCGTGATGTGGAGCGGCTCGGTGCCGTGACCGTAGACGACTGCGGGGACCTTGGCCTCGCGGCGGATGCGGCGGGCGGCGCCCTTGCCGAACTCGGTGCGGGTCTCGGCGGCGAGCTTGACCTCGGACATGTTCACTCCTCGTAGATCCTGGGGATGGGGGTCCCCCCTGCTCGACCGAAGTGGAGAGCTCGGGGGAGGTCACCCGGCCGAACCATCGGCCTGCTACGAAGAGCGCGTCGATAACGGATTGCCGCACAGAAGTGCGGCCTCCCTCGCCGAGCAACTGTGACAGCTTACGGGGCGGGGAGGCCGTACATGAAATCGATCTAGGCGACCGGTGGGGCGAGGGCCTACTGCTCCTCGAACAGGCTCGTCACCGAGCCGTCCTCGAAGACCTCACGCACCGCGTTCGCGATCGTCGGCGCGATCGACAGCACCGTGATCTTGTCGAGCTCCAGCTCGCCCGGGGTCGGCAGGGTGTCCGTGAAGATGAACTCGCTGACCTTGGAGTTCTTCAGACGGTCGGCCGCCGGACCGGAGAGCACGCCGTGCGTGGCCGTCACGATGACGTCCTCCGCGCCGTGCGCGAACAGCGCGTCCGCCGCGGCGCAGATGGTGCCACCCGTGTCGATCATGTCGTCGACGAGCACGCAGACGCGACCCTCCACGTCACCGACCACCTCGTGGACCGTGACCTGGTTGGCGACGTCCTTGTCGCGGCGCTTGTGCACGATGGCCAGCGGAGCGTCGAGACGGTCGCACCAGCGGTCGGCGACCCGCACGCGGCCGGCGTCCGGGGAGACGACGGTGAGCTTGGACTTGTCGACCTTGGCGCCCACGTAGTCCGCGAGGATCGGCAGCGCGAACAGGTGGTCCACCGGGCCGTCGAAGAAGCCCTGGATCTGGTCCGTGTGCAGATCGACCGTGAGGATGCGGTCCGCACCGGCCGTGCTCATCAGGTCCGCGATCAGACGCGCCGAGATCGGTTCACGTCCGCGGTGCTTCTTGTCCTGGCGGGCGTAACCGTAGAAGGGCACGATCACCGTGATGCTCCGAGCGGAGGCCCGCTTCAGAGCGTCGATCATGATCAGCTGCTCCATGATCCACTTGTTGATGGGAGCCGTGTGGCTCTGCATCAGGAAGCAGTCGGCGCCCCGAGCGGACTCCTGGTAGCGGATGTAGATCTCGCCGTTCGCGAAGTCGAAGGCCTTCGTCGGGACGACCCCGACACCCAGCTTGTGGGCGACCTCCTGGGCAAGCTCGGGGTGGGCGCGGCCGGAGAAGAACATCATCTTCTTCTCGCCGGTCGTCTTGATCCCGGTCACAGCACTGTCTCCTCAGAGGTCTTCTCAGTGGGCGTGAGAGGTCTTCTCGGCTGGGTTGCGAGAGGTCTTCTCAGCTGGGGTGCGGGTGTGCACTTATCACGGTACGCCGTCCCGGACGTGCCGCTTTCCGGTCAGCTTTCGCCTTCCGGCTCCCGGGAGGCGGTCTCCGCGGCCTTCGCCGCCGCGCTTCCCGGACGCTTGCGGGCCACCCAGCCCTCGATATTCCGCTGCTGGCCACGGGCCACGGCCAGTGAACCGGGCGGCACGTCCTTGGTGATGACCGAGCCCGCCGCGGTGTACGCGCCGTCCCCGACCGTGACAGGAGCCACAAACATGTTGTCCGAACCCGTACGGCAGTGCGAGCCGATCGTCGTGTGGTGCTTGTCCTGTCCGTCGTAGTTCACGAAGACGCTGGCGGCACCGATGTTCGAGTAGTCGCCGATCGTCGCGTCTCCCACGTACGAGAGGTGCGGGATCTTCGTGCCCTCGCCGATCGTCGCGTTCTTCGTCTCGACGTACGTTCCGACCTTGGCCTTGAGCCCGAGCCGTGTCCCCGGACGGAGGTACGCGTACGGTCCCACGGTCGCCCGCGGACCCACCTCGGCGGTGTCGGCCACGGTGTTGTCGATCCGCGCGCCGGCGCCCACCCGGGTGTCCTTCAGGCGGCAGTTGGGCCCGACCTCGGCGCCCTCGGCGAGATGCGTGGCGCCCTGGAGCTGCGTCCCGGGGTGCACGATCGCGTCCTGCTCGAAGGTCACCGTCACATCGACGAAGGTCGTCGCGGGGTCGACGACGCTGACGCCGGCCAGCATGGCCCGGGTGAGCAGCCGGTCGTTCAGGATGCGGCGGGCCTCGGCGAGCTGCACGCGGTTGTTGATGCCGGCGATCTCGCGGTGGTCGGCGGCGACGGCCGCACCGACGCGGTGCCCGGCCTCGCGCAGGATCCCGAGGACGTCCGTCAGGTACTCCTCGCCCTGGCTGTTGTCCGTCCGTACCTTGCCGAGCGCGTCGGCGAGGAGCTGTCCGTCGAACGCGAAGACACCCGAGTTGATCTCACGGATCGCGCGCTGCGAGTCGCTCGCGTCCTTGTGCTCGACGATCGCGGTGACCGCGCCGCTGGCGCCGTCCCGCACGATGCGGCCGTAGCCGGTGGCGTCGGGGACCTCGGCGGTCAGCACGGTGACGGCGTTGCCGTCGGCGCTGTGGGCCGAGGCGAGCGCGAGCAGGGTCTCGCCACTGAGCAGGGGGGTGTCGCCGCAGACCACGACGACGGTGCCGTCCACGCCCTCGCCGAGCTCTTCGAGGCCCATCCGTACGGCGTGCCCGGTGCCGTTCTGCTCGGCCTGCACCGCGGTCCGGACGCCCGGGTCGATCTCCGTGAGGTGCGCGACGACCTTCTCGCGGGCGTGCCCCACGACCACGACCAGGTTCTCGGGGTCCAACTCGCGCGCGGCGGCGAGCACATGACCGACGAGGGAACGTCCACAGATGTCGTGCAGGACCTTGGGTGTGGCCGATTTCATACGGGTGCCCTCACCCGCTGCGAGAACGACGACGGCTGCCGGGCGATTGGCGCTCACGGGTTTGCCCTTCGGCTTCGGATGGCTGGGGGGTGGACATCCGCAGGATACCGGGGCGAATCAGGAGACATATGGGAGAGGGCCCTGACGGCACTGCCAGGACCCGAATCGACCGAGGCTCCCCCGCCAGGACTCGAACCCGGACAGATGGCACCAAAAGCCACAGTGCTGCCAATTACACCACGGGGGATCAAACCCGATCGAACCAGACAATTGGTCGGCTCGTCGAGTCGGCACCCAACACTATGCCGTACCGGGCGCCCTCCGTGCGACGGTACAACTCGGCGCTTCCTGTGCGGCAGATGACGGGGTGGTCCCGGCGGGTGTCCGTGTCGTTCGTGGCGTCCTGGTGTTTGCGTTCCTGCGCTTGCGCTCTCGGGTTGCCTTGGGGCAGGGCGGCTTTCTGCGGGCCCGTGATTCCCGGCGGGGTGTGGTGTAGGCCAGTAGGCAAAACTCACCGGAAATGGGCCGGGGGGCGACCGTAGGCTGGAGGCATGACCACGACGGGGGAAGAGCACACCGCGGCCGGGACCGGGCCGTGGTGGTGGGTCGGATGGCGTAGTGCGGTGCTGGACGCGGGGCTCGCCCTGGCGTCCGCGGTCGAGTGCGGCGGCGAGGGGGTCCGCTTCGCGCACGACGCGGGACTGCCCGCTCCGGTGGGCGTCGCTTTCGGGGCGATCGCCGGGTCCGTGCTCCTGGTGCGGCGGAAGTGGCCGATCGCGGTGGTCCTGGTGTCCATCGCGATCACGCCCGCCCAGATGGGCTTCCTGATGGGGCTCGTCGGGCTGTACACGCTCGCCGCGTCCGAACTGCCGCGGCGGATCATCGCGGCGCTGGCGGGGATGTCCTTCGCCGGCATGCTGATCGTCACGTTCGTCCGGACGCACCAGGGTGTGGTGCGCGGGGACGTGGCGATGGGGGACTGGTTCGTCCCGTTCGCCTCCCTCACGACGGCGATCGGGATGACCGCGCCGCCCGTGCTGCTCGGGCTGTACATGGGGGCCAGGCGGCGGCTCATGGAGAGCCTGCGGGAGCGGGCGGACTCGCTGGAGCGGGAGCTGCAGCTGCTCGCGGAGCGGGCGGAGGAGCGGGCTGAGTGGGCGCGCAACGAGGAGCGCACCCGGATCGCGCGTGAGATGCACGACGTGGTCGCGCATCGGGTCTCCCTGATGGTCGTGCACGCGGCGGCCCTCCAGGCGATCGCCCGGAAGGACCCCGAGAAGGCCGTGAAGAACGCCGCGCTGGTGGGGGACATGGGGCGTCAGGCGCTCACGGAGCTGCGGGAGATGCTGGGCGTGCTGCGTACGGGTGGGCTGGACGCGCGGGTGCCGTCGGTACCGCTGGCGGCGGTGGGGGCGGCCGCGGCGGCCGCCGCCTCGCGGGCGGCGGACGACTCCGGGGCCGGTGAGGGGCCGAGTCTGGCCGAGATCGACGAGTTGATCGGGCAGTCGGCGGCGGCCGGGATGGTCGTGGCCCTGTCGGTCGAGGGGGACCTGCGCGGGTACGCCCGGGAGATCGAGCAGACCGCCTACCGGGTGGTGCAGGAGGCGCTGACGAACGTCCACAAGCATGCGGCGGGGGCGAAGACGTACGTCCGGCTGGCGCATCGGGTGTCCGAGATCGCGATGCAGGTGGAGAACGAGTGTCCCCCGGAGGTCGGGGTGGGGTCGTCCGTGCGGCTGCCCAGTGGGGGGAACGGGTTGCTGGGGATGAAGGAGCGGGTGGCCGCCCTGGGGGGTGTGTTCGTGTCGGGGCCGACCGATGCGGGCGGGTTCCGGGTGTCGGCGGTCATCCCCGCGTAGCCCTCCGGGTTGTTTGCGGGTGGGGTCCGGTGGGCGGGTCGGGCCGCGCCGGTACGTCCGCCCGCATCCGAACGGATCCCACCGGAGCTTCGAAGCGAGCGCGGGTGCCGATCCGTCCGGCCTGCGAGCATCTGATGTACCGCCACGTCCCCTCCCGCGCGTACCCGGCCGGGGGGCAGGAATCCAGCCCCTCCGGCGTTTGAGGAGCGGGGTCCGGGGCGGAGCCCCAGGGGGTCACGTTGCGGTCAGGCGGAGTGGGGCCGTGCCGGTGAGGAGGGTGGTCAGGGCGGCGTCGATGTGGGGGCCGATGTACCAGTCGCCGGTGTGGTCGAGGGTGTAGACCCTGCCCTCGGCGTCGATGGCGAGCAGGGCGTGGGAGTCGGACTCCTCGCCGAGGGGGCAGACCTCGCTGTCGAGCGCACGGCCGAGGTCGCCGAGGGTGCGGGCCATGTGCAGCCCGTGCAGGGGGTCGAGATGGAGCAGGGCGGGGGCGAGTTGGCGCCCGGGCCCCTTGGCGCCGACGCGCAGACCTCCGAACTCCGCCCATGCCTCGACCGCCGCGGGGAAAACGGCGTGCCGGTGGCCGGCCGGCGACGCGTGTCCACGCAGCTCGTCGGCCCAGTACTCGGCCTGCTTTATGTCCCAGCGTCCCGGCTGCCATCCCGCCGAGCGCAGTGCGGCGTCCACGGGTTCGGGGAAGCGTGACGTGGGTCCCCCTTGTCCGGGAGGGGAGAAGAGGCTGGAGGAGGAGCGTTCGGAGTGCATCTGCCCTTCGTTCGTCGAGGGTTGGGACATCGGCGTCGTGGGGCGCCGTCATGAGTACGTGTGCGGGAAAGGAGGAGTTCAGGAGTACGTACGCGGGAAAGGGGAGTTCAGGCGTCCGGTGCCGCCGGGTCGACGACACGTACGCCGAAGTGGTCGCTGAGCGCCGTGCAGGAGCGGCAGGGCGCGGCGAAACTGCCGTGCAGCGGGTCGCCGTCCTCGCGGATGCGGCGTGCGGTGAGCTTGGCCCCCTTGAGGGCCTTGCGGGCCTCGCCGTTGGTCATCGGCTTGCGGATGGCGCGCCTGCTGCGTTCGGCGTCGACGGTCGCGATGTGCCGGGAGATCAGGATGGCCTCGGCGCAGCGGCCGGTGAAACGGTCGCGTTGTCCGTTGGTGAGGGTGTCGAGGAAGTCCTGGACCAGTGGGTGAAGAGCGGGTGGCTGGTCGCCGCGGGCGGCCGTGCCGGTGAGGGTGGCGCCGCGGACGGAGAGGGCGGCGGCGACAGTGGGGAGTATGCCGTCGCGGCGGTACAGCAGGGTGGGGGCGTGCAGCGCCTCGGAGCTGCTCCAGCCCACCCGGGGGTCCCCGGACGTGCCCGTATGCGTCGCGTTCATGATCTTTTTTCCCTCCCGTGCATCCCCCGGTGCGGAGACAGACTGCCAAATGCGGTGGCTGGAGCGGTAGCTGGGGCGCCGCGACACGCCAGGTCTTCGGCTTACCGTCACGGCGGGGTGACGGCTGGTCACGGAACCGGAGGCCCGGTGACCGGTGCCGTACAACCGAATAGGCTGTCGACATCCGCACTCCATCCAGCTACTGAGAACGCCGCAGGGGGCAACCGCCATGACGACAGGTCGGCTCGGGCTGGGGGCACCACCCAGCCGCCAGGCTGGGGGACAAGCCGCGCCGCCGAACGCGGCTTACGCCGGGCAAGTCGTGCACTTCCCGGATCCGGTCCGGGCCGCACGCCATCCCAGAGGTGTGCGGATCGACGAGCGCGGCTATCCCGACTTCTCGCTCTACGCGCGTGCCGCGGCGGAGATCGCCGAGCCCCCGGAGGGTTTCGGCGTCGACGAGTTGCGGTTGACGGACTACGTCTCCGCGAACGCCGCTCTCGCCGCGTCGGGCCACGAGCTGTGGGACACGATTCCGTCGGTGGCGACGCCGCACGGCTGGACGTGGCATCACGTGGCGGGCACCCGGCGGCTGGAGTTGGTGCCTGTCGAGGTGAAAGCGCTGCTGCGGCATCACGGTGGTGTCGCGACCACGGCCGTCGACCATTCCAAGCGCGGGACGCGGCCGTTGCAGGAGACGCGGCCCGCGCACTTCGGGCTGCCGAAGTCGTCGGTCGCGGTGACCGAGCAGCAGGTGCTGGGGGTCGAGGAGGACCTCGGCTACCGACTGCCCGGTGCCTACCGGTCGTTCCTGAAGGCGGCGGGCGGGTGCGCGCCGGTCGGCGCCGCGCTCGACGCCGAGCTCGGACTGCTGGTGGACCAGCCGTTCTTCACCGTGCGCGACGAGGCCGCCGTCAACGACCTGGTGTACGTCAACAAGTGTCTGCGCGACCATCTGACCAAGGATTACCTTGGCATCGGTTTCGTGCAGGGCGGTCTGCTGGCCGTGAAGGTGAAGGGCGACCGGATCGGTTCGGTCTGGTTCTGCGCGTTCGACGACGCCCGTGACCAGGACGCCTGGCCGCCGGCCGAGCGGGTGCAGCGGCTGCTGCTGCCGTGCGGTGACGACTTCGACCAGTTCCTGTCCCGGCTGGCCGGTGATCCGCCGGAGCTGGAGACGGTGGCGAATCTGATGGTGGACGGCGGTTTCGCGTACGCCGTACCCGTCTCTTCGGGGTCTTCGGCGTCTTCGGTGGGGGAGTGAGGTTGCGATGGTGACCTTTGCGCAGGCGCAGGAGCGCGCGGAAGAGTGGATCAACGGGGATGTACCCGGGTACCAGCACCGTGAGGTGCGGGTACGCGAGTTCGAACTCGGGTTTGTCGTATGGGCTGAGGACCGCGCCGAGGGTCCGCGTTCCGACGGGGGCGGGCAGCGGCTCGTCATCGCGCGGGACAGCGGGGAGGCCACGCTGTGGCCCGCGCTGCCGGTGGGTGAGGTCATTCGCCGGTACGAGGAGGAGTACGGGGCGCCGGACGCGTCCCCCGAACCGGCGCCGGAGCCCGCGGCCCGGGTCGACCTGAATCAGACGTCGTTCCTGCTGAGTCCCCCGGAGTGGCTGCAGGAGGCCGCGGACAGGATGGGGATTCCGGACCGGCGCACGGGGTCGGGACAGTCCGGCTCCGACGGGGCGGGGTCGCGTGCGGCCGCCGCCTCCGCGGGGGACGGGTCCAGGAACGGGGCTTCCGGGGGCGGGAGTTCGCTGTCGGGTGCGCCGGGAGACTCCGGGGCGCACGGATTGCCGTCCACGCCGGGGGAGCGTGCCGCTTTCTCCGGGGCGCCGGGTTCGCCGTCCTCGCTCCACCCGGCTCCTCCCACCGCGCCAGGTGTGCCGTCGGCTCCGGCTACCGGTGGGGGTACGCCGTGGCCGGCCGCCGCGACCGACGACGACGAGGTCCCGGCTCCGCAGGACGCGAGGCCGGACATTCCCGCCGACGCGACGCCGTGGGCGGGGACGGACACGAACGCCGATCCCGGGGACGACCGTTCCGTACCGCTGCCGGCCACCGTGTTCGCGCCGCCGCTGATCGATGCCGACGACTCCCGCACCCCGCCGCCCGCCGATGCGCTCGCCCAGACCGCCATGATGTCCGGGGGCAGTCAACTCCCGCGTACGACAATGTCACCCGTGGCCGGCGACCCGAACTCCCACGCGCCGTCCGGTTCTTCACCGGGTCACGGAGTGCCCGGCGGTCCGCCGTCCGGGGCGTCTTCGTACGGGTATCCGCAGGGGCCCGGCGCGCAGGGTCCGCCGCCCGGCGCCTCCGCGTACGGCTATCCGCAGGGTCCGGGCGCGGGTCCGGGCACACCGCCGCCCGGTGCGCCCGTTCCCGGTGGCCCGCAGGGGACGCCTCCGCCGGGCGCGCCCGCGTACGGCTTCCCCCAGGGGCCGGGCATATCGCCGCCCGGCGCCCCGCCCGCTCCTGGCACTCTCGGTACGCCGCCGCCCGCCGCGCCGCCGCGACCGCTGCCTCCGAACGCCGGCGACATCGCCGACGCCGCGACCAGCAAGGCGCAGGCGCCGCCCCGCGGGGCGCGCGGTGGCGGGGCGAGTGCTCCGCATCCGCCGAGCGCCCCCGGGGCGCCGGGTGCGCGGCCGAGCAGCACGCCTCCGCCGTCCGGGCCGGGCGCTCCGGGTACGCCCGCGGGCGGGTACGTGCCGACCCAGCTTGTCTCGCAGCTCGGGCCGGACGGGCCCGAGGGGGCTCCGGGGGCGCCCGGTGCGCCCCAGCCGCCCGGCGCCACGCCTCCGGGCGGTGGAGTCCACCATGCAGCCACGATGCTGGCGGGGCCCGGGGTGGGCGGGCCCGGTGCGCCGCAGCCGCCGGGTGCCCCTGGTGCGCCCGGAGCCCCGGGCGCGCCCTGGCAGCAGGCCGGTCCCGGTGCGCCGAACCCACTGGGCGTCACGCCTCCGGGTGAAGCGCACCATGCCGCGACGATGCTGGCCGGGCCCCCGGTGGGCGGACCGGGTGCGCCGCAGCCGCCCGGCGCCCCCGGTGCGCCCCAGCCTGCCGGGGGCACGCCTCCCGGTGGGATGCACCATGCCGCGACCATGTTCGCGGGGCCTCCTGTCGGGGGACCGGGTGCGCCGCCGCCTCCGCAGGCCCCCGGTATGCCGTCGGGCGTGCCTCAGCCGCTGCCCGGACAGCAGCCCGTGCCAGGACAGCCGATGCCGGGACAGCAGCCGCCCGCGTACGGCTATCCGCAGCCGGGGCAGCCGACCGTCGGGCCCGGCTATCAGGCCGTGCTGCGGTATCGGGCGCACGACGGGTCGGAGCAGCAGCTGATCCGGCGGTCCGCGCCGGGTACACCCCATCCGGAGTGGCAGATCCTGCACGAGCTGCGCGCGATGAACGTGCCGCCGCAGCAAGTGCTGGAGCTGCACACGGAGTTGGAGTCCTGTGAGCTGCCGGGCGCGTACTGCGCGCGGATGATCAGGGAGACCTTCCCGCAGGCGCGGATCACGAGCATCGCGCCGTACGGCACGGATCACGCGAGTCGGCAGCAGGGGATGCATCAACTCCTCGCGCATCAGGGAGAGTTGCACCAGGTCGCGGACGGGCCGGCGCGCCCGGCGCCGGTACGGGCGCCGATTCCGCCGGTGCAGCCCGCGCCGCCGATCCCGCCGGAGGCGATCGGGCAGGAGCTGGCGGCGGCGTTCGGGCCGGGGATGTTCCGGTTCGACCAGGCGGCCGTGTCGCGGCAGGGCGTGCCCAACATCGTGGCGCACACCCTGGTCGTGGCCGGACTGCCGGTCGACATGGGGCCGTTCTTCTGGGCACAGGCCCAGCCGGGCCGCCCGGTGCCGACGCTCGCCGAACTGGCGCAGGAGCGCGGGGTGGCGGCGTCCCAGGACGCGGGCTCGTACCTCGTCATGGGCAGCGACTTCGGCAAGGCGATCTGTGTCCAGTACGGCACCGCGAACATCGTCGCCGTGCCGGTGGAGGCCGGTCCCGGGGGCGCCCCGGTGCCGCCGCAGTTCGTGAACACCGGTCTGCCCGAGTTCGCGCGCTGTCTCGCGCTGCTCGGCCGGATGTGGCGGCTGCGGTTCGGCCTCAACCAGGAGCAGGCGGGCCGCTGGACCGTCGACTTCCAGGCGCAGCTCGCCTCGCTCGACCCGGCGGCACTCGCCTCCCCGGAGAGCTGGTGGTCGGTCCTGCTGGAGGAGATGTGGGACGGACTGCTCTAGCGGTGGCTCGGTAGCGGAACGGCTGGACAACCGGGACAACCGGGACAACGGCAGTACGGATGAGGCGCTCGACCCGTGTGACGGGTCGGGCGCCTCGTTCGTTCGTACGGGTGGCACGGCGGTCCCGTATGCCGGTGGAAGGTGGAATGCGTCACGGCCCGGGACCGTACGAAGGGCCGAACCGTTGCGGCCAGGGACCGTACGAAGGGCCGAACCGCTCCTCTACCCCGAACCGCTCCTCCATCGCTGCTCCACTGCTCCTTTCCTGCTCCACTGCCGCTCCTCTCCGGGTGCCGTGCCGGCGTCGCGCCTCCGGCCGCTGACCTCAAATGACACGCGGATGACCCGTCTCGGGCCGAATGGGCGGGCGGAGTGTCGCGTTATGAACACTTCCGTGCGATCCATCAAGATGTGCGCGAAATCGTCTTTTTTGTGTGTGTCGGGCGGAGAGGGGTCCAAGGATGAGCAGCACATCGGTGTCGCCGCACGGCTTCGTGGCCGTACGGGGACGTGGCTACCGTCCCGAACAGGTCGACGCGTACGCCGCGGCGCTCTCCCGGGGCCGCGACGCCGCGTGGGAGCGGGCCGCGCGGCTCACCGTGCTGGCGAAGGACATGGAGGCCGAGGCGGAGCGGCTGCGGGAGGCCGTGACGCGGCTCGCCCCGCAGACGTACGAGGAGCTCGGCGAGCGGGCGCGGCGGATCTTCCAGCTCGGCGAGGAGGAGGCCGAGGCCCTGCGGGAAGAGGCGCGGCGCGAAGCCCGGTCGGAGGCCGAGGAGTCCGAGGCCGCGGGGCGCGAGGTGCGGGAGGCCGCCCAGGCGTACGCCGACGAGGTGCGCGACGAGGCGGAGGAGTGGGCCCTGCAGCGGCTCCTCGACGCGCGTGCAGAGGCCGACGAGGTGCGGATCTCCGCGCGGCGGGACGTCAAGGAGGACCGGGGTGAGGCGCTGATCGTGCTGCGGGAGGTGCGTCGGCGGACGGAGGCCTTGGTGACCGAGCAGGACGCGGAGCACACCGCGCGGTGGGCGGAGGCCGAGCGGGCGGACGCCGAGCGCGAGGCCGCGTTCGAGGCGCACGATCTCGAACGCGCGGCGCGTGCCGAGGAGTCGCTCGCCCGGGCCGCCCGGGTCCTCGCCGAGGCGAAGGAGTCGGACCGGCACCGGCAGGAGGACGCGGCGGCGCGGGCCGCCGAACTGGTCGCCGAGGCCCGGGTCAGTGAGGAACGGATCGCCCGGGAGACCGACCGGGTGCTGCGCGAGCACGGGGAGCGATGGGATCACGTACGGGCCCATATGGACCACGTACGGAGCAGTCTCACGTCCCTCACGGGGCGGGCCCCGGCGGAGTAGCCCCGCTCCGCGGGCCCGTCACTCCCCGCTCCGCGGGCCCGGTCCTCCCCGCTCCGCGGTGCTTCTTCGGCCGCTCCGCGGCCCTGGTCCCCCCGCTCCGCGGGGTCTCTTCGCCGCTCCGCGGTGGGTTTGCCACCCGGCCCGCCCGTCTCGCCCAGTCAAGAGGGCACCCCCCTCACCACCCCCCTCACCGCCCCCTCCGTATCGCCCCCGCCAGAATCCAGCCCTCCACCGCCTCGTACTGCCTCCGCTGCTCCTCCGCCTTCCGGCGGCCCGAGACCACCGTTCCGATCCACCCGTAGGCGAAGCCCAGCGGGATCGACACGAGGCCGGTCGTGGTGAACGGGAACCAGTTGAAGTCGGCGTCCGGGAACGCGGCGGTGGGGGACCCGGAGACGAGGTTCGTGCCGGGCATGAGGACGAGGACCGTGAGGGTGCCGCCGATGAGGGTGGCGAGGAGGCCGGTGCGGGTGTAGCGGCGCCAGAAGAGGCTGTAGACCAGCGCGGGCGCGATCGCGGAGGCGCCGATGCAGAAGGACAGGGTGACCAGGGGCTGCAGGCTGCGGTGCTGGGCGAGGGTGGCGAGCAGGATGGCCGGCGCCCCCACCGCCAGCGCCGAGATACGGGCGAGGAGCATCTCGCGGCGCGGGGAGAGTTCGTCGTCGTGGCGACGGCCCCGGAAGAGCCTGCTGTGCGCGAACACGTCGTGGGCGAGGGAGTTGGCGCAGGCCAGGATCATCCCGGCGACGGACGCGAGCAGCGTCAGGAAGATCGCTGTCGTCACGGTGGTGAACAGGAGGGTCTCGGCGGTGGAGACGGATGCGCCGAAGACGGCCCTGGAACCCAGCAGATAGGCCGTGTTGCCCTGTGGGTCGGCCGTCGCGATCGCGTCGCGGCCGATCATGGCCGTGGCACCGAAGCCGATGACGCTGACGATCAGCACGAACAGGGCCACGCACGGCACCGCCCAGGACAGCGACCTGCGCACCTGACGGGCACTGTCCGCCGTGTACATGCGCATGGTGATGTGGGGGAGGCAGGCGCCGCCGAGGACGACCGTCAGCTCCGAGGTGATCATGTCGAGGCGGGGGCTGGCGCCGCCCGTGAACTGGAGTCCGGAGCGGAGGAAGGCGTCCCCCACGCCGCTGTTCCCGGCTGCGGTGGCCAGTAGCGTGCCGGGGTTCCAGTCGAAGCGCTGCAGGACGAGTACGGCCACCACCGCGCCCGAGCCGAGCAGCATCACGATCTTCAGGATCTGGATGAGGGCGGTGCCCTTCATGCCGCCGATCGCCGCGTAGCTGATCATCAGCGCGCCGAGGCCGATGACACAGCCGGTCTTGAGGGAGTCGCCGGAGAAGCCGAGGATGAACGCCAGCAGGTCGCCGGCGCCCGCCAGTTGGACCAGCATCAGCGGCAGCAGCGCCACGATGGTCACCGCGCAGGCCGTGTTGCGGACCGCACGGCCCGGCGTCCGGCGCGCGAGCGCGTCGCCCATGGTGAACCGGCCCGCGTTGCGCAGCGGTTCGGCCAGCAGGAACATCAGCAGCATCAGGGAGAGGGCCGTGCTGAGGGCGAGGACGACCCCGTCGTAGCCGGCCAGCGCGATGACGCCGCCGGTGCCGAGCACGCTCGCCGCGGAGATGTAGTCCCCGGCGATGGCGAGGCCGTTGCGCATCGGTGAGAGCGATCCGTAGCCGGTGTAGAACTCGTCCAGGTCGTCGCGGTCGGGGCCGGTCATCACGCACAGCAGCAGGGTGATCGTGGCGACGGCCGTGAACGCCACGAGCGACATGGCCTGCGCAGAACTGGTGAACCCCGTCATCGTGCCGCCTCCCGCTTCGCGTCCAGTTCGGTCTGCTTGCGGATCCGGTCCGCGATCGGGTCGACGCGCCGGCGCGCCGAGTACTCGTACAGCCCGATGGCCAGGCAGGTGACGGGGACTTGGAGCAGGCCGAGCAGCAGGCCGGTCGACAGTCCGCCGGACACCGTGCTCGTCATCAGCGACGGCGCGAAGGCCGACAGGAGGAGGAAGAGGGTGAAGTAGCCGAGCGCGGTGAGGGTCGCGACGCGCCGCTGTCTGCGGTAGGCGCCGCGCAGGAGTCTGATGTCGCTGTGCTGTCCGAGCGGCTGGTGGCGCGGCATCCGCCGTCGCGGGGGCTCGGGAGGCCCGGGCTGTGGTTGCCAGGGGTAGGTCAGCCGGGCGGGAGCGGGTGCGTGGCCGGGCGGTGGATGTCCGGCGTGCGGGGCTTGCCGGGGGTCCTGGGGGTGCTCGTCGTACGGCGGGTACGGCTCGTACGACTGCTGGTACGGCTGTTGGTACGGGGAGTTCCGCGGAGGCTGGGGCGGCGGGTACTGCCGTTGGTGCGGGCGCTGCTGACGTGGCCTTGGGTGGTCGGGGGACGAGAACGCGTCGGGCATCCCGGTTCTCCTTGCGTGGCTCGGGTCCGGTGCGGGACCGCAGGGAGCTGGGGGGTGAGCAGCGCACGCTACTCGTAGGTAGCGTGAGCGCGCGACCGTTTCACCGAACTGGTCGGTCGGTATGCGCTTACTTCGGTCGCGGCCGCCGGGCCGGTCCGAACTCGGCATCGCCCACCGGCCGATCGAGGAGACGCTACTGGTCAGGTGTTCGGCCCGTCCGGGATCATGATCTTCATGTCTCACACCTCTCGAAGAAGACTTCTCGCCGTTCTCGCGGCCTCCGCCGCCTCCGTGCCGCTCGTCGGAGCCGCGTCGGTACCGGCCCGTGCCGCCGGAGCGACCGTTCCCGTGGATCCGTTCGCGGGTCCGGCCGGCCTCTCCTCGGCCCGTTCCTCGGTGACCCTGCCGTCGTTGGACGCCTCCTACTTCACCTCGGTGACACTCGGCGCCCCGCTCGCCGCGACCGTGCTGGCGGGAACCCCGATGCGCACCGAGGTCACCTCCGGCGGCCGGCGCGTCGCGTTGCTGACCCACGGTGCGCGGACCGTCGTGGTGCCGGGGCCGCAGCGCAGGTTCGCGGAGAACAAGCAGCCCTTCGTGGACGATTTCCAGCGCACCCTGCCCGACCTTTCGCTCGACCCGGCGGACCGGGCTTACTGGGGTACGTCTCCCGGCGGCGGCAGTTGGTCGACGCTCGGGCCGGCGGACACCGACTACTCCGTCGTACCGGGCAGTGGCGTCGTCGGTCTCACCACCGAGAACTACAGTCGGCACGCCAGCCTGCGCGACGACGAGATCACGGACGTCGACGCACGCTGCACGGCGCGGTTCGACAAGATACCCACCGGTCAGGCGTGTTCGTTCGGGCTGACGTTCGGCTACCAGAGCACGCACAGCAACTACCGGGCCCGGTTGTCGTTCCTGACGTCGGGCGCGGTCGAGCTGCGCGTCGAGAAGGAGGTCGACGACACGGTGACGCAGTTGGCCACCACCCTCACTCTCGGCACGAGTGTGCCCGCGGGAACCGACTGGACGATCCGGGTGCGCCGGGAGGGCACCCGGATCCAGGCCAAGGCATGGCGGTCGGCGTCGGCCGAGCCGTCCGCGTGGGCCGTCGACATCACCGACTCCACCTTCGCCAAGGGCCGCGTGGGCCTGCGCGCCCTGGCCAACAAGGGCTGTACGAACCTGCCGGTCGCCCTCTCCGTCAGCCGCTACGAGGTGGACGCCGCGAACTGGCAGACCCCGCCCACCGTCACGCACGGCGACTGGGTGCGGGTACTGCCCGAGCCGTTCGACGGGACCTGGACGCCCCAGCTGGAGCAGACGATCCGCGGCTGGGCCGGCTCCACGGTGCCCGATGTCCTCGCGTACGCCGCCATGTTCCTCGCGGACGCTCCGGCGGTGACGGCCGGAGCCGGGCCCGCCCAGGGCAAGCAGGTGCTGGGCGAGGCCGGTTACGGCTATCTGGACCCGCAGGGCTACCGCTACGAGGGCGCCGACTTCCACGAGTACATGAACGTGGGCTGGACCTTCCCCGACGGGACCTACACCGGGCCGAGCAGCAAGCAGGTCGGCAACCTCGACTGCTCGGGTTACACGCGGATGGTCTACGGCTACCACATGGGGGTGCCCCTGGCCGCGGGGGAGGACACGTCCGGGAACCGGATTCCGCGCAAGTCGCGGGACATCGCCGACCACGCGCCCGGGGTTCTCGTGGACCGCACCGACGGCACCGCCCCGCCCGTAGCGGCCCTGCTCCAGCCCGGCGATCTGGTGCTGTTCAACGCGGACTCGAGTGACGACGACACGGACACCGGCACCGTGACCGTCGACCATGTCGGTATCTACCTGGGCCGGGACGCGGCCGGCAAGCGGCGTTTCCTCTCCAGCCGCAAGACGGTCGACGGGCCCACCATGTCCGACCTGGGCGGGGCGTCGCTGCTCGACGGCACGGGCACGTACGCGACGAAGCTGCACACCGTGCGCCGTATCTGAACCAGTCGCTCGGGGCCCGCGGTATCTGAACCCGCTCCTCGGGACCCGCCGTCCGGGATCGGTCGCTCGGTTCCCGGCGGAGCTCGGCCGACGTCCCGGAGACACCGGCGGGTGTGGATCCCGAAGCACGGGAAGGACCGCGCCTGCCGGACTCCGTCGATCGGTCCGACGACGGGGTCGGTCGAGCCAAGGAGGTCCCTCGGACAGGGGTGACCACTTCGGCGAACGGGTGGGCGGGACGAGCGCCCGTGTCGCGGTCAGGCCGTGCGCTCCGTGGACTCCACGGACTCCACGGACTCCGTGGGGTCCGTGGGGTCCTTGAGTACGGGGAAGCGGCGCGGTGCGACGAACAGCAGGACCAGGAAGGCGAGGGCGGCGGCACCGGCGGCGCCCAGATAGACGGCGTGGACCGCGTCGGCGACCGCGTGGCGCAGCCGCCCGGCCGGCGCGCCCGAGTCCAGTGCGCGGGTCACCGCGTCGAGATCCCCGGCGCCGCCGAGCCGCGCGGCCAGCACCCCGTTGGCGACGGCGCCGAACAGGGCGGCGCCCAGGGTCTGTCCGGTCTGCCGGCAGAAGAGGACGGAGGCGGTGGTCGTCCCGCGTTCGGCCCACCCGACGGTGGACTGGACGCCGATGATCAGGGGGAGCTGGAAGAGCCCGAGGGCGCCGCCCAGCAGCAGCATCAGCAGGGCGGGCTGCCACGGCTCGCCCGGATAGGGCAGGAAGGGAAAGGCCAGCAGGAGCAGGCTCGCCGTACCGATGCCGAGCATCGCGGTGTTGCGGAAGCCGATGCGGCGGTAGACGTGCTGGCTGAGCGCCGCGGACACCGGCCAGCTCAACGTCCATACGGAGAGCACGAATCCGGCGGCGACCGGGGCGAGCCCGAGGACCGCCTGCGCGTAGGTGGGCAGGAAGACCGTCGGCGCGACCATGAGCAGGCCCAGCGCCCCGAGCGCCAGGTTGACCGCGGCGATCGTCCGGCGGCGCCACACCCAGCCCGGGATGATCGGTTCGGCCGCCCGCCGCTCGACGGCCACCACGACCGCGACCAGGCAGAGGCCCGTGCCGAACAGGGCGACCGAGGGGGCCGACAGCCAGTCCCAGGCGACACCGCCCTGCACCAGCGCGGTCAGCAGGACACCGCCGCAGGCGAACACCGCGAGGGCGCCCGCCCAGTCGATCCGGGGCCGCCGGGCCGGCGCGGCCCGCTGCGGTTCGTGCAGATGACGGACGATCAGCCACAGGGCGAGGGCGCCGACCGGCAGGTTGACGAGGAAGATCCACCGCCAGTCGGCGTACGCCGCGAGGACTCCGCCCAGGGCGGGACCCGCGATGGCCGAGGTCGCCCACACCGTGGACAGTTTGGCCTGGATCTTCGGGCGTTCCCTGAGCGGGTACAGATCGGCGGCGAGTGTCTGCACGGTGCCCTGGAGGGCGCCGCCGCCCAGGCCCTGCACGACGCGGAAGGCGATGAGCGCGGCCATGTTCCAGGCGGTGGCGCAGAGCAGTGAGCCGAGGAGGAAGACGGCCGCGCCCGCCACGAGGACCGGCTTGCGGCCGAAGGTGTCGGAGAGCTTGCCGTAGACGGGGAGCGTGACCGTGACGGCCAGCAGGTAGCCCGAGAACAGCCAGGAGAAGACGGAGAATCCGCCGAGGTCGCCGACGATCTGCGGAACGGCGGTGGACACGATGGTGGAGTCGAGCGCGGCGAGACCCATCGCCAGCATGAGCGCGGCGACGACGGCGCGGTGCCGCCGGGTCCCGGCGCGGGTCGTGCGGGGAGGGTGCTCCCGTACGGCCGGTATCTCGGTGTCGCCCTTGCCCACGGGATTCCTTCCCCCTGCATCTATCTGCCGGGACCAGCTTCCCACTTGAGCCTCACGCCGGGGGAGGGCGGAGGCTGTGTGGGCCCGGGGGTGGAGCCGACCCCGAGGAGTTGTCCACCGATGGGTGGAGGACCCCTAGGGGGATCTCCGCATCAGGGGTCGGGGAGGGTTCCTCCCGTTGGAGGACGAGACGGGGCAGAGGACGTCCTTAACCTGGTTTTACGCCGTCGGGGGCGCGTTCGGGTCGTACGGACCGCACCCACGGGGGTGGGGTTTTCCCCAGCAGAAGACGGGGCCGTGCACCAGCGCGTCCGACCCCCTCCCGGCACCAGACTTACGGACGTGGCCCAGCGCACCGCGTCCGAGACCCGGCGCGGACCTTCGAGGCCCGTCGTACCCGCTCGCAGACTTTCGCAACCGGCAGTTTCCCCTGTCGGTCGACTTAGGAGACATACCGTGACATCGGCTGTAAGCATTCCCAGGCACGAGGGCACTGGAGGGCGTACGGCCGTCGCCGCGCGGGCGCGTCAGGTCGTCAAGGCGTATGGGTCCGGGGAGACCCGCGTCGTCGCCCTCGACCAGGTCGACGTGGACATCGCGCGGGGCCGGTTCACCGCGATCATGGGCCCCTCGGGCTCCGGAAAATCCACCCTGATGCACTGCCTCGCCGGGCTCGACACCGTCACCTCCGGCCAGATCTTCCTCGACGAGACCGAGATCACCGGGCTCAAGGACAAGAGGCTGACGCAGCTGCGCCGGGACCGGATCGGCTTCATCTTCCAGGCCTTCAACCTGCTGCCGACGCTGAGCGCCCTGGAGAACATCACGCTTCCGATGGACATCGCGGGACGCAAGCCCGACAAGCGCTGGCTGGACCAGGTCGTGGAGACCGTCGGGCTCGCGGACCGGCTCAAGCACCGCCCGAACCAGCTCTCCGGCGGCCAGCAGCAGCGCGTCGCGGTGGCACGGGCGCTGGCGGCCCGCCCCGAGATCATCTTCGGCGACGAGCCGACCGGAAACCTGGACTCCCGGGCCGGCGCCGAGGTGCTGGGCTTCCTGCGGCGCTCGGTGGACGACCTGGGCCAGACCATCGTGATGGTCACGCACGACCCGGTGGCCGCCTCGTACGCGGACCGCGTGCTGTACCTCGCGGACGGCAGGATCGTCGACGAGATGCACCAGCCGACGGCCGACCAGGTCCTGGACCGCATGAAGGACTTCGACTCCCGCGGGCGGACGTCATGACCGTCCTCAAGACCTCGATGCGCAACTTCTTCGCGCACAAGGGACGCATGGCCCTGTCCGCCGTGGCGGTCCTGCTGTCGGTGGCCTTCGTCTGCGGCACGCTCGTCTTCACCGACACGATGAACACGACGTTCGACAAGCTCTTCGCGGCCACCTCCTCCGACGTGACGGTGCTGCCGAAGGCCGCCAAGAGCGACGACACCCCGCAGAACGGCAAGCCCGAGTCGGTGCCGGCCTCCGTGCTGGCGCTGACGCAACGGACGGACGGCGTCAAGTCCGCCGAGGGCGCGGTCAGTTCGATGAACGTGACCGTCGTGAACAGCCACAACAAGAACATGGGCTCCACCACCGGTGCCCCGACCATCGCCGGCAACTGGACGCGCAACGACCTCCGTTCCACGGAGATCACCTCCGGCCGCGCCCCGCGCGGACCCACCGAGGTGATGGTCGACGTCGACACCGCCGACAAGCACCACCTGAAGATGGGCGACGAACTGCGCACCATCGCGGTCACCGGTGACTTCAAGGCCAGGATCGTCGGGATCGCCACCTTCAAGGTGACCAACCCCGGTGCCGCCGTCGTCTGGTTCGACACCGCCACCGCGCAGCGCGAACTCCTCGGCTCCACCGGCCGGTTCACCCAGATCAACGTCACCGCCGCGCCGGGCGTCTCCGACGCGCACCTCAAGCAGAACGTCTCCACCGCGCTCCACGGGTCGTACAAGATCCAGACGCAGAAGGAGAACGCCGACGAGAACCGCAAGGGCGTCGGCCAGTTCATGAACGTCATCAAGTACGCCATGCTGGGCTTCGCCGGGATCGCGTTCCTGGTCGGCATCTTCCTGATCATCAACACCTTCTCGATGCTGGTCGCCCAGCGCACCCGCGAGATCGGCCTGATGCGCGCCATCGGCTCCTCCCGCAAGCAGGTCAACCGCTCGGTGCTGGTCGAGGCACTGCTGCTCGGTTTCGTCGGCTCGGTCCTCGGCGTCGCCGCGGGCGTCGGCCTTGCGGTCGGCCTGATGAAACTCATGGCGTCGATGGGCATGGACCTCTCCACGCGTGACCTGACCGTCAAGGCGGCCACCCCGGTCATCGGCATGATCCTCGGTGTCGTCGTCACCGTCCTGGCCGCCTATCTGCCGGCCCGGCGTGCCGGCAAGGTCTCCCCGATGGCCGCGCTGCGCGACGCCGGCACCCCGGCGGACGGCAAGGCGGGTCTCGTCCGCGGACTGATCGGCCTGGCCCTGACCGGCGCCGGAGCGTTCGCGCTCTACACGGCGGCCACCGCCCACAAGGCGAGCGACGGCTCACTGGTCCTCGGCGCGGGCATCGTCCTCACCCTGATCGGCTTCGTGATCGTCGGCCCGCTGCTGGCCGGCGGTGTGGTCCGGGTGATCAGCGCCGTACTGCTGCGGATGTTCGGCCCCGTGGGCCGGCTCGCCGAGCGCAACGCGCTGCGCAACCCGCGCCGCACCGGCGCCACCGGCGCGGCCCTGATGATCGGCCTGGCCCTGGTCGCCTGCCTGTCGGTGGTCGGCTCCTCGATGGTGGCCTCGGCGACCGACGAGCTCGACAAGTCGGTCGGCGCGGACTTCATCGTCCAGGGCCAGCAGCGGATCGTCCCGCAGGCCGAGCAGGCCATGGAGACGACCCCGGGCCTGGAGCACGTCACCCGCTACAAGGACATCGAGGCGAAGACGACCTCGCCGGACGGACAGGTCGACGACTCCGGGATCACCGCGGCCGACCCGTCGTACGCCCAGGACCTGCGGCGCAAGACGACCGCCGGTGACCTGGCGGCGGCCTACGGCACGAACGCCATGTCGGTGGGCTCGAAGTACGCCAAGAAGCACGGGGTGCGGGTCGGCGACACCCTGAACGTCGCGTTCAAGGGCGGTGCCACGGCGAAGCTCAAGGTCGCGGCCATCACGGACGACGACGTCGCCATCGACCACGAGGTCCGGTACACCAGCATCGAGACGATGAAGAAGTACCTGCCCGCGAACAGGATCCCGCCGAACGAGATCATGTTCGCCAAGGCCAAGCCCGGCCAGGAGAAGCAGGCGTACGCGGCCCTGAAGAAGGCCATGGAGCCGTACCCGCAGTACCAGGTCCGCGACCAGACGGACTACAAGCAGGAGCTGAAGGACCAGGTGGGCCAGCTCCTGAACATGGTCTACGGCCTGCTGGGTCTGGCGATCGTGGTGGCGATCCTCGGTGTGGTGAACACCCTGGCGCTGTCGGTCGTCGAGCGGACCCGCGAGATCGGCCTGATGCGCGCCATCGGGCTCTCCCGCCGCCAGCTGCGCCGCATGATCCGCCTGGAGTCGGTCGTCATCGCCCTCTTCGGCGCCCTCCTCGGCCTGGGGCTCGGCATGAGCTGGGGCGCCACCGCCCAGAAACTCCTCGCCCTGGAGGGCCTGAAGGTTCTGGAGATCCCCTGGCCGACCATCATCGGGGTCTTCATCGGCTCGGCCTTCGTGGGCCTGTTCGCCGCCCTGATCCCGGCGTTCCGAGCGGGCCGGATGAACGTACTGAACGCGATCGCCACCGACTAGGACCTGTCCGCTCGGCGGACGATCGAACGGGCCACCGCGTACGGGGGTCGCGGCGGAACGGACGGGCCCGGTCCGAGGAGAGTCACTCTCCTCGGACCGGGCCCGCGGTGTGTCCGGGGCCCGTTCGGGAGTGCGTGCGTGGTCACCGTTCGGGGAGTACGCGGCCCCGTTTCCGGGAGTGCGTGGTGCCAGTCTCCGGTGGTCGGTGGTCGGTGGTCGGTGGCGGGCAGGCGGCCGGGCGGTCTGGATCTGGCGGGCGAGGGACGGGGGTGAGCTGCGAGGGTTCGGGGTCCTGGGCCCAGGGGTGCCGGGCCTGGGCAGGGGTCCTGGGCCTGGGTCGGGGTGCGCGGTGGGTCGCGGAACTGGGCGGGGCCCTCGGTGGACGGTCACGCGCGAGCGGGCGCGGAGTCGTAGGCTGGATGCCCCCGGCCCGTCCCACGTGTCGGGCGTCTCGCGTTGCCCACTCCCCGGGATGGAAGCCCTTCATGAGCCTGCACGGTCTGCTCGACGCCGTCGTCAAGGACGCCGCCCTCACGGAGGCGGTGAAGGCCGCCGCCGACGGCAACCGGATGCACATCGACCTGGTCGGCCCACCGGCGGCGCGCCCGTTCGCCGTCGCCGCGCTCGCCCGCGAGACCGGCCGTACGGTGCTGGCGGTGACGGCCACCGGCCGCGAGGCCGAGGACCTGGCCGCGGCCCTGCGCTCCCTGCTCCCGCCGGACGGCGTGGCGGAGTACCCGTCGTGGGAGACGCTGCCGCACGAGCGGCTCTCGCCCCGGTCGGACACCGTCGGCCGGCGCCTCGCCATCCTGCGGCGCCTTTCCCACCCACGCCCCGACGACCCCGAGACCGGCCCGGTGTCCGTCGTCGTGGCCCCCATCCGCTCGGTTCTCCAGCCGCAGGTCAAGGGCCTGGGCGACCTGGAGCCCGTCGTCCTGCGCACCGGTAGCTCGGCCGACCTGGGCGAGACCGTCGAGGCGCTCGCGGCAGCCGCGTACTCCCGCGTCGAACTCGTCGAGAAGCGCGGCGAGTTCGCTGTCCGCGGCGGCATCCTGGACGTCTTCCCGCCCACCGAGGAGCACCCGCTGCGGGTGGAGTTCTGGGGCGACGACATCGAGGAGATCCGCTACTTCAAGATCGCGGACCAGCGCTCCCTGGAGGTCGCCGCACACGGCCTGTGGGCCCCGCCCTGCCGCGAACTGCTGCTCACCGAGGACGTGCGGGCGCGGGCCGCGGCCCTCGCCGAGGCCCACCCGGAACTGGGCGAACTCCTCGGCAAGATCGCCGAGGGCATCGCCGTCGAAGGCATGGAATCGCTCGCCCCGGTCCTCGTCGACGACATGGAACTGCTGCTCGACGTCCTGCCCGAGGGCGCGATGACCGTCGTATGCGATCCGGAGCGGGTACGGACACGGGCCACGGACCTGGTCGCGACCTCGCAGGAGTTCCTCCAGGCGTCCTGGGCGGCGACGGCCGGGGGCGGCGAGGCACCCATCGACGTCGGCGCGGCCTCCCTGTGGTCCATCGCGGACGTACGGGACCGGGCCCGCGAGCTGGACATGATGTGGTGGTCGGTGTCGCCGTTCGCCGCCGACGCGGACCTCACGGACGCCTTCGCCGGCGGGCTGGGGGACACCCTCAAGCTGGGCATGCACGCCCCCGAGACCTACCGCGGCGACACCGCCCGCGCGCTCGCCGACACCAAGGGCTGGCTGGCCGACGGCTGGCACACGGTCTACGTCACCGAGGCGCACGGCCCGGCGGCACGCACCGTCGAGGTGCTGGGCGGCGAGGGCATCGCCGCCCGCCTGGAGACCGACCTCACCGGGATCGGCCCCTCCGTCGTGCACGTGGCGTGCGGCTCCATCGACTACGGCTTCGTCGACCCGGCGCTCCGGCTCGCCGTCCTGACGGAGACCGACCTCTCCGGCCAGAAGGCGGCGGGCAAGGACGGCGCCCGCATGCCGGCCCGCCGCCGCAAGACGATCGACCCGCTGACCCTGGAGACCGGCGACTACATCGTGCACGAACAGCACGGTGTCGGCCGCTACATCGAGATGGTGCAGCGCACCGTCCAGACCGCGACCCGCGAGTACCTGGTCGTCGAGTACGCCCCCGCCAAGCGCGGCCAGCCCGGCGACCGCCTCTACATCCCCACCGACCAGCTGGAGCAGATCACCAAGTACGTCGGCGGCGAGGCCCCGACGATGCACCGCCTGGGCGGCGCCGACTGGACCAAGACCAAGGCGCGCGCCAAGAAGGCGGTCAAGGAGATCGCCGCGGACCTGATCAAGCTGTACTCGGCGCGGATGGCGGCCCCCGGCCACGCCTTCGGCGCCGACACACCCTGGCAGCGCGAGCTGGAGGACGCGTTCCCGTACGCGGAGACGCCCGACCAGCTGACGACGATCGCCGAGGTCAAGGAGGACATGGAGAAGACGGTCCCGATGGACCGCCTGATCTGCGGCGACGTGGGCTACGGCAAGACGGAGATCGCGGTCCGCGCCGCGTTCAAGGCGGTGCAGGACGGCAAGCAGGTGGCGGTCCTCGTCCCCACCACCCTGCTGGTGCAGCAGCACTTCGGCACGTTCTCCGAGCGCTACTCGCAGTTCCCGGTGAACGTCCGTGCCCTGTCCCGCTTCCAGACGGACACCGAGGCCAAGTCGGTCCTGGAGGGGCTGCGCGAAGGCTCGGTGGACCTCGTCATCGGCACCCACCGCCTGTTCTCCGCCGAGACCAAGTTCAAGGACCTGGGCCTGGTCGTCGTCGACGAGGAGCAGCGCTTCGGCGTCGAGCACAAGGAGCAGCTGAAGAAGCTCCGCGCCAACGTCGACGTCCTCACGATGTCCGCGACCCCCATTCCCCGCACGCTCGAAATGGCGGTGACGGGCATCCGCGAGATGTCCACGATCACCACCCCGCCGGAGGAGCGGCACCCGGTGCTGACCTTCGTCGGCCCGTACGAGGAGAAGCAGATCGGCGCGGCGATCCGCCGTGAACTGCTGCGCGAGGGCCAGGTCTTCTACATCCACAACCGGGTCGAGTCCATCGACCGGGCGGCCGCCCGCCTCAGGGAGATCGTCCCGGAGGCGCGGATCGCCACGGCCCACGGCCAGATGGGGGAGCAGGCACTGGAGCAGGTGGTCGTCGACTTCTGGGAGAAGAGGTTCGACGTGCTGGTGTCCACGACGATCGTCGAGTCGGGCATCGACATCTCGAATGCGAACACGCTGATCGTGGAGCGCGGCGACAACTTCGGTCTGTCGCAGCTCCACCAGCTGCGCGGCCGGGTCGGCCGCGGCCGGGAACGCGGCTACGCCTACTTCCTCTATCCGCCGGAGAAGCCCCTCACCGAGACGGCCCACGAGCGGCTCGCGACGATCGCCCAGCACACCGAGATGGGCGCGGGCATGTACGTGGCGATGAAGGACCTGGAGATCCGCGGCGCGGGCAATCTGCTCGGCGGCGAACAGTCGGGCCACATCGCCGGCGTCGGCTTCGACCTGTACGTACGCATGGTGGGCGAGGCGGTCGCGGACTACCGCGCCTCCCTGGAGGGCGGTGTGGAGGAGGAGCCGCCGCTGGAGGTCAAGATCGAGCTGCCGGTCGACGCGCACGTCCCGCACGAGTACGCGCCGGGCGAGCGGCTGCGCCTCGCCGCGTACCGGTCCATCGCCTCCGCGAACACGGAGGAGGACGTCAAGGCCGTACGCGAGGAACTCGTCGACCGCTACGGCAAGCTCCCGGAGCCGGTCGAGAACCTGCTCCTCGTGGCGGGCCTGCGGATGCTCGCGCGCGCCTGCGGGGTCGGTGAGATCGTCCTCCAGGGCAACAACATCCGCTTCGCGCCGGTGGAGTTGAGAGAGTCCCAGGAGCTGCGCCTGACGCGCCTGTATCCGGGAACCGTCATCAAGCCGACCGCCCACCAGCTCCTCGTACCCCGCCCGAAGACGGCGAAGGTCGGCGGAAAGCCGCTGGTCGGGCGGGAACTGCTCGGCTGGACCGGGGAGTTCCTTGCTTCGATCCTGGGGTCTTAGCGGTACCGCGCACAGCAAACGGGCCGCCGGAGACTCCGGCGGCCCGTTTGCTGTGCGCGGCCCATGACCGGCTTCGTGTTCGACTCAGGACGGGATCAGGCATCCGGCTCAGGACCGGATCAGGGCTGCTGGGGGCGGAACAGCATTCCCGTCAGGGACTGGAAGACCTCGTCGGGGTCCTCGTCGCCAACCTGGCCGTCCAGGTTGTGGCTGATCAGGAGCGTGGCGAAGCCGTGGGCGAGGGACCAGGCCGCGATGCCGGCGAGGTGGGTGTCGGGGCCGCGGACCTCCGAGGGGAGCGCGGAGACGGCGGCGCGCAGCCGTACGCCCGCCAGCGTCCGGGCCGTCGTGAGCTCCAGGTCGTTCTCGCGGAGCAGCTCCGGGGAGAACATGACCTGGAAGTGGGCGGGGTGCTCCCGCGCGAAACGTACGTAGCGCACGCCCGCGTCGCGCAGGTCGTCGGCGTCGTCGAGCGCGGTCGCCAGGAGCCCGAAGCCCTCCGCCGCGATGGCCGTGAGCAGGCCGATGCGGTCCTTGAAGTGGTGTGCCGGGGCGGCGTGCGAGACGCCCGCGCGGCGGGCCAGATCGCGCAGGCTCACCGCGGAGGGCCCCTCGACGGCGATGACGTCGAGAGCGGCGCCGAGGATGGCGCGGCGCAGGTCCCCGTGGTGATAGGGGCGCTCGGAGCCGCTGGTTTTCGCGGGATTCATGACAGAAGCGTACGCCGGATCTAGGCATTGCCAAGTTCGGCGGCCGGGGTCGGCCGGGGGTGGCCCGGGTCGGTCGGGGGTGGCAGAGGCCGACCCGACCGGGGTTTGCAGGGGTCGGCCGGGTCGGCCGAGGGAAATCTAGCCGTTGACAAGTTTGGTCGGTTCGGGCAATCTTGTCAGTGTCAAGTTGTGGAGCGTGTCGTTTCGTGACGAGGGGTGGAGTCATGTCCGGGAACGTGAGCGGGGCGAGTGGGGCCGGCGGGGCAGGGGTCGCGGAGGACGGGGTGCCGCAGGGAGAGGTGTCGCAGGGCGGCGGGCCGGAGGATGGTGCGGGCGTCGACCTCGGTCGGGTGCGTCAGCTCTGGCATCTGCTGGAGCCCCTGCATGCCGTGCTGTACTACGCGCCGGAGGCCTTCGAGGAGGCGGCGGCGCTCGGATACGGGGCCGAGGAGCGCTGGCCCAGTTACTTCCCCTACCGCGCGGCGCCGTTGGGGGCGGTAGGCGGCGGGCGAGTGGCCTCCGCTTTCTACAGTTTCAGCCCGCGCATGGTGGACGAGCACATCGACTCGGCCTGGCGGACGGCGAGTCCGGAGCAGGTGCTCGCGGCGCGGGAGCGGGCCGTCGACCGGGCGTACCGCGCGATACTCGGCGACCGCGTCGCCAGTCCCGAGCTGGCCGAGGCGGCGGCGCTCGCCCGCCGGGCCGCTGAGGCCGCGAACACCGAGGGGCGCCAACTCGCCGCGTCGAACGCCGAGTTGCGCTGGCCCGAGGCGCCGCACCTCCAGCTGTGGCACGCGGCGACGATCCTGCGCGAGCACCGTGGCGACGGACACCTCGCGGCCCTGCTCGTGGCCGACCTCGACCCGGTCGAGTCGCTGGTCTCCTTCGCGGCGATAGGAGCGGCCTCCGTGGAGCGGTTCGAGAGCCGGGGCTGGAGCCCCGAGGAGTGGGCCGCGGCAAGGGGCCGTCTGACAGCCCGGGGCCTGGTCGACGAGGACGGTGTCGCCACGGACGCCGGCCGTGAGCTGCGCCGCCAGGTCGAGCACCACACCGACCGCCTCGCCGCCGCCCCTTGGCGGTCGCTCGGCCCGGACGCCGTCACCCGCCTCGCCGACCTGCTCGGGGAGTTCTGGGTCGCGGTACTGAGTTCGGGACTGCTGCCGTCGGAGACGACGCTGGGGATCGGAAAGGTCTGACGCCGTCGACGGTCATCGACCGGAGGGGGTAAGGGCAAGGGCGCGGGGGAGGTGTGACGGGCGTGGACGCTGCCTCGGTATGGAGGTCGGTCGCACCCGTACGACCCCGGCCCCACCCGGCGGGGATGCCGCGATGGGGCTGGAAGGGGAGGTGGTTCTCGAATCGCTCCGGCTACTGCTGTCCCGGCCGGTCGCGGTTTCGGTCCATACCCATCGCGCCTTCGGCTTTCTGTTGCGCGTCGTCGACCTTGTCCGTGTATTTGTCGCCGGTCTTCTTGTTGGCCTGCTTCTCCGCGGCGTCGGACATGTCCGCTGCTTTGTCCTGTGCCGCCCGGCTGCTCTTGAACCTGTCGAAGATGCCCATCCAGAGCTCCTTCCGGGGTGGACTCAAGACCGACGATACGCCCGGCGTGCGCCCATTGCCCATCGATGTCTGGTATGGCCGGGGAATGGCGGCCGTTACCTTGGGCAGACGGGAATCACGTCCGATCTGGGCGGACCCGGGGAGGCGAAGGGGAGGGCGCTGTGCTGCGTCTGAGGGGTGGGGCGGCTGCTGCCGCACTGGTGGTGTTCGTCGTCGGGGCCGGAGTCAGCGGCTGCAAGAAGGACGACTTGGGGTCGGCGGGACCGCAGGAGACGGCGGCCGGCAGCGGTGGCGCCGCTTACGCCGCCGTGGACTCGCTGGCCGTCAAGGGGCGCGCGCCCAAGACCGGGTACAGCAGGGAGCGGTTCGGCACGGCCTGGGCCGACACCGACGCGAATTCGTGCGACACCCGTGACGACATCCTCAAGCGGGACCTGAAAGAGGTGAAGTTCAGCGACGGCAGGTGCAGGGTGTCCCGCGGGGTCCTCGAACCCGATCCGTACGGCGGCAAGGACGTCACCTTCGTGCGCGGGCGCAGCCTGGTCGACATCGACCACCTCGTCGCGCTCTCGGACGCCTGGCAGACCGGCGCCAAGTACTGGGACGCGAGCAAGCGAATAGCGCTGGCCAACGATCCGCTCAACCTCCGCGCCGTCGGCGCGAGCGCCAACCGCAGCAAGGGCGACGGCGACACGGCGACCTGGCTCCCGCCCAACAAGGCGTACCGCTGCACATATGTCGCCGCGCAGGTGGCGGTGAAGAAGAAGTACGGACTGTGGGTCACCGGTGCCGAGAAGGCGGCCATGAAGAAGGTGCTGGGCGGCTGCTCCGGCCAGAAACTGCCCTCGGGCGGCAACCCGACCGAGGCGCCTAAGAGGTTCCACGCGAAATGACGCGGGTCGCTTCCCGCGAAGGGACGCGGTCACGGCCCGCCCACGCCCGTGCCCGTCGTGGCGCGGAAACGGTGAGGGGGCGGGCCGTGAGCCCGCCCCTTCACCGCTGTCGGGCCCTTACCGCTGTCAGGCGGACGGGTTGACGATCACCTTGGCCGAGTTGTTCGTGGTGTCCGGGTCGAAGGCGAAGTACGTGCCGCCGGGGCCGGGCCGGGCGACGACGCGGCCGGTCGCGTCGGGGACGACCCGGTCGATGCGCAGCTGGAACGGGAAGCTGATTTCCAGGTCAGGCGTGGCCCACGTCAGCAGGGCGCAGACGTAGTGGCCGATGTCCGGGGCGTCGTCCGACGTCCAGGCGGTGCGGCAGGCGCGGGGCACGGACGTGGCGGTGGTGCCCTCCGGGAGGTAGAAGTCGATTACGGCGGCCGGGTCGCCGGAGCTGACGTTGGCGACCCCGGCCGGGCCGTGGTTGACGAAGCGGAAGGCGCCGGTGACGATGTCGCCGGCCGCGCCGCTCACCTCGGTGCCCTGTACGGCGAAGTCGGCGGTGTTGTCGGCGTCGATGCTCCAGGCGCGGCTGTTGTCCGCGGTGCTGAGGTCGGTGGCGTCGCCGGCGGGCTTGACGTTGTAGTCGAACCGCTCGTACAGCGCGTGGCCGGTGACGGTGAGCCGCAACGGCTCCGACAGCTCCACGGTGGCACCGGGCGCGACATCGGTGTCGAAGGAGCAGGTCACGTACGTCATGTCCGTGTACAGGCCGCCGTCGTCCGGCCCGGTGTAGGTGCACTCCGAGTAGCGGGTGACGACCTGGAGGCCGTTGGTCGCCCGCATTTTCACGCTGAAGCCGTGGGCGGTCTCGTTGCCGGTGTTGGTGACGGAGGACGGCACGGTGAGGCTGGTGCCGGGCGAGACGTCGGTGACGCTCTGCGGGGCGCTGATGCCGAGGTCCGGGCCGGAGCCGACGGTGACGGAGGTCTCCGCGTTGCCCGCCCGGGCGACGAGTGTGCCGTCGGGGCCACCGGTGGCCTCGGCGGAGTACTCGATCACACCCTGCGCTCCCAGGGCGGCGCCCGCGGCGGCCCGCACCTTCAGCTGCACCTGCGCGCTGTAACGGGTCGGCACGTCCCCGGTGTCGCACACGGCGACGGTGCCGGTGTCGTTCGGCGTGCAGTTGTCGGGCCAGGCGACCTCGGCGACTCCGGCGAGCCCGGAGGCGTCGACGGTCAGCCGTCCCTCGGTCACGGTGAAGTTGCCGTTGTCGTGATAAAGGCCGAGCGCCAGCGGTCGGTACTGCGCCGTACCGCCGTCCGGAGCGACGGTGACCGTCTGATCGTACGGCGCATGGATCCACAGTTGATCGCTCTGCGCCTCGTCGGCGAAGGCGACCCCACTCCCGAGCCCGGTGACGACCAGCGCCCCCACGGCTCCGGCACATAATCCGCGACGCAGTACACGACCGACGGAGAGAGAACTCATTGCATCCCCCAGATGGGCAGAGGTGACCCCGGCGAAGTGATCATCGCCGGACGTCAGTTCGACTCCCTGGTGGGGTGGAAGGTTGCGGAGGAGAGGGGTGCGGCGGGGGGTTTTCCGTCCCCGCGCTCTCAGCCGAGTCCGGCTGCGACTGATTCGTACCGGGCGGCCTGCTTCGGGGTGAGGTAGCGGGAGACGCGTACGAGTACCGAGCCGTGGACGTAGTCGTACGCGGCGAAGGCCCGGGGAGGACTTGGCGATGCCGCGGATGTACTCCGCGCGCGCCCTGGCGTCCGACGCGTCGGTTAACACCTCGATGGCGCCGCCGCGTTCGACGGCGCCGGGGTCCGCGCCGGTGACCTGGGGGCCTGCACCCAGCTGTCCGAGAACGTGACCTTGGACGTGTACTCGCCCGGGCGGCCGAGCAGGCGGTTCGGATCGTTCTCCGCGGTGACGATGCCTGTCAGGGTCGCAGGCCCGACCTGTGCGGACATGGTCCGGGCCGTGTTCGACCAGCGTGTGCGGGAGGTCGGGTGCGGCAGGACGGCGGAACCGACGAGGCTCCTGTGCCGGTGAGTCGAGGCGTCGGGCACCTCGCCCGGCGACGCAGGAGCCTCGTCCGTTGCCGACGCGGTCGGCGTCACCTGATCGAGGGCCGCGCTGAAAGGCCCCTACGTTGTCCTGCGGGAAGTGCTCAGGACTGTCGGCGCCTGCGGGCTGTGGTGAACAGGACCGTGCCGAGGCCCGCGGCGAGGACGCCCGCCGTTCCGGCGATCCACGGAGTAGCTCCCGCTCCCGTGCTCGCCATGGACCCGGTCTGCCCGGAGGTGGACGATGTGTCGTGTGCACCCCCGGCGGACCCGGACCCGCCACCGGAACCCGAGCCGGACGAGCCGCCCGCCGTTCCTCCGGAGGAGCCGTTTCCGCCGTCGGAGCCACCGGTGCCGCCCGTCGCGCCCGGCACCTTCACGGTGATGGCGGCGGTGTCGTTCCTCGGGTTGCTGTCACTCTCGGGCAGCACCTTCAGCGAGACCTTGCCGGGCTTGAGGGCGGACGCCTTGTCGATGTGCAGGTCGAAGGACCACACGAGGCGCTCGCCGGAACCGACCCACCAGTCGTTGCTCTCACCTCTGCAGGAGTAGACGCGGCCACCGGGCCCCTTCTTCCCGCCGTTTTCCGTCCAGCACCGCTCCGGAACTTTCACCGCGGTCGTGCCCGGGGGAATCGTGACCGTCGTCTCGACCGAGGGATCTTCGAGGGGCCGACTGCCGTTCCAGGTCGGCACACCGCCGGGACCGTTGTTGCGGTACCCGACATCCACCGTGACCACGTCACCCGGCCGCCCCTCCGCCGAGGCGCCGAGGGCTTCGGCGTCCGCCGTGTTGTCGACCGTGTAGAGGATGCCGGTCGGGCCCACCTGCGGCTTCCCCGGGGGTGCGTCGTCCGGGCGCGGCACGAGCTTCAGCTCGGGGCCCTCGCCGAGGTGGACGTCGGTCATCTCCTTCAGCTCGTCCGTGCCGCCCATCCAGCCGTACCAATCCACGGTGCGTGCGTCGTCGTCGATCCTGAGCGTGCCCGGGGACACGTCGAAGGAGTCGCCCACCTCGATCGTGTCGTCGAAGTGACAGAGCGCCGCTTGGAGCGTCGTGTCGGTGAGCTCCCCACTCTGCACGCCGTCCATGTGGACGGGCAGTTTGCCGTACTTGCAGTTACTGAACTCCTGCTTGAACGACGCGTTCGGAGCGTAGGTGAAGAAGTCCGTGCCCTTGAGAGTGTTCGCGCCGAAGTAGGTGAAGCCCAAGCCCGGACGCACCTCGGCGCCGGGTTTCACCTTGCCCTCCACCGTTCCCGTCACATGGTCCTGGACGAACCCCTCGTCCTCGATGTCGACCTTCCACACCCGTTCGGTGATCGCGGCTCCGTCGGCCTGTCCGCTGACGCGGATCTCGCCGGTGGTCCCGCCCCGCGCGCCCTTCAGGCTTTGTGCCCGGAAGCTGCCGAGCCGGGTCGTTTTGCCGGGGGAGGGAGCGTCCTTGCCCTGGCAGACCAGGACGCCCTCGGTCTTCTTCGCGCATCCGGAGAAGGGGGCGGTGGCGTCCACGACTTTGCCGAGCGAGCTGTAGTCGACGGTGAGCGTGTACGACGTGATCTTCGTCGTACCCGTGTTGGTCAGCGTCACGGGATCCGACGTGTCCGCGGCCGGCGGCGCATAGGGCTCGGCCTTCAGGGTGTAGTCGCCGGTGTCCGAGGCGACCTCCAGCCCCGCCCCGACGGCGACCGCACGCTCGGACGGCACACCCACCGCCGCCGCGGCAACCGCCAGCACCCCGGCCGCGGCCCACACTCCTCGCGGCACCTGGCTCACCCTCATGGAACCCCTCCCAAGACCAAAAACACGCGCCATGAACAGCGCGAGAACAATGACCTTCCAGACAGGGAGAGGCATCGAAAGGTTGTACGGGCTTCGAGCTGCAGCGACGCGGGCCGAGGCCGCGGAGCGATTGGCCGGTGAGGTCGGGCAGGGCGGACCCGGTCAGCCGATCATGAGCAACATCCGGGACAGTGTGCGGAGTTCGTCGTCCGGATGGTCCTTGCCCGAGAAGGGGGAGTCGGGGAGCAGGCGCTTCGGGGAGGAGACGTAGGAGCGGAGGGCGGGGTGGAGCTCCTTCGGGGACCGGCCCGTCGCGGCGAGGGCCTTGAGGGCACTGATGCCGACCGGGCTGGGGCCGACCAGGCCGGCGAGGACGGGGACCGCGCGGTCGGGGGATCCGGTGATCCAGTGGTGGGCCTCGGCGGCCGCCTTGCGCGTCCAGTCGTAGCGGGCTTCCAGCAGGGGCTCGATGAGGGGGAGCAGCGGGGCGGCGGCGCTGCTCAGCGGCTCCAGTCCGCTCAGGTACCAGTGGGTCTGGCCCTTGGACGAGAGCAGTTCCTCGTAGGTGCGAAGCGCCGCAGCGGGGTCATCGGTCAACCGGTGGTGGGCCACGGCCGCCGAGGCCCTCAGAGAAGGGTCGCTGCTCCGCGTGGCGTCGAGCAGCAGGTCGGTGATCTCCGGCGTGCGTACGCCGATGGAGCCGAGTTGGCGGGCGGCGACGATGGCCGCGCGACGGGTCCTCAGGCAGTCGACCAGTTCGGGCCGGGCGGCGACGGCCGCGGTGGTGCCGAACGGTGCCAGGGCCTGGACCAGGGCGATGCCGTCGTTCCCGGTGGCGCCGGCGGCCAGCTCGTGGCGGATCACGGGTATCAGCCGGTCGGCCGCCTCCGGGAAGTGCCGGGCCGCCGCTTCGACCAGCCGGGCGGTGGGGCGCTCGAGCACCAGCTCCAAGGCGCGGGGATCGCGGGAGTTCACCAGGGCGAGGAGCGCCGGTTCGGCGGTCTCGTCGTCGGCACTGGCGTACCGGTGGAGCGTGTCCCGGAGGTCGGCTTCCGGGTCGGGCACATGGCCGATCCAGTGGCCGATCGTGCGGAGCAGGGCGGCGAGTTTGTCCTGGTGGGGCAGTGCGGCCAGCGACAGGTCCAGGACCTCACGCTCGCGGTCGCGCCACTTCTCGGCTATCCCCCCGGCCAGCCACGAACCGCGTGAGCCGATGTCCCCGGCCGCGATCCAGCGGGCGGCCACGGTGAGGGCGACGTCCGGCTCCCGACCGAGCAGGCCGGTGAGCCGCCGGTCCTGGGTGACGCTGTCCGACCACGGGTAGTCGTCGTCCCCGGGGTCGGGTTCGGCGCCGTCCTCGGCGAAGACCTCCACGAGCTCGGGCGAGTACGGCGGCCCGGACCGTTCGGCGGCCAGCTGGGCCGCGGCGAGCCTCACCTCGGGCAGCGGGCTGTCCAGGGGTTCCAGCACCCGGCCGAAACGGTTCAGGACGACCAGCGCGTCCGCCCGTACGGCAGGGACGGGATCGTCGGCGTAGAGCGCGTCGACCTGCTCGACGGCCAGAGCCCGCAACTCGTCCGGGAGCAGGTCGGCCACTGCCGCGACCGTCCGCAGCACCGCGCGGCGCACCCCGCGCTCGGGGTCCCCGAGACACGGCAGCAGCTCCGGGAGCACCTCGCAGAGTTCCGCGCAGACCGCGGCGACATCGCTGCCGGGCCAGTGCGGTGATTCGACGAAGTCGGGGCTGTGATCGGCGAGGACGGCGAGCAGCATCAGCAGGTCCTCGCGCTTGCGCCGCGCGTGCAGCACGGCGTGGGCGAGGAAGGGGACGGCAGGGGCCGAGGCCTGGTAGATCGTGCCCTGGTGGTGGATGTTGCCGTAGAGCTCGTAGACCGCCTCGTCGGCGGCTTCCTCGTCGTCCTCGTAGAGCGCCCGGATCAGCTCGGGCACGTCCTCGGCGGGGCCGTAGGCGTGGGTCAGGTCGGACCACCGGACGTCGTCCAGCTCGGCCGGAGATCTCATGCGCACGCTCCTCAGCTGATCGGGTGCGCCGACCATACCGACCGCCTCTGACAACGGTGTGGTGGAAGGAATCCGGCGACGGAACTCCTCCGGTTCGGAGTTGTTCCGTCGCCGGGCCGGTGGCCGACCTGCCCTCATCTCAGTGAGTCGCGGGACGTGTTCAGGACTGTCGGCGCCTGCGGGCCGTGGTGAACAGGACCGTGCCGACGCCCGCGGCGAGGACGCCCGCCGCCCCGGCGATCCACGGAGTACCACCGGTGCCGCCCGTCGTGCCCGGCACCTTCACGGTGATGGCGGCGGTGTCGTTCTTCGGGTTGCTGTCATGCTCCGAGAGCACCTTCAGCGAGACCCTGCCGGGCTTGAGGGCGGATGCCTTGTCGATGCGCAGGTCGAAGGACCACACGAGGCGCTCTTTGGGACCGACCCACCAGTCGTTGACCTTGTTCGTGCAGCTGTAGCTGTGGACGTCGGGATGCCTGCCGTCGTCGAACGACTGGCACTCTCTCGGCACCTTCACCGCGGTTGTGCCCGGGGGAACGATGACCGTCGTCCTCACTGAAAGCTCTTCGATGGGCTCGCTGCCGTTCCAGGTGGGCATTCCGCCAGGACCGTTGTTGCGGTACCCGACGTTCACCGTGACCACGTCACCCGGCCGTCCCTTTGCCGAGGCGCCGAGGGCTTCGATGTCCGCCGTGTTGTCGACCTCGTAGCTCACTCCGAGACCGGAAGCCTGCGGCTCCCCCTGGGGTGCGCTGTCCGGGCGCGGCACGAGCTTCAGTTCCGGGCCCCGGCCGGGGTGGACGTCGGTCAGCTTCTCACGGTCGACCACGGGGTTCCTGGAGCCCAGCTGGGCGTGCCAGGACGCGCCGCGTGCGTCTTTGTTGATCTTGAGCGGGCCCGGGGACACGTCGAAGGAGTCGCCTGCCTCGATCGTGTTGTTGAGGTGACAGATCGCCGCCGGGAACGTCAAGTCGGTGAGCTGCCCGTTGCCGTACACGTACTCCGGCATCGTGCCGTAGTCGCAGTTGCTGAACTCCTGCTCGAACGACGCGCCCCCGGCATGCATGGAGAACTCGGTGCCCTTGAGCGTGTTCGTGCCGAGGTAGGTGAAGCCTGCGCCGGGACGCACCTCGGCGCCGGGCTTCACCTTGCCCTTCACCGTTCCCGTCGCCCGGTCCTGGACGAACCCCTTGTCCAGGATGTCGACCTTCCACACCCGTTCGGTGATCGCGGCTCCGTCGGCCTGTCCGCTGACCCGGATCTCGCCGGTGGTCCCGCCCCGCGCACCCTTCAGGCTCCGCAGCTGGAAGTTGGTGAGCCGGGTCGTCCCGCCGGGGGAGGGAGCGTCGTTGCCGTGACAGACCAGGACGCCCTCGGTCTTCTTCTTGCATCCGGGGAAGGGAGCGGTGACGTCCACGACTCCGCCGAGCGAGCTGTAGTCGACGGTGAGTGTGTAGGACGTGATGTCCGTCGTACCCGTGTTGGTCAGCGTCATGGAACCGCCCGAGGTCAGGTCGTAACCCGCATAGGGATCGACCTCCAGGGTGTAGTCGCCGGAACCCGAGGCGACCTCCAGCCCCGCCCCGACAGCGACCGCGCGCTCGGACGGCACACCCACCGTCGCCGCGGCCACCGCCAGCACCCCGGCCGTGGCCCACACCCCGCGCCGCACCTCGCCGATCTTCACGGGACCCCCAATGGTCAAGTTCACACGCCATGAACGGTGCGAGAACAATGACCTTCCAGACAGGGCGAGACGTCGAAAGGTTGTACGGGCTTCGAACTTCAACGGTGCGGGCCGGTGCCTGCGTCGGCTGCGTGGATCGCCGAGGAGAGACGGACTGTCCGCCGCCAGTACGACACACCTCCGGCGGAGCGTGTGTCGCAAGGGCACCCCGGAGCTCTTGCACGGCACGGCCGAAGTCCTGGCGGATCTTCTCCCCAGGGCCCGTATCGGCCCCAACCGCACGACCGTCGTCGCCAAGGCTGTCCGCCCCGTGGGCCGGCCCTTCACACGGTCCCAAGTACCCTCCGGTCATGACCGGTGCCTTGGTGATCCCGGAGTACTACGAAGACGTCGAGCTGGTTGCCGGTGAGCAACTCGCGGGCGACCCCGCATTTTGGCTCGCCCACGTTCTGCTGACCATGGGGGACCAGGGAGAGCAGCCGGACCGCTACGGCGTGGCGTCCTCGGCCTACGACGCCATGGAGGACCGCCTCGGGGACACCGAGCAGCCGTGGCCCGTCCTGCGCGTGCCCTTCGATGGCGGACACACGGCCTACGTCGTGTACGCAAACTCCGAGGACATGAGCGACATCGAGTTCTTCGTCCGCCATCCCGCGTGGGGGCGGCTCGGATTCCTCGGGGACTGCGGCGGCGACCATGCCGGTCCCGGGCTGTCCTGGAACGAACTCACCACCCTCGCCGCGAGCACATCGGACGGCGGTGAAGGTCTCTCCGACCCCTCTCAGCGTCTGCTGCTCCTGCTTCCGATGCTCGGCGACGCCGACATGCCCGAGGAAGCGACCGACGTGGTGGCGCGGGCGCTGGTCCACTGCGGGATACGCGCCGACGCGGCCCACGAGTTGGCCGCCGCCGTGCTGCCCGATCCCGGTCAAGAGCCCCGGTGGACCGTCACCGACGACAGCCCGATCGCCGTCTGCTCGGCGCCCTACAGCGCCCGCCGTGTGCCGATCGCCCTGGGCATCACCTCCGAGCAGACCCAGGCCCTGGCCGATGCCCTCAGCGGATCCGGCCGCGGAGCTGCTGCCCTGTGAGGCCGGACATGACGAACCCGGTGGTGCGGCCCTTCGCCGGCTTCGGACCGCTCGACTTCGGTATGACGCGGGCGGCGAGTCACGCGATTCTCGGACCGCCGGCACACCGTTACCGGAGGTCGGCGTGGGTCGGTCAACTCGCGGACGTCTACACGGAGCTCGGCCTGACCCTTGACTACGGCGACGACGGAAACCTCGAAGCGGTGGAGGCCATTTCTCCGGCTCGGCCCATCGTCGAAGCCGTGGACGTGCTTGGTCGGCCGTCGAGCGCTGTGGTGGAGGGCTTGGCGGAGAAGTCCTGCGCATCGGATTGGGAACTCGGACTGCTCAGCGTTCCCCGCCTCGGCATTGCTCTCTTCACGCCTTCCGGGCAGGCTTCCAGTGAACCATTTCTGAGTATGTCCGCGTTCTGGCGAGGTGTGTCCGGCCACGAGGTTTTTGCGGGAAGCGGCCAGGAACGTCTCGCGGGTTCTCTGGAAGACCCTCTCGTGGTCGAGCCCGACCGTCTCGGGCCGGCCAGGCTCGGGATGACCGTTGACCAGTTGCGTCGGCTCCTCGGAGAAGGGATGTCGACGGTCTACTTCGGTCGACCGACGGACATCTTCTTCGGTGTGGGAATTGTTGCGCAGTACGACGCCGGAGTTGTCTGCCGGCTCGTAGCTGTTTCCCGGTCGAAGGCGACCGTCGACGGATTGCCGACTCTTGGAGTGCCGTTCGGGGAATTCGTGACGGCTGCCGCAGGAGCGGGCCTGCAGTTCGAGGTGTCGGAAGGTGAAGTCCAGCTTCATCAAGGCCGTGTCAGGGTCTGGTCCTCCAGGCCGGAGAGTCCCGAACTTCGGGTATCAGGTGTGTCCGTGACGGCTGGGAGCGCCGGCACCACGCCGGGCTGGGTGCGGCGCTGAATCTTGCGACGACAGCATGCGGTGCGGAACTTCTGGTGCGGGTCAGGCACCGACCTCGAAGGACGCGTACTCCTCGATGCCGAGATCGGTCAGGACGGCCCGGAGTCGTTCCGTCGCCGCTCCGGGGGCGACGCCGGCCTCGATCTCCAGGTCGAGATGGCAGCGGCCCATCCCGCTGCCCGCGCCTGTGATCTCGCCGTCGGGGCCGAACGCGGCCTCCAGTGCTTCCTCGACCTCGTCGCGGTCGATCGGCAGGCCCGTGAAGACGATTTCGATGAACATTCCGGTCTCCGCTCCGAGACGCTAGCGGCGCGTCGGTCGCAAGGCGGCTATTAGAGAGCCGAGTTGGCGTGGCCCGGTGGCGAGGATCGTTTCCGGGGCGTCGCTTTCGCGGAGGAGGATCGTTCCGGTGGGGGTGGTGGCCACGTAGACGCAATCTGAGCCGTCCGGGCTGAACGAGGACTTCTGCCAGGTGTACGGGGTTATGGCGGGCACCGCTCACAGGCTCCGGATGATGTCGTTGACGAGGTCGCGTGTGGCTGCGGGCTTGAGAGCGACGGTTTCCATGCGGTCGAGGATAGTTCGGTACTTCGTCAACTGAGCTTGTGCGTCAAGGAAGTCGCAGCCGTGGTGAGTGTCGAGCTGCACGGTGTCGAGGTGGGGGTCGGTGCCGTGCACGTAGTTGATCGACTGCCCGTTTCCGGGGAAGCCGCCGCAGGTGAAGGGGATCACTCGGAGCGTGATGTGGTCCTCTTCGCTCAGCGTGAGCAGATGGGACAACTGGTCGCGGGCGGTGGCCGGTCCGCCGTATTGGATGTGCAGAGCCGCCTCGTGGAGCAGCGCGGTGTACGGCGGGGGACTGGTGCGGTGCAGGACGGTCTGGCGCTTGATGCGGTGGGAGAGCCGGTGCTCGATCTCGTAGGCGCGGAACGCGGGAACGGCCTCCCGCAGCATGGCCCGGGTGTGGTCCGGAGTCTGCAACAGGGCCGGAATGTGGATGGCCAGGGAGACTCTCAACTCTGAGGCGTGGTGCTCAAGTTCGGCTAGGTCGACGAGGTCGGGAGGCAGGTGGTCCCGGTACTCGTCCCACCATCCCCGGGTGCGCCGTCCCGTCATCGCCGTAAGGGCGTCGAGCAGCGATTCGTCCACGCACTCGTAGGTGCGTGCGATGGCGCGTACGCGGTCGGCGCTCACTGGATAGCGGCCGGCTTCGATCATGCTGAGTCGCGCCTGCTGCAAGCCCAGGCTGCCTGCCGCGTCGGTCGACGTGAGTCCGGCGTGTTCGCGGAGCTTGCGCACTTCGATGCCGAGACGTCGTTGCCGCAGGGTTGGGGTGTTGGTGGGCGGCACTGCCGTTCCCTTCGTCGGACGACGGATCGGCTGCGGTACCTCACATGAGTGAATCCGCCGGGATTATCACGTTGAAGGTAGCAGGGCTATCACTTTTGGCCCTACGGTCGTGGTCTCGGAGCCGCTCAACTGGTCCCTCCGGTAAGCCGGAAGCGCACCGCGTCACCCCCGTACACCCACGTGCCTGCGTGTACGTACCCCCGCGACATGCCACCGCCCGGCCGGACCGGTAGAGCGAACCAAGTACCCCCACCGCAGGAGGCGTTCATGGTTACCGTATCCCCGCAGAAGTCCGATGCGTCCCCATCTTGGACGTACGCCCTGCAGTTGCCGCACGATCCGCTCGCGCCGCGGGTCGCCCGGGTCACCCTCAGGGCCGTGCTGAACGGCCATGGAATGGCCCGCATCGCCGACACGGCGGAGTTGCTGGCCTCGGAGCTCGTCACGAACGCCTACCGGCACTCCGCCGGGCCCGCGATGCTTCGGCTCCGCGCTCTGGGGAGTGGCCGTCTTCGCGTCAGCGTCTGGGATGCCGACCCCCGCATCCCGCCCCCGTTCGACAGGCGGCACGGCGCGCTGCATCCCGTGCCGGCCGAGGCGGACGGCGGGCGGGGGCTGTTCCTCGTATGCCATTACGCGGACGCGTGGGGCGGATACCCGCTCGGCGACGACCTGTTCGGCAGGAGCGGGAAGTTGCTGTGGTGCGAGGTGGGGCCGCCGTGGGCGGCGGCCCCGGAGTCTGTCAGTGCGTGACCGGCAGGGCCCCGGCGAACACGTGGTCGTCGGTGCGGGTCTGGCGAAAGGTGGGTGATCACCTCACACAAGGCGAACTCAAGTTCGAGTCATGGGAAAGTCAAGATCGTTCATCACCGGGTCAAGCCGGCACCTGTATGCGCTGTTTGACCCGTGTGTTCCCACACGCTCTCCTCACCTCGGCGGAAACCGCTGCCAATCCGCCCCCTACCATCCGCTCCATGCCGACCGACGCACCCCTCCCACCCCCGGACTTCGAGCTCGCCTCCGCCTTCCCCGAAGCCGGATGGCTACGGCAGGTCGCCGCCGCGCGGGACTGGGCGGCGATCCGGCAGTACGTCGACGGGCTGCCGCACGGCACCGACCGGGCGTTCCTCGTCCGCGTGGTCGCCGAAGTGCCCGGTGTCGAGCACTTCCTGCGGGAAGTCGTCGCCGCCGCCCCCGACGACGTACTCGCCCTGACGATTCTCGGGAGCCGCGAGATCGAGATCGGCTGGTCGATCCGGACGGCCGCGCGGGCCAAGGACGTCAGCCGGGAGCAGTTCCGCCAGATGCACGAACACCTGCGGCAGGCCGAACAGTTGCTGATCCGGGCGACCGCCCTCGACCCGACCCACGACGCGGCCTGGGCCGCGCGCCTGAACACGGCCAGGGGACTGCAACTCGGGCAGAACGAGGCACGGCGTCGATACGACCGGCTGGCCGGTCACCACCCGAACCACTTCACGGGACAGGCCCGGCTGCTCCAGCAGCTGTGCCCGAAGTGGAGCGGGAGCTGGGAGGCGGCGCACGGGTTCGCCCGCGAGTGTCTGCGCGGAGCGCCCGAAGGAGCGTTGAGCGGGGGGCTGGTGGCCGAGGCGCATCTGGAGCACTGGCTCGATCTGTCCTCCACCGGGAACGCGCGAACCGAGTACCTGCGGCAGGCCAACGTCCACCCCGAACTCGTCGAGGCCGCCGAACGGTCCGTCCTGCACCCGCACCACCGGCCCACGTACGGCTGGGTCACCGTCCAGGGCAACTTCGCCGCGCTCTTCTCGCTGATCGGGGACACCGCCCGCGCCGCCGCGCACTTCCGCGCGCTCGGCAATCTGGCCTCCAAGTACCCGTGGAGCTATCTCGGCGAACCCGCGGACGCATACGTACGACACCGCGCCGCGGCCCTCGGAACAGCCGGAAGAACGGGAAGAGGCGGACGATGAGCCAGGCCATCCATCACACCGAGATCGCCGGCATACCGACCCTCTTCGCGTACGCCACCGGGCCCATGCGGGCCGGACTCGTCTTCCGCGTCGGTGTCGCCGACGAGACGCTCGCCGGCGCCGGGATCACGCACCTGGTCGAGCATCTGGCCCTGTACCGCCAGGGTCTGGCCGACTACCACTTCAACGGGGCGACCAAGGCCGCGTTCACCCACTTCCATGTGGAGGGCGCGGAGCACGAGGTCGTCGCGTACCTCGACGGTCTGTGCACCTCCCTCCTAGATCTGCCCATGGAGCGGCTGGAGACCGAGAAGGAGATCCTGCGCACCGAGGAGGCACGGCGCGAGGTGGGACAGCTCCCGCTGTGGCGGTACGGGGCCCAGGGGTACGGGCTGACCAGCTATCCCGAGTGGGGCGTACGGCAGTTGCGGCCGGACGACGTACGGCGCTGGGCGGGGACCTGGTTCACGCGGGACAACGCCGTGCTGTGGGTCGCGGGGGAACGGCTGCCCGCCGGACTCTCGCTGAAGCTGCCCGGTGGCGAGCGCCGCCCGATGCCCGCGGTCACCTCAGCCCTGCCCACCGATCCCGCCTACTTCTCCGACGGCCAGGGTGGTGTCCTGCTCGACGCCGTCGTCGCCGACACCACCGCCGCCCGGATGTACGCGGGCGTCCTGGAGCGCGAACTCTCCCGCTCGCTCCGCCAGGAGGGCGGCTACTCGTACACGGCGGCCACTGACTACACCTCCCGCCGGGACGGATTCGCGACCGTCACCGCCTTCGCGGACGCCCTGCCCGCCAAGCAGGACGCGGCGCTCGGCGGCTTCGTCGACGTCCTCGCGGGGCTCCAGGTCGGCCGGATCACGCAGGCCGACCTGGACGCCGTACGCGGCCGCAGCGACGCCACACTGACCGCGCCCGACGCGGCCGTACGACGACTGCCCGGCGCGGCGGAGGACCTGCTCGCCCACCGGCCGCCGCGCGCGCTCGACGAACTGCGGGCCGAGCTGTGGGCGGTGACACCGGAGCAGGTGCACGCGGTCGCGCTGGAGGCCGCCGGGACGGCACTGCTCCAGGTGCCCTCGGGGCACAGCGCCGACTGGGCCGGGTACACGGCTGCCCCGACCAATTCGTCGTACGCCGTCACGGGCAAGCGGTTCGAGGCCGTACGCAAGGACAGGACGGCCCTGATCGTCGGGGGCGAGGGGGTCAGCCTGACGGCGGGGGGCGAGGCGGCCACCGTGCTCTACCGCGACTGCGCCGCGCTGCTGACCTGGCCGGACGGCGGGCGTCGGCTCATCGGCACCGACGGGCTGTGCGTGGAGGTGGAACCGGGGGCTTACGGGATCGGCGCGCACACCATGGCGACGATCGACGCGGCGGTGCCTCCGGGCACGGTGGTGCGGTTGCCGCCCCGGCAGCGGCGGCCCGAACGCGCCGCCCCGGGGGGTGAGGGCGGGGAGGGGCAGGGGCGGGACTCCGGCGGCGCCGCTCAGCGGCGGGCGACTACGCGGCGTACCGGAGGGCAGACGGCGATCCTCGTCATCTTCGGGACCCTCGCCGGGCTCTGGTGCCTCCTGGCCCTGATGTACACCGTCTTCGGCTTCTCCGATCCGGAGACCAGTCTCGGAGGATGGGCCGCGCTCACCGTTTTCCTCTGGTGCGTCGGCGGACTGCTGGCCTATCCGGCCATCAGGATCCAGCGCGGGACCCGGCGGGGCTGATCCTCGCGGCCCGGCGAGGCTGAACGTCGGGCCGCCCGGCGAGGCTGAACGTCGGGCCGCCCGGCGGGGACGGAGTCCGCGGCACCCGGCGGCGACGAACCGCCCGGTGCCTCGGTCCCGACGTGCTGCCGAGTGTCAGCGCAGATAGGGGTTGCCGGCCCCTTGGGTCGGCCAGGGGGCAGGCACCGCGCCGGTCATGGCGTTCCGCGGAGTGGGTTTGTCGAACAGCGGGCCTGTCAGCAGCCACACGGCCACGGCCAGGGTGGAGAGGGCGACCAGGCCCAAGGCCGTATTTCCCTTGTCCGCCGGGATGTTCGCCAACGACAGTGACCCCGCCTCGTACAGCGCGAACGAGGCGAAGGCGCCCCAGTCGGACCCTCGCCCCCGGCGGATGGCCACGTACAGGAAAGGTACCCACACCAGCAGGCCGCACGACCCGACCGCCAGAACCGACCACGCCAGTCGCTGGAACCAGCTGGCTTCCAAGCGCTTGTCCATCACACCCCCGAAGACCCTGTGCCCCCCGAGAAGACTCCCGGGCTCCCGAGAAACCACTCGGGGGCGTCATGCTCCCATCCGATGGGTCACGCGTGCGCGTGTTCGCCCTTCAGGGACGTCACGATCCGGTCGGCCAGCTTCTTCGCCGTGGCCGCGCCGTTGTCCTTTCCGTCGTTGGACATCACTGTGACGACGTCGGTTCCGGAGCGTGCGGCGATGAGGGTCGAGCCGTTCTCCCAGGCGCTGTTGGTCAGCGTGATCGTGTACGCGGCGTCGCCGAGACCGGAGGTGTCGGCGCCCGCGACCTTCACCTTGGTGTGGGTGTCCGAGTCGGTGTAGGTCGCGCAGCCGGCGACGACCTTCTTCAGGTCCGCCAGTACGGTCGCCGCAGTCGTACCGCGGTAGGTGTCGACCTCCTGCGCGATGTCCTCGGACGTGTTCTTGCTGACGTAGTCGTTCTGGGCGAAGGAGACGCCCGAGTCGCCGGTGACCGCTATCCAGGCGGTGCCGCCGAGAAGGGTGCAGTCGCGCTTCGCCGCGGGGGAGGAGCTCGGCGCGGTGTAGGTGGTGCCGGAGTCCCGTGCGCCGCTGGGGTCGACCGCGAAACCGGTGGCGAAGAAGGAGGCGGGCGCCAGCGCCTTCTTGAGCTGCGCGCCCGTCAGCAGACCGGCGTTGGGGTCCTTGGGCTTTTCCGCCGTGGCGGACGGGGACGAGGTGCCGGTCGCGGAGGAGCAGGCGGTCAGGGCCAGCGGGAGCACGGCGGCGGCGAGCAGCGCCTTGGCGGCACGGGAGGGATGACGCATCGGGATCTGTCCTTCGAAGGTGAGGTCGGAACGGGCCGAGTGCCCGTCGAGCAGGGCTTTCGGTTGCGGGACTCTGAACGCACACAGGCCGGGCAGAGTCGAAGTGGTGCGGTGCGGTGCGATGTACTGCGGCGCGTATGGCGGGCGGGGTGGTGTGACGGGAGGCGTGTACGGCGGCCGGTCAGCGAGTCTTCTTCGGGTCCCCGCAGCCGGACGTGTCGAAGTAGGTGTCCTTGGCGCGTTCCCGGGAGCCGGTGTCGCCGGTGGTGCGACAGGTGCCTGGCTCGGTGTCCGGGCCGACCCGGAAGTCACCGTCCCCCGCGAACGCGGCCTATTTCCTTTCGGCCGCATCGGCCGAGCCGGTGTGCTGCCGGGCACCGGGATGCGGAGTCGTGGATACCGAGCCCTTGTCGGCGCCGCCGCCTGTGCGGCCAAGTCCGCGGCTGTGGCCGCCGACATTCGCCGAGACGACACCTATGACGACGAGGCCCACAGTGGCACTCAGCGCGGCCCTGCCCTTCATGCCCACGACTGTCCCCTTCCCCGGCGGACGCCTCCATGGCAGCCGCTCGTTCGCTGGGTCAATAAGACCAGAGCCTGTGAATCGAGTCAACACGATTCACTCAGTCTCTCGCGTGCACAGTGTGAACGGGTAGATCTTGCCTATGTCGGTATGCTCGACACCACACAGGGACGAGTCGGGACGAGAGGAGCGGAGCGAGTGCAGGACAACGCGACCGAGGTGACCGCAGCCGGAATCGCACGGCTGGCCGGCGTCGGCCGCGCGGCCGTGAGTAACTGGCGCCGTCGCCACGCCGACTTCCCCAAGCCCGTCGGCGGTACGGAGACCAGCCCGTCGTTCGCGCTCGCCGAGGTCGAGGCCTGGCTGCGTCACCAGGGCAAACTCGCCGAAGTGCCTTTGCGGGAACGCGTGTGGCAGCAACTCGCCGGCCACCCCGAGGGCCCGGCCGCCGCACTCGCCCACGCCGGCTGCGTGCTGCTGCTCATCCATGACCGGCCGACGGTCTGGCTGGAGGTGAGCGCCGGTTCCGACGAGCGCCTTGCCGCGCTGCTGCCTGCCGCGCTGGAGCAGGTGACCGTCCCCCGGTTCGGCTGGGTGCAAGCCGAACGTGGTGTTCACGCCGGGATGGGCGTGGAGCCGCCGTCGACTGTGAATCGACCGGGAGCTGTGAACACTCCAGAAGTCGCTTCAGGAGGATCGGCAGCCCCGCACGCCCCAGCCACCCCCACCACCCCGGCCGCCCTCGCTGTGCCCACCGGCCCCCAGCTGCTCCCCTCCACCCCTCTCCTGCGCGGCGCGGCCGAGCTCGCCGCCGAGCTGGGCGCCCGCCAGGCCTTCGAGTTCCTGCTCGGACGGCACCTCGACGCCAACCCGCGCCAGTTCACGACCACCCCCACCGAGCTCGCCCGCCTCATGGCCGACCTCGCCGGCCCCGCCCGCACCGTCCTCGATCCGGCCTGTGGCACCGGCGCCCTGCTGCGCGCTCTCGACGCCCGCCCCGGCCAGGAGCTCCACGCCCAGGACAGCGCCCCCGAACTCGCCGTGCTCACCGCTCTCCGGCTCGCCCTGCACGGGTGGGCCACCGTGCGAGCGGCCGTCGGCGACAGCCTGCGCGCCGACGCGTTTCCGTGGCTGCGCGCCGACACGGTCCTGTGCCACCCCCCGTTCAACGAACGCAACTGGGGACATGACGAACTGGCCTACGACCCCCGCTGGGAGTACGGCTTCCCGGCCCGCGCCGAGTCCGAGCTGGCCTGGGTGCAGCACGCGCTGGCCCGGCTGCGGGACGGCGGCACCGCCGTCCTGCTCATGCCGCCCGCCACCGCTTCCCGCCGTTCCGGGCGCCGTATCCGCGCCGACCTGCTGCGCCGCGGCGCGCTGCGGGCCGTCGTCGCCCTGCCGGTCGGCGCGGCACCCCCGTACAACATCCCCCTGCACCTGTGGGTGCTGCGCCGGCCCGAGAAGGCGCCCGGCCAGCCCGAGGTGCTGCTCGCCGACGCCGGGCAGTTCGCCGGCGAGGGGCGCGGCGGTCCCGACTGGCAGGCCGTCAGAGACATCGTGCTCGACGCCTGGTGGGCCCACGACCGGGACGGCACCCTCCCGGAGCGGCCCGGTCTGGCGCGTTCCGTTCCCGTCATCGAACTCCTCGACGACGACGTCGACCTCGCCCCGGCCCGCCATCTCCCGCCCCCGGCGGCGGCCGACGGCGCCGAGCAGCTCGCGGCCGTGCGCGAGTGCCTCGCCGAGACGCTGCGCCTGACCACCGATCTCACCCCGTCCCCCGCCACGACGGCGCGGCCCGCCCGCTGGCCGCTCACCACCGTCGGCGAACTCGCCCGCGGGAGCGCCCTGGTGATGCGTACGGGCGGAAACGGCGGTCACGCGCGTGCGGCCGTCCTCACCGACCACGACGTGCTCGCCGGCACCGGTCCCTCGGGGACGCTGCCCGAGACCGACGAGGAAGCCGTGCTGACGGAGGCGGGCGACGTGGTCGTGCCGGTGCTCGGCGGCGGCTCGGTGGTCCGCGTGGTCGACGGCACGACAGCGGGCGCCGTCCTGGGGCGCAACCTCGTGCTCCTGCACCCCGATCCCGCGGCGCTCGACCCGTGGTTCCTCGCCGGGTTCCTGCGGGGCACCGCCAACAACCGCCAGGCCAGCAGTTACGCGTCCACCGCCACCCGGCTCGACGTGCGCCGTCTGCAACTGCCCCGCCTCCCGCTGGACGAACAGCGGCGCTACGGCACCCGGTTCCGCGCGCTCGACGAGTTCGAGCGGGCGCTCCGGCACGCGGGCCGGCTGGGGGACCAGTTCGTACGCGGCATGTACGACGGGCTGACGGACGGGACGGTGCCCCCGGGCTGAGGCCCCGCGCGCTCCGCCCGCGCCCCGGGCCGCCGCGGGCCCGCCACCGGATGTCACCTGCGGCGCCGTACGAGGTGATCAGCACGACAACGGTTCCGTACAACCCGGGACCGGTCGTCCGTGTCGGCCTATACGCTCGAACTCCCAAATCGAACCCAGGCCCGGGAGCAGTCATGTACGGCCACGACGGGGCGCCACCCACCCGCAGCGCGGGAACCGTCATCACCTTGCGCGTGCTGTTCGCCGTCGCCGGGGTCCTGTCGTGCGGTCTGCTCGCCTGCGTTCCGCTGTTCCGGGTCGCGCTCCAGCGCGGGCGATGGTTCGACTGGACGGCGGCCTGGGTGTCGCTGCCGGTGACCATCGGCGCGCTCGTGATCGTCGGCACGGTGCCGGAGAGCGACACCAGAGGCGATGTCGCGCTGGCCGTGGCGCTGACCATCGGCGCCGGCAGCGTCGCGTACTACCTGGTCAACGACATCCGTTTCCACAACGCGGGGCAGCGGTTCACGGGCTACGCGCCACCTCATGTGCAGACCGCCCGCGAGCCGTACGGCTATCCGCAGCCCGCGCCGCCCGCCCCTCCGTACCCGGGCACTCCCGTATCGCAGCCGCAGCCGCAGCCGCAGCCGCCCGTACCGCAGCCGTACCTGCCGAACACGCCGATGCCCCAGCCCTCGATGCCCCAGCCCCCGTCGCGGCGAGCCACACCCGCCCGTATCGACCAGGTGCGCGCCGAGCTCGACGAACTCAGCGACTATCTGCGCAAGCACGAGGACCAGCGGGACGGCGAACACGAGGGCGGACGGTGACCGCGGCGGCCGGACGCGTCGTCGCCGGCCGGTACGAACTGGCCACGCTCATCGGGCAGGGAGGCATGGGCCAGGTCTGGACGGCCTACGACCAACGGCTCGACCGGCGCGTCGCGGTGAAGCTGCTGCGCCCCGACAAGGTCGTCGGCCAGGAGGCCGACGAACTGCGCCGCCGCTTCGCGCGCGAGTGCCGGGTGACCGCCCAGGTCGACCACCCCGGCCTGGTCACCGTGCACGACGCGGGCAGCGAGGGCGAGGAACTGTTCCTCGTCATGCAGTACGTCGACGGCGCCGACCTCTCCGATCACCTCGCCGAACACGACCCCTACCCGTGGCAGTGGGCGGTCGCGGTCGCCACGCAACTGTGCGCCGTATTGAGCGCCGTGCACGCCGTGCCGATCGTCCACCGTGACCTCAAGCCGCGCAACGTGATGGTGAAGCAGGACGGCACGGTGACCGTCCTCGACCTCGGCGTCGCCTCCGTCATGGACACCGACACCACCCGCCTCACGCGCACCGGCTCCCCCATCGGCTCGCCCGCCTACATGGCGCCCGAGCAGGTGATGGGCGGCGCAGTCGGCCCGTACACCGACCTGTACGCGCTCGGTGTGCTGATACACGAACTCCTCAGCGGCGACGTGCCGTTCACGGGCTCGACGGCGCTCGGGGTGTTGCACCGGCACTTGTACGAGCCGCCGCCGCCCGTACGCCGGCTGCGCCCCGAGGTCCCGGAGGCGCTGGAGAGCCTGGTTCTGCGCCTGCTCGCGAAGGACCCGCAGCACCGGCCCGCCTCCGCGCAGGAGGTGTACGAGCATCTGGCGCCGCTCCTGCCCGGGCGCGGAACCCCCACCGGGGCCCCACTCGACCCCACGCGCCCCTTCCTGCGCCCACACGCCCCCTGGCCGGACCGGGCGCGCACGCCTGCACCCCGGCCCGCCCCCGTCGTGCGGGACGCCGACAAGCCCGATGTGGCCGGCGCCGTCGACGAGGTGAAGCGCCTTCTGGGCGAGGGCCGCATCACCCAGGCCGTCGACCTCCTCGGCGCGATCCTGCCCACCGCCGCACAGCGGCACGGCGAGCACTCCCCGGTCGTACGCACCCTGCGCAAGCAGTACGCGGCCACGCTCATGGACGACGGCCAGTACCGGCGCGCGCTGCCCGAACTGCGCCGCCTTGCCGACGAACGCGCCGCCGAGGCCGGCTGGGCCGACCCCCAGTCCCTGCGCTATCGCTACGAATCCGCCCAATGCCTGGAGCAGTTGGGCGAACCGGCGGCGGCGCTCACCGAGTACCGCACGCTGCTGCCGTACTACGAGAACCAGTACGCGGTCGGCGACCCGGAACTCGCCTTCGACGTCCGCCGCCGCATCGGGCACCTGCTGCTGGCGCTGGGTGACCACGGCGCCGCCCGCGACACACTGGCCCGGCTGCTGCACGACGTGGAGCGGCTGCACGGTCCCGGACACCCGCTCGCGGCAGAGATCCGGGGGGCATTGCAATGGCTGGGGCAGGTGCGTGGCTAGACTTTGCCCTGCCCTGGGATGATCTTGTGACTTTCCAGGGGCTTTCTTTCCCGAACGGGCATGCGCATCCAGTTATATTGCGCCTATTTCGTGCCGTGCGCGCCTCCCAGTGCGCCGCGTGCGCTGTCATCGCGCAACCGGCCGGTACCACCGGAACAACCAGGAGTAGGTTCACATGTCCGACCATCGTCAGTCGAGGAAGCGCAGGTACATCACGTGGGGGGTGGCCGGGGCCGCCGTCGTCGCCGGCGCCGGTATCGCCGCGCAGGCCTCCATGGCAACCACGACCTGGCCCGCGCAGAAGACCTACACGGGCCGCGCCTTCGACACCTGCACAGCGCCCTCGCTGGCTGCCATGAAGGCATGGAACACCGGTTTCTACGGCGCGGCCGCTGTCTACGTCGGCGGTAAGAACCGCGGGTGCAACCAGCCCAACCTGACCCCGTCCTGGGTGAAGTCGGTCAGCGCGCTGGGCTGGAAGCTCATACCGCTGTACGTCGGCGCCCAGCCGTCCTGCCAGACCGGCAGCAGCCCCGAGAAGCTCACCGCCTCGACCGCCGCGTCCATGGGCGCGACCGACGGCGCGGACGCGGTCGCCAAGGCCGCCGCCCTCGGCATGAAGGCCGGCAGCCCGGTCTACCTCGACATGGAGTCGTACGACGTCACCGACAAGGCGTGCAACGACGCCGTGCTGACGTACGTGCGTGCCTTCGACAAGGCCCTGCACGCCAAGACGTACCGCACCGGGTACTACGGCTTCACCAGCTCCAGCGCCAAGGCCGTCGCGACCGCGACCGACAAGACGGACCTGCCGGGCAACCTCTGGTACGCGCTGTGGGACAAGACGAACACCACGACCACCGACTGGCCGTTCGGTGCCACCCAGTACCCCGGCCACAGCCGCGCCCACCAGTACATGGTCAACAGCAAGGAGGTCCGCGGCGGTTACACGATCACCGTGGACCGCGACGCCTGGGACGCGCCGGTCGCCATCACCGGCTGACGAACGGGACCCTCGCACGGGCGGACAGCGGCGGTTCTGATCGACCGGTGGGGTCACTCGTAAGAGCGGACCGGGGGCCTTCCGCGAGGCGGGGAAGGCGCGACGGTGCCTGAAGTCGTGGTGAATCGTTGGTCGAATGGCTGGCCGAGAGGCTGACCACTGCCTACCATCGATCACCGCAAGACTTTGTGCACCGTCGCACAATCTCCTCGGGAGGCTTCCTTGCACCGCCGCCGTCGCTCCGCGCTCGTCCTCTCCGCCGCGATCGTCGCCGCGGCCCCTCTGCTCACCGGCTGTGGCAGCGACGCCCATCCGGGCGCGGCGGCCGTCGTCGACGGCCGCCGGATCACCGTCGCGCAGCTTGAGGGCCGGGTGAACGAGGTGCGCGCGGCACAGCGGGCCGCCAGCAAGGACGAGGCCCAGTACGAACAGGTCGTCGCCAACAGCGGCACCCTCACCCGCGACACCCTGCACGGCATGGTCCTGGACCAGGTGCTGGACCGGGCGGCCAAGAACGCCGGTGTGGCCGTCACCCGCAAGGACTCCCAGCAGATGCGGTCGGCCCTCGAACAGCAGGCGGGCGGCTCGAAGGCGCTGGAGACGGCCTGGCTGTCGAACTACGGCGTGGCGCCCAAGCGCCTCGACGACAGCCTGCGCACCGAGATCGAGGCCCGGAAACTCGCCGCCGCACTCGGTGTCGACATGAACACCACCGACGGCAAGGCCACCTTCTGGAAGGCGATGTCCACCGCCTCCAAGCAGCTCCACGTCGACCTGAACCCGCGCTACGGCGCCTGGGACGTCCAGAAGAGCAGCCGCGTCGACGCGAAGACGCCGTGGCTGCGGGACGTCTCGTCGGTGGGGACCCAGCAGCCCGCGTAACCGACTCCGGACCCTCTCCGGGCCCTTCGGGGCTCGGCGGTTGTCCCCAGGCCTGTGGACAACCGCAGGGGCTGTCGGCGGTGTGGGTTACGTTCGAGGGGTGAACGCAACCAGCAGCTTCGGCGACGACGAGCGGATCGCTGCCGACACGACCGCCGTCGGCCCCGACCCCGGCCGTATCGTCCTGCTCACCACCAGCCACCGGGTCGCGCCCGGTCTGTTGTCCTGGCCGGCCTGGCAGGCGCTGCACGGCGCCGACCGGGTGCTGTGCGCGGACCCCGCGCACCCGCAGGTGCCGTATCTGCGCGAAGCCGGCGTCAGAGTCGACGAGGAGTCCCCGACCGCGCAGGAGCTGGTCGACGCGTGCGTCGGCGGACGCTCGCTGGTCGTCGTCGCCGGTGGGGAGGGCGAGCCCCGCCTCACCGACGGTCTGGCCCGGCTGGCGGGCTCCGGCCGCATACGGATGCCGGACCTGGAGCTGCTCCCCGCCTCGTACGACCTGCCGGGCGCCCGCCTGCTCGACCTCGTCCAGGTGATGGACCGCATCCGCGGCGAGTGCCCCTGGTCGTCCCAGCAGACACACAAGGGCCTGGCGAAGTACGGCATCGAGGAGGCGTACGAACTCGTCGAGGCCATCGAGGAAGGCGACCGGGACGAGCTGCGCGAAGAGCTCGGCGACGTCCTGCTCCAGGTCGTGTTCCACTCCCGGATCGCCGAGGACGACGTGGATGCCCCCTTCTCGATCGACGACGTGGCCGGTGGCATCGTCGCCAAGCTGATCCACCGGCACCCCCATGTCTTCGGCGACGAGACGGCCACGACGCCCGAGGAGGTCAAGGCGCACTGGCTGCGTACCAAGGCCGAGGAGAAGCGGCGTACCTCCGTCACCGAGGGCGTCCCGCTCGGCCAGCCGGGCCTGGCCCTGTCGGCCAAGCTGTCGTCCCGGGTGCGTGCGGCGGGACTTGAGGTCCCGCTGCCCGCGGGGGAGGGCGTGGGGTACGAACTGCTGGCGATGGCCGTCCGCGCCGAGGCCGAGGGCGTGGACCCGGAGGCGGCGCTGCGGGCGGCGGCGCGGGCGTACCGGGACGCGATCCGCGGGGCGGAGGGCTTCGTGGAGACGGACACCGAGGACGACCGCGAGGACGGCCACGGGGACGATCACGGGGACGTGAAAGGTGAGAGGCAATAAAGGGATAGGGGAGGCGGAGGCTTGAGGGGGCCCGCGTCACGCCCCCGGGGCGCGGCCTGCCGGGTTGTGCCAGGTCGGTGGGGGGCGGTCGAGCAGCCACTCCGCCGCGCCCACCGGGCGGGGACGGCTCTCTCCGGTCGGCGGCAGCGGATCGTGGAAGACGCGGTCGGCCGGTGTGCCGAGGGAGGGCAGGGTCTCGCCGACCTCCTCGACGAGATCGGGCGGACCGGCGACATAGACGTCGTGCCGGGTCCAGCCGGCCCGGTTGCCCAGCGCGGTGAGCAGTCGTTCGGTGGCCTGGGCCTTGGGGCGGCCGGGCGCGGGGGTGATGTAGGTGACGCCGAGATGGGGGAGCCTGGCCCGCAGGCGTTCGACGGCGGGCTGGTCGTAGAGGTACGCGATGTCGCGGGCGACGAGGAACAGGCGGGCCTCGTGGGCGGGGTCGAGCTGTTCCAGCAGGGCCTTCACCGGAGCCCAGCCCGTACCGGCCGCGATGAGGGTGAGGGGCCGGTCGGCCGGCGTCCGCAGGGTGAGGCCGCCGCCGGGTGCGCCCAGCCGCAGTACGTCGCCCACGCGGGTCTGCCGGACGAGGGCGGTGGAGAGCGCGCCGTCCTCGACGCGGCTGATGTGCAGGTCGACGGTGCGGTCGGCGCGGGGTGCGTTGGCGAGGGAGTAAGGACGCCAGACGCACGGCAGATGGGGCACGCTGACGCTGACGTACTGACCGGGGGAGTAGGTGAGCCGTTGCCGGGGCCGCAGGGTGAGGACGGCGAGGTCGTCGCCGTGCCGGGTGCGGGAGACGACCTCCGCGTCCCACCAGGGGGGTTCGCCGTGGTGCTGGGCCTCCCCGGCGCCCTGGAGCATGAGCTGGGCGATCGACCCGTACGCCTCGGCCCAGGCCTTCTCGGCCTCGGCACTCCAGGCCGAGCCCGCGACCACCGCGAACGCGGCGATCAGACTCGCCCCCACGGCCGTGTAGTGCTCCGGCTGGGTCAGATACTTCCGGTGGTCGCGCCCGAGATCCCGTAGATACCGTGGCAGGTCCGGATCCTCCAGCCCGTCCATGACGAACGTGAGCGCCGCGAAGAGCCGGTCCCGCTGCCGCTCCATGTCCTGCGGGAGGTCCGCCGGGAACAGCGCGCGGAGCTCCGGGTTGTGGCGGAAGAGGTGCGAGTAGAAGTACTTGACCGCGAACTCGGCCCGTCTTTCCACGACCGCGAAGCTGGATCTGAGTATTTCGGGGTCCACTGCGTGAATGTAGGGAGGTGTCGAGAGGCCGAGTCAAACAGCCGGCCATGTCAGGACAGCCTGGGGCGAATCGGGTGGGGACGACCTCCGTCTCCACCGTGCACCGTGCACCCGAGCTGCCGCCCGAACACCGCCCCAGCCGCCGCCCGAACGCCGCGTCCAGCGTTGCCCGAACTGCCCCCGAGCTGCCGCCCGAACGCCGCGTCCAGCGTTGCCCGAACTGCCCCCGAGCTGCCGCCCGAACGCCCCGCCCCCAGCGCCTCCCGAGCTGCCCCCGAGTGCCTCCCGAGCTGCCCCCGAGCTGCGGCCCGAAGGCCCGCCTCTAGCGCCGCCCCGAACGCCGCCTCCAGTGCCGCCCCGAGCGCCGCCTTCGGCGTCGTCCGGTCGGCCCGATCGCCGGTCGGGCCGGGAGTCCCCACCTCCTGCGGATACGGTCGAGGAGTGACCGAGCACGAAGCCTCCGCCAGCGCCGCCCCCGAACTCTTCACCTGGGAGTTCGCCACCGATCCCTACCCGGCCTACGCCTGGCTCAGGGAGCACGCTCCCGTGCACCGCACGCGGCTGCCCAGCGGGGTGGAGGCCTGGCTCGTCACGCGGTACGCCGACGCCAAGCAGACGCTCGCCGACCAGCGGCTGTCCAAGAATCCCGCGCATCACGACGAGCCCGCGCACGCGAAGGGCAGGACCGGGATTCCCGGGGAGCGCAAGGCCGAGCTGATGACGCATCTGCTGAACATCGATCCGCCGGACCACACCCGGCTGCGGCGGCTCGTCAGCAAGGCCTTCACACCCCGGCGCGTAGCCGAATTCGCGCCCCGGGTGCAGGAGTTGACGGATCAGCTCATCGGGGAGTTCGCGGCCAGGGGCTCGGCGGACCTCATTCACGAGTTCGCCTTCCCGCTCCCCATCTACGCCATCTGCGACCTGCTCGGCGTCCCGCGCGAGGACCAGGACGACTTCCGGGACTGGGCGGGGATGATGATCCGGCACGGCGGCGGGCCCAGGGGCGGGGTCGCCCGGTCCGTCAAGAAGATGCGCGGGTATCTCGCCGAGCTCATCCACCGCAAGCGCGAGGCGTTGACAGAGGAGCCCGCACCCGGCGAGGACCTCATCTCCGGGCTCATCCGCGCCTCCGACCACGGCGAGCACCTCACCGAGAACGAGGCCGCAGCCATGGCCTTCATCCTGCTCTTCGCCGGGTTCGAGACCACGGTCAATCTCATCGGGAACGGGATGCACGCGCTCCTCACCCACCCCGAGCAGCGGGCGCGCCTGCAGGCCTCCCTCGCGGCCGGGGAGAGCGGGCTGCTCGAAACGGGTGTCGAGGAACTCCTGCGCTACGACGGGCCCGTGGAACTGGCCACCTGGCGGTTCGCGACCGAGGACGTGCGGATCGGCGGGCAGGACATCGCGGCCGGCGACCCCGTGCTCGTGGTCCTCGCCGCCGCGGACCGAGACCCCGAGCGGTTCGAGCAGCCGGACACCCTCGATCTCGCACGACGTGACCTTCAGCACTTGGGCTACGGCCACGGCATCCACTACTGCCTGGGCGCTCCGCTCGCCCGACTGGAGGGGCAGACCGCGCTCGGCACGCTCCTCAACCGCCTGCCCGACCTCCAACTCGCAGGAGAATCAGCCGATTTGCGCTGGCGTGGAGGACTCATTATGCGTGGATTGCGCACGCTTCCTGTTGAGTTCACCCCGGTCAAATAGTCCTTGATCGGTTCATCGGCGACCCTTCGGAACCCCGTCCGGGGAGTTCTTCCGAATACCGGAAAAGGCACCCTTCCGGCTACCGGAACGTGACGATCCATCAAATCTGTGATCTTCACGTGATCTGTACTGCATCGACTTGTGACAAGTGATCGAGTCCGGCTACGTTCACCCATCAACGCAGCGGCTCCGCTTCTTGCTTCGCCGGAGCCGCGGTGTTCCCCCGCTGTCACGCGAAAGGCTTCCGCATGCTCTCCGGGAACGGCCGTCACCGTCGCCCTCGTCAAGCCCCGGCCCTCATCGTCGCCGCGGGAGTGACCGGATCGGCCATCGTCATCCCGTTGCTCGCCGCGTCGGGTGCGAGCGCGGCCGACGGGACCACCTGGGACCGGGTGGCGCAGTGCGAGAGCGGTGGCGCGTGGAGCGCCGACCAGGGCAACGGGTACTACGGCGGGCTCCAGCTCGACCAGGAGGACTGGGAGGCGTACGGCGGTCTCGAGTACGCCCCGAGCGCCGACCAGGCCAGCCGCTCGCAGCAGATAGCCGTCGCCGAGAAGCTGCTCGACGACCAGGGCCTCGCGGCCTGGCCGACCTGTGGACCGCTCTCCGGGCTCAGCAAGGGCTCGGCCGGGGTCCAGGTCGACACGGGCGTGGCCGACGGCTCGTCGAGTGCCGGGAGTGACGAGGGTTCATACAGCTCCTCCGGTTTGTCTACTTCGCCCAGCTCGTCCCCTTTGTCTGGCCTGACTGGTTCAACCGATTCGGGTGACTCCTCGAGCGCGACCGGCGGTGCCGCGAAGTCCGACGCCTCGCCGAGCCCCAGCGCCTCGGCTCGGGCGACCGACAAGAGTGACGAGTCCGGCAAGTCGAGACAGAAGGGCGCCTCTTCGAGCGCCTCCGACGCCGCGAGCGCCGGCACCGGGCGGCATCGTGGCGGAGACGCCGCGGAGAACGCGAAGGGCAGCCCCGCTGACAGCGCCACGGGGCGGCATGCCTCGAGCGCCCCGAGCGACACCGCTGACAACTCGTACGTCGCGGACTTCGGTACGAATCTCTGGAACGTTTCCGACGTCCTCGGCCTCGAGGGTGGATCGGGCGACCTGTCCGCCTCGTACGGCGCGGCGGCCGACGACGGTCCCGGGCTCATCGTCCCCGGTCGAAGCATTGCGGACACTGCCGAAACGGTGCAGAACTAGCGGGAGTTCACGTCACGGTTCGCTGTGGAATGTCCGGTTTGGTGCAACTGAGAGATGGGTCTCAGAAGCCCTGATCGTCTTTGATATTCCGCCGATCGACTGCTTACGGTCGTGACCGCTCGCCACAGCGGGCCCCGACGGTCACAACGCCGAATCCTGCCAGCGGCCGTACGGGAACAGTCGTCGCGTCATGCGCCGTAGGCAGGAGCGGGGGACCCAAGGTAAGCGCCGCGTCCGGGAGTTGAGAGACACCCGGGAACGGCTTGGGGTTAAGTCGCGTGCCGGACGTCCTGGAGACAGGGCGGAAGGCCCGCGGCCGGGCAACTCAACCGGCCCGAACCCGACAGCTCACCTCGCAGGCGTCGGTGAGGGGATCACTCCATGCTGTTTTCCAGCAAGGGCAAGCACCGCCGCCCGAACAAGGCCACCCGCGTCGCCGCACTCGCCGGTGTCACCGGTGTCGCCATCGCCGCTCCGCTGATGGCCGCCGGCAACGCCTCCGCCGCCACCGCGTCCGAGTGGGACGCCGTCGCCCAGTGCGAGGCCGGCGGCAACTGGTCGATCAACACCGGCAACGGCTACTACGGCGGTCTGCAGTTCTCGTCCTCGACCTGGGCCGCGTACGGCGGCACCGCGTACGCCTCGACCGCCGACCAGGCCTCGAAGTCGCAGCAGATCACCATCGGTGAGAAGGTCCTCGCCGCCCAGGGCAAGGGTGCCTGGCCGACCTGTGGCACCGGCCTGTCGAGCGCCGCGTACGGCGGTGGCGCCTCGGCCCCGTCGACCTCCTCCGGCTCCTCCTCGTCGAGCGGCTCGCAGAGCGCCCCCGCCACCCGTACGACGGAGCAGCCCGCCTCGCGTTCCGCGGAGCGCCCCGCCGCCCAGAAGACCGTCACCACCCCGACCGGCAAGAAGGTCAAGAAGGGTGACGGCGAGTACAAGGTCGTCAAGGGTGACACCCTCAGCTCGATCGCTGAGAAGAAGCACGTCAAGGGCGGTTGGCAGAAGCTGTTCAAGCTGAACAAGGACATCGTCGCCGACGCCGACTTCATCTACCCGGGTCAGCAGCTGCACCTCGGCTGAGCGCGGCCGCACGCCGGCCCGACGGGGTCGCCTTCGGCGGAGGGCGACCGTGGTCCCGGCCGTGCGCAGCATCGCCCCAGCTGAACAGCAGTTCCCTCGCAGGCCAGGCCTTCGTGCCGAAGGCCTGGTGAGGGCCCCCGTCCCCACGGGCTCCCCGCTCCGGTGCTTGTTCCCCCGCATGCACCGGAGCGGGGTTTTTCATTTCTTTTTTTGTTCCGTTCAGGAACAATATGTACTCTCACTTCTGCTCAAGGGGTGGTCGATCGGCTGGCCGATCCCCCTGAGCCGGATAGGCTCATCCCGCGGGGCTGCCAAGCCCCGCATACCCGCGTCACATCCCAGAAGGAGATGCTCGTGCCGTCCATCGACGTCGTCGTAGCCCGGGAAATCCTGGACTCCCGAGGCAACCCCACGGTCGAGGTCGAGGTCGGCCTCGACGACGGCAGCACGGGTCGTGCCGCCGTTCCGTCCGGCGCCTCCACCGGAGCGTTCGAGGCCATCGAGCTTCGCGACGGCGACCCCAACCGCTACCAGGGCAAGGGTGTCGAGAAGGCCGTCCTCGCCGTCATCGAGCAGATCGGCCCGGAGCTCGTCGGTTACGACGCCACCGAGCAGCGCCTGATCGACCAGGCGATGTTCGACCTGGACGCCACCGACAACAAGGGCTCGCTCGGCGCCAACGCCATCCTCGGCGTCTCGCTCGCCGTCGCGCACGCCGCTTCCGAGGCGTCCGACCTGCCGCTCTTCCGCTACCTGGGCGGCCCGAACGCGCACCTGCTGCCCGTTCCGATGATGAACATCCTGAACGGCGGGTCGCACGCCGACTCGAACGTGGACATCCAGGAGTTCATGATCGCCCCGATCGGCGCGGAGTCCTTCTCCGAGGCTCTGCGCTGGGGCACCGAGGTCTACCACACCCTCAAGTCCGTCCTGAAGTCCAAGGGCCTGTCCACCGGCCTCGGCGACGAGGGCGGCTTCGCCCCGAACCTGGACTCCAACCGCGCCGCGCTCGACCTCATCCTCGAGGCCATCAAGCAGGCCGGTTACGTCCCCGGCGAGCAGGTCGCGCTCGCGCTCGACGTCGCCGCGTCCGAGTTCTACAAGGACGGCAAGTACGAGTTCGAGGGCAAGTCCCGCTCGGCCGCCGAGATGACCGAGTACTACGAGGAGCTCGTGGCGGCCTACCCGCTCGTCTCCATCGAGGACCCGCTCTTCGAGGACGACTGGGCCGGCTGGAAGGTCCTCACCGACCGCCTCGGCGACAAGGTCCAGATCGTCGGCGACGACCTGTTCGTCACCAACCCGGAGCGCCTGGCCCGCGGCATCGAGGAGGGCACCGCCAACGCCCTGCTCGTCAAGGTCAACCAGATCGGTTCGCTGACCGAGACCCTGGACGCCGTCGAGCTCGCCCAGCGCAGCGGCTACAAGTGCATGATGTCCCACCGCTCCGGCGAGACCGAGGACGTCACCATCGCCGACCTGGCCGTCGCCACCAACTGCGGCCAGATCAAGACCGGCGCCCCGGCCCGCTCCGAGCGCGTCGCCAAGTACAACCAGCTGCTGCGCATCGAGGAGATCCTCGACGACGCCGCTGTGTACGCCGGCCGCTCCGCGTTCCCCCGCTTCAAGGACTGACCCCGCAAGGCTCAGGAAGCGTCGTCCGTACGTCCCCGCACTCGGTCCCGTACCGTGTGCGGGGACGTACGCGCGTGACGGGCCCGTACGACGGGCCAGTACTGGCCCGTACGACGGGCCAGTACTGGGGAGGCGGGACTCATGGCCGTGAAGGACCGGGACCGGTTCTCCACCTCGACCAGGCTGAAGCTGCTCGGCGAGCAGACGGCGGCCCGGGTCTACCGCTCCCAGACCAAACGGCAGGCGCGCCGCTCCCGGCTGACCGGCCGGGCCGCGCTGCTCGCCCTGGTCCTGTGCTCCCTGATCGTCGCCCTCGCGTACCCGATGCGGCAGTACGTCTCCCAGCGCGCCCAGGTCGCCGACCTGGAGCGGCAGCGGGAGCAGGCCCGGCAACGGGTCGAGCAGCTGCGCGACCTCAAGGCGCGCTGGCAGGACGACGCGTACGCGAAGCAGCAGATCCGGCAGCGGCTGCACTATGTGATGCCGGGCGAGACCGGCTACGTCGTGATCGACCCGGACGCGGCGAAGCAGGCCCGCGCCGAACGGGGCACCGCCGACCGCCCCTGGTACACCAATGTCTGGGACGGCGTGGACAAGTCCGACGCCGCCGACCAGTGACGACCCATGAACTGACCAGAAAGACACGTGACTCACGGCATGGAAACGCCTCCGCCGACCACCCCGCGCACCGAGCCCACCGACGCCGACGTCGAGGCCTTCAAGCAGCAGCTCGGCCGGCCGCCGCGCGGGCTGCGCGCGATCGTGCACCGCTGCCCCTGCGGTCAGCCGGACGTCGTGGAGACGGCGCCCCGCCTCCCCGACGGGACGCCGTTCCCGACCACGTACTACCTGACGTGCCCGCGGGCCGCGTCCGCGATCGGGACGCTGGAGGCCAACGGGGTCATGAAGGAGATGACCGACCGGCTGGCCACCGACCCCGAACTGGCCGCGGCCTACCGCGCCGCGCACGAGGACTACATCGCGCGCCGTGACGCCATCGAGGTCCTGGCGGGCTTCCCGAGCGCGGGCGGCATGCCGGACCGGGTGAAGTGCCTGCACGTCCTGGTCGCCCACTCGCTGGCCGCCGGGCCGGGCGTCAACCCGCTCGGCGACGAGGCCATCGCGATGCTTCCGGAGTGGTGGCGCAAGGGTGCGTGCGTGACGCTCCCCGCGGAGGACGCCTCGACGGGCCCTGCCGAGGACGCCGGTGACACGGCTGACGCGGGTGACTCCGCGCAGGACGTCGGGCCCGGAGAGGGCCGGTGACCCGCGTCGCCGCCGTCGACTGCGGTACGAACTCCATCCGGCTCCTGGTCGCCGACGCCGACCCGCGGACGGGCGAACTCGCAGACCTGGACCGGCGGATGACCATCGTCCGGCTGGGCCAGGGCGTCGACCGCACCGGCCGGCTCGCCCCCGAGGCGCTGGAGCGGACCTTCGCCGCCTGCCGTGAGTACGCGGCGGCCATGAAGGAGCACGGCGCCGAGCGGCTCCGCTTCGTCGCCACCTCCGCCTCCCGGGACGCCGAGAACCGGGACGAATTCGTGCGCGGGGTGCTGGACATCCTCGGCGTCGAGCCGGAGGTCATCACCGGGGACCAGGAGGCGGAGTTCTCCTTCACCGGCGCGACCAGGGAACTGGCCGGGCGCGACGACCTCGCCACGCCCTACCTGGTCGTGGACATCGGCGGCGGTTCGACCGAGTTCGTCGTCGGTGCCGACCACGTGCACGCGGCACGCTCCGTGGACATCGGCTGCGTACGGATGACGGAACGTCACCTCGTGCACGACGGCGTCGTGACCGACCCGCCCACCGCCGAGCAGGTCGCGGCCATGCGCGCCGACATCGAGGCCGCCCTCGACCTCGCCGAGGAGACGGTCCCGCTGCGCGAGGCGCGCACCCTGGTCGGTCTGGCCGGCTCGGTCACCACGGTCGCCGCGATCGCGCTGGACCTCGCCGAGTACGACTCCGAGAGGATCCACCACTCCCGGATCTCCCTCGCCCGCGTCCGCGAGATCACCCAGTGGCTGCTGCGCTCCACGCACGCCGAGCGCGCGGCGATCCCCTCGATGCACCCGGGCCGGGTGGACGTGATCGGCGCGGGCGCCCTCGTCCTGCTCTCGATCATGGAGCGGACCGGGGCGGAGGAGGTCGTGGTCAGCGAGCACGACATCCTCGACGGCATCGCCTTCAAGGTGGCGGAAGACGCCGAGGCGGGCGGGCAGACGACTGACGCTCGCTGACGCGCCGAGAACGGACGTGGCGCGGCCCCGGTACCTCTTTCCCGAGGGACCGGGGCCGTCGCCGTCCAGGGTTCCCGGGAGGCCGCAGGGAGCTCCGGACGCGATGTCCGGCGGTGTCGCGAGGGCGTGGTTCAGGTCTCGTTTGCTACTGATCAGTAGCCTCGGCTGAGCGTGTCGGATACCGTATGAGCGTGCCCGAGGGGGTCGTGGAACCCCTCCGGCGAGGCCCCGCCGAGAAACTTCGTGAAGTTCTTCACAAGGAAAAAAGCCCTGCTGGGCGAGGAAGGGGCCACTTGGGCCCTTTCGCAGGCCCCGGGCGGTCCGGCAGCATGCTCAACGGAGCGTTGCGGCCGTGTTTCCGGGTGGTGAAACAGGGGTGTGGTCCGCTGGGCCGAATGGCTTGGAGTGCAGCTCACGCGGTGTTGACAACGGTACGAACCGTACGGTGGTTTCCCCCGGCTGCCATGACCTTGATCACGTGGGCGGCGGAGTGTAGCAGAGCCCCTGCCCAAGCTTGTGAAGGGGCGCACGAGCGACCCCCCTGAAGCGGGTGGATACTCGATGGCATGAGCACCACGGAGCGTCCCAGGATCCTCGTAGTAGGCGGTGGGTACGTAGGCCTGTACGCAGCTCGGCGCATCCTCAAGCAGATGCGCTACGGAGAGGCGACCGTCACGGTCGTCGATCCCCGGTCGTACATGACCTACCAGCCCTTCCTCCCCGAAGCCGCCGCCGGCAGCATCTCCCCGCGGCACGTCGTCGTCCCGCTGCGACGTGTACTTCCCAAGGCGGAGGTCCTCACCGGCCGGGTCACCACCATCGACCAGGACCGCAAGGTCGCCACGGTCGCCCCCCTCGTGGGCGAGGCGTACGAGCTGCCCTTCGACTACCTCGTCATCGCGATGGGCGCGGTCTCCCGCACCTTCCCGATCCCCGGCCTCGCCGAACAGGGCATCGGTATGAAGGGCATCGAGGAGGCCATCGGCCTGCGCAATCACGTCCTCGAGCAGCTCGACAAGGCCGACTCCACCACGGACGAGGACGTCCGCCGCAAGGCGCTGACCTTCGTCTTCGTGGGTGGCGGCTTCGCCGGCGCCGAGACCATCGGTGAAGTCGAGGACATGGCCCGCGACGCGGCCAAGTACTACAGCAGCGTGTCCCGCGAGGACATGCGCTTCATCCTCGTCGACGCCGCGGACAAGATCCTTCCCGAGGTCGGCCCCAAGCTCGGCCAGTACGGCAAGGAGCACCTGGAGAGCCGCGGTGTGGAGATCTACCTCTCCACCTCCATGGACTCCTGCGTCGACGGTCACGTGGTGCTGAAGAACGGCCTCGAGGTCGACTCCAACACGATCGTCTGGACGGCCGGCGTCAAGCCGAACCCCGTTCTCTCCCGCTTCGGTCTGCCGCTCGGCCCGCGCGGCCACGTGGACACCCAGACCACCCTCCAGGTGCAGGGCACGGACTACATCTGGGCCGCGGGCGACAACGCCCAGGTGCCGGACGTCGCCGCCCGCAAGGCCGGTGTCGAGAACGCCTGGTGCCCGCCGAACGCCCAGCACGCGCTGCGCCAGGCCAAGATCCTGGGCGACAACGTGATCTCCGGTATGCGGGGCTTCCCGCAGAAGGAGTACGCGCACGCCAACAAGGGCGCCGTGGCCGGTCTCGGCCTCCACAAGGGCGTCGCGATGATCGTCCTGGGCAAGACGAAGATCAAGCTCAAGGGCCGTCTCGCCTGGTACATGCACCGTGGCTACCACGGTCTGGCCATGCCGACCTGGAACCGCAAGATCCGCGTCTTCGCGGACTGGACGCTCGCGATGTTCCTCAAGCGCGAGGTCGTCTCCCTCGGCGCCATGGAATCTCCTCGCGAGGAGTTCTACGAGGCCGCCAAGCCGGCTCCGGCCGCGGCTGCCCCGGCGCCCGCCGCCAAGACCGAGGAGAAGGCCAAGGCCTCCTGACCTCCGGTCACCGAACGCCCCGAAGGGGCCGCCCGCCATCCGTGGTGCGGGCGGCCCCTTCGGTGTTTCCCCGGAAGGCGTACCCCGGTGCGCACATGGCGGCGCGCAAAACGTGGCGCGTACACGTATTTTGCGAATCTGTAACGCGGAGGAGGGACTGCGCGCAGAGCGGGTAGATGTTTACGTGGTGTCGGAGCGTTCGGGAGTGCTGTCTCGGAGGTGTACGCCATGCAGGACGCCGCGCCGCGGCTGAAGAGCCTTGTCGAACAGATGCTGGGAGTCCCGCTCCCGTTGCGCATCCGCGCCTGGGACGGTTCGGAAGCGGGTCCGCCCGGGGCTCCGGCGCTCGTGGTCCACAACCGGCGCGCCCTGCGTCGTCTGCTGTGGAAACCGGGCGAGTTGGGACTCGCCCGCGCCTGGGTCTCCGGCGACCTGGGAGTCGAGGGCGACCTGTACACCGCCCTGGACCTGATTTCCGGGCTCGTCTGGGAACGCGGAGAGGACGCGCGCGGGCTCGGGGAGGCCCTGCGCGACCCCGAGGTGCGCGCCGCGGTGCGCGGGCTGGTGAAGATGGCCGGGCTGCCGCTGCCGCCCGCCCCGCCCGTCGAGGAGGTGCGCAGACGTCATCACCTGCACACCAAGCGCAGCGACCGACGAGCCATCAGCCACCACTACGACGTCGGCAACGACTTCTACGAGATCGTCCTCGGCCCGTCGATGGTCTACTCGTGCGCCTACTGGGAGGACGGCGTCACCCTGGAGGAGGCCCAGCGCGACAAGCTGGAACTCATCGCCGGGAAGCTGGGTCTGAAGCCCGGTCAGCGGCTCCTCGACGTCGGCTGCGGCTGGGGCTCGATGGCCATCCACGCGGCCCGCGAGCACGGCGCGAGGGTGGTCGGGGTGACGCTGTCGCAGGAACAGGCCGCGTACGCCCGTAAGCGGGTCGCCGACGAGGGTCTGACCGACAAGGTGGAGATCCGGGTGCAGGACTACCGGGACGTCACCGACGGGCCCTACGACGCGATCTCGTCCATCGGTATGGCCGAACACGTCGGCGCCGAGCGCTACCTGGAGTACGCGGAGGTGCTGAACCGCCTCCTCGAGCCCGGTGGGCGGCTGCTCAACCACCAGATCGCGCGGCGGCCGCAGCGGGACGAATCGACGTACTCCGTCGACGAGTTCATCGACGCCTACGTCTTCCCCGACGGCGAACTCGCGCCCCTCGGGACGACCGTGACGCAGCTCGAACGGGCCGGGTTCGAGGTGCGTGACGTCGAGGTGATCCGCGAGCACTACGCGCTCACCCTGCGCCGCTGGGTCGCCAATCTGGAGGCCGGCTGGTCCCGTGCCGTCCGGCTCACCAGCGCCGGCCGGGCCCGCGTCTGGCGTCTGTACATGGCGGCCAGCGCGGTCGCCTTCGAACGCAACCAGATCGGCGTCAACCAGGTCCTGGCGGTCAAGACCCCGGACGGAACCGGCTCGTCCGGGATGCCACTGCGCGCGAGAACCTGGAACTGAGGCTGTACAGAGGCCGAATGTGCAGGGAGGGGTCCCGTTCCATCCGGAACGGGACCCCTCCCTGCACGTTGCGCGTCCGGCCGCTTCCGGTCCCGCCGCCCGCCCCGTTACTCCGACTTGATCGCCGTCAGCATGTTCAGGCGGGCCGCCCGGCGGGCCGGCCACAGCGCCGCGAGGACGCCGACTGCCGCCGCGAGGAGGAGGAAGACCGCCATCCGGCCCCAGGGCAGGACCAGTTCGTACGTCGACATCCTGCTGCCCAGCAACTGGCCGGCCGCCCAGCCGAAGAACACGCCGAGACCGACGCCGAGGACACCGCCGAAGAGCGAGATGACCAGGGACTCCAGACGGACCATCCGCTTGACGCCCTTGCGGTCCAGGCCGATCGCGCGGAGCATCCCGATCTCCTGCGAGCGCTCGAAGACCGACATCGCGAGGGTGTTGATGACACCGAGGACAGCGACGATGACCGCCATCGCCAGCAGGCCGTAGAGCATGTTGAGCATCAGCGTGAACGCCTTCGCGATGCTGTCGGAGATGTCCTGCTTGTCCTGGACCGTGATGGCGGGGTTGTCGCCGAGGGCCTTCTCCAGCTTGTCCTTGGTCGCGGCGGACGCGCCGTTGGACGTCTTCAGTACGACCTGCATGTCGGTGACGTCGCGCTGGTGCGGGGAGAGGGTGGCGTTGTCGAGCATGATGCCTCGGATGACTTCGTTGGCCTCGTACACCCCCGCGACGGTCAGGTTCTCCTTCTTGCCGTCCTCGTAGGAGACCTTGAAAACCGAACCGGCCTTCCAGTCATGGGACTTGGCGGTGTCCGAGTCGACCACGACCCGGGTGCCGCCGACCCGGAACGAGCCGTCGGTGACGGCGAGGTCGGTGAGTCTGCCGATGGCCGCGCCGTTGACACCGGTCAGGAACTCGGTCCGGTGGTCGATGCGGGAGGGGGCGTTGCGCAGCGAGCTGGTGTCGGTGACCCCGTCGACCGAGGCGAGCTTCTTCTCGACGTCCGGGGAGAGGGGGATGCCGTTGGCCATCGACACCATGTAGTCCGCCTTGATCGCCGAACTGGCCATCTTGTCGATCGACTTCTGCAGACTGCCCGCCATCACCGTCATGCCAGTGATGAGGGTGAGGCCGATCATCAGCGCGGAGGCGGTGGCGGCCGTACGGCGCGGATTGCGCACGGAGTTCTGCCGGGCCAGCTTGCCGGAGATCCCGAAGACCCGCAGGACGGGAGCCGCCGCGGCGATCATCGGACGGGACAGCAGCGGGGTGAGGACGAAGACGCCGATGATGAGCAGCACCGCGCCGAGACCCATCGGGGCCTGGCCGTCCGAGCCGTCCATCGTCGTGGCGTAGAGGACCACGGCGACACCCGCGGCCGCGAACAGGGCACCGATCGAGTTCCGCAGGACCAGGGACTTCGTCGTCGCCTTCGCGTGGACGCTGCTCATCGCGGCGACCGGCGGGATCTTCGCGGCGCGGCGGCCCGGCAGCCACGCGGCCAGCATCGTGATGAGGATGCCCACGAGCAGCGCCGTGGCGACCGTGCCGGGCGAGACGACCAGCGGGCCGTCCGGCACCGTGGCGCCGAGCGTGCCCATCAGGGAGCGCATTCCGGCGCCGATGCCGATGCCCGCGGCGAGCCCGCCGACGGCGGCGACCGCGCCGACCACGAACGCCTCGATCAGCACCGAGCGGGTCACCTGGCGGCGGGAGGCTCCGACGGCGCGCAGCAGCGCCAGCTCCTTGGTGCGCTGGGCGACCAGCATGGTGAAGGTGTTGGCGATGATGAACGTGCCGACGAACAGCGCGATCCCGGCGAAGACCAGCAGGCCCGTCTTCATACCGCTCATCGCCGAGGAGATCTGCTCGGCCTGGTCGTCGGCGAGCTTCTGGCCGGTCGTGGTGGAGGCGATGTCCTTCGGCACGACGGCGTCGAGCGCGTCGCGCAGCGCGGTCTGGCTGGTGCCCGGCGCGGCCTTCACATCGATCTCGTCGTAGGAGCCGACCGAGTGGAACAGCCGCTGCGCGGTCGCCGTGTCGAACAGGGCGAGGCTGCCGCCCGCGGCGACGTTGCCGTCGTCGGTGGTGAAGATGCCGGTCACCACGGGCTTGAGGACGGGGCCGTCGACCGAAAGACGTACGGTGTCGCCGACCTGGTAGCCGGCCCGCTTCGCGGTCTCCGCGTCGATCGCGACCTCGCCCGTGCCGTGGGGCGCGTGTCCGGAGGCCAGGGGATAGCGGGGGTCCTTCCCGCCGTCCTTCGCGCTCCAGTAGTTGCCGCCCTGCGACTGGAAGCCGCCACCGATCAGCTTGCCGTCCTTGTCGGCCATGGCGGTGAAGCCGTTGACGACGCCGATCGCGGAGGCGGCTCCCGGCACCTTGGCCGCCTTGTCGAGCAGCGGCTGCGTGAGCTTGTGCGTGCGGCCGACGGTGTCGCCCGTGTCCGCCGCGCTCTCCGGGTGGATGGCGACGTCGACCTGGTCGAAGCCCTTGGCGGAGCTCTTCTGGTAGGCGTCCGAGATGGTGTTGGTGAAGACCAGGGTCCCCGACACGAATGCGACGCCGAGCAGGACGGCGAGCACGGTCATCAGGAGCCTGGCCTTGTGCGCGAACACGTTGCGCAAGGCGGTACGGAACATGGGTTGTCTCAGTCCAGGAGTCGCGGGAGGGCGCGGGAAGCCGCGGGCCGGCGCGCGGAGGGCGCGGAAGGCCACGGGCGGGCACGGGGAGCGTGCGAAAGGTGCGAGAAGCTGGTGCTCGGTGCTCGGTGCTCGGTGCTCGGTGCTCAGCGATCGGAGTTCGGAGCACAGTGCTCGGAGTTCGGAACTCAGGGCTCAGTGCTCGGAGTGCCGGGGTGAGCGGTCCGACGGGGTGTCAGCTGGTGCTGCCCTTGTCGTCGACGTCGGGGGTCCGGGAGTTTCCGCCAGGAAGATTCCGCATGAGGTCCAGGACGGAGTCGGCGGTCGGCTCGAACACCTCGTCGACGATCCGTCCGTCGGCGAGGAAGACGACCCGGTCCGCGTAGGCGGCGGCCACCGGGTCGTGCGTCACCATCACCACGGTCTGGCCCAGCTCCCGTACGGAGTTGCGCAGGAAGCCGAGGACCTCCGCGCCCGAGCGGGAGTCGAGGTTTCCGGTCGGCTCGTCGCCGAAGATGATGTCGGGGCGGGAGGCGAGGGCGCGGGCGACGGCGACGCGCTGCTGCTGGCCGCCGGAGAGCTGGGAGGGGCGGTGGCTCAGACGGTCGGCGAGGCCGATCATCTTGATGACCTTGTCCAGCCACTCCTTGTCGGGCTTGCGGCCGGCGATGTCCATCGGGAGGGTGATGTTCTCCAGGGCCGTCAGGGTCGGCAGCAGGTTGAACGCCTGGAAGATGAAGCCGATCTTGTCCCGGCGCAACTTGGTGAGCTGCTTGTCCTTCAGGGAGCCGAGCTCGGTGTCGCCGATGCGCACGGAGCCGGAGGAGAAGGTGTCCAGTCCCGCCACGCAGTGCATCAAGGTGGACTTGCCGGACCCCGAGGGACCCATGATCGCGGTGAACTCGGCCTGCCGGAAGTCGACGGTGACCCGGTCGAGGGCGATCACCTGGGTCTCGCCCTGCCCGTAGACCTTCGACAGTTCCGTGGCGCGGGCTGCGACCGCGGTGCTTGTGCCTGCGAGGGGGGTGGTGGTCACGGGAGGGTGCTCCTGTCGGGACGACGACGTTGATGGGGACGTGTTCCATCGTCCGTGCCGATCCGCGCGATGTAGTCAGCCGCTGTTCCGGTTCCGGGGGCAGCCTGGGGTCGGACCGGGAGCGGTTGTGTCATACCTGGGGATGACGGAGCTCCCCTGAGAGCCGTCCGGGTCGGGGCGCCGCGAAGACCTCTGGGCACCCCTCGGTGAGCGCGCGTCGCGCGGTCGCTCTCCTGAGAGTTCGCCCGGGACCTCGTCCGAGGCTCGTTCCGATCGTGTTCGGACGGTGAAATTCCGTCAATCCGTGTACGCGGGCCCAGAGCGTCCGGAAGGCTGTTGGCAAGTGCTGACGGCCTGTACCGCGTGCTGATGCACCCTCAGACGTCAATAAAATAAGACAACATCGGTCCGCACGCCCGCTGTTCGGGTTACGCGCCCCGATAGGCTCGGAACCTCGATGCGGAGCCCATGGTCTGCCCGGATGGTGGAATGCAGACACGGCGAGCTTAAACCTCGCTGCCCCTCGCGGGCGTACCGGTTCAAGTCCGGTTCCGGGCACTTCCCGCACCTGCAAGGCGGGACGCGGGCCACAGTCGGAACACTCCGAGCGTGGCCCGCCGGCTGCAGGTCTGGCCGCTCCCGAGGCCCAGGGCTAGAAGCCGCTGGCCGAGTAGCAGTTGACGGTTCCGCCGATGTACGTCTTGCCGTGGGAACTGTCGGCGTCCTAGCTGTAGTCGGGAGACGCCCCAGCTGAAGGCTGATGGAGCGGCAGGTGCCGTTGCGCGTGGTGGTGAAGAGGTCCATCGCCGAGCGGTACTCCCACGCGTTGTACGCCAGGAGCCGACTGCCGACAGTGATCGTGCCGGGCGTGTTCTCGTACGACGAGAGGAACTTGCCGAGGCTGATGTTCTTGTATGCGTACAGCCAGTGCCCACGGAGTGTGAGGGTCTGGTTCTTCGAGTTCAGGATGAAGATCCGGTAGCCCCAATGGCCCTGGGCCGGCGCTGTGGCGGTCACCGAGCCCTTGCCGGAGACGGCCTTGTGAATCAGAAACCTCCTCGCCGGAAAAGTGCCCGCACCCGAACTGCGGCGGTTTGCCGGGTTTTTGACGTTCGTGCAGGCCACTGATCCCCCGATGGGTGTTCCGGCGGTTGACAGTGGTTCCAGGGCGGCGGAGACTCACGAGTAGGAATAGGTGAAAGAAAGTTCACTGGGCGAACGACGTGACGAGCGTGAACGGCGCGACGGGCGCGAGGGAGGGGTATGGGCATGGCGATGCGTACCACCGTGGGGATCGTCGGGGCCGGGCCCGCCGGGTTGTTGTTGGCTCGGCTGTTGCATCGTGCCGGGATCGAGTCCGTGGTTCTGGAGAGCAGGGACCGGGCCCATGTGGAGCAGCGGCAGCGGGCCGGGATCCTGGAGCAGGGGACCGTGGACGCGCTGCGGGCCGCCGGGGCCGGGGAGCGGATGGACCGGGAGGGGCTGCGGCACGACGGGATCGAGCTGCGGTACCGGGGGGAGCGGCACCGGATCGACTTCCCGGCGCTCACCGGCGGCCGCTCCGTGATGGTGTACGCGCAGACCGAGGTGTGCAAGGACCTCATCGCGCTGCAGCTCAAGGAGGGCGGGCCGCTGCTCTTCGGGGCCGAGGCGCTGGCCGTCGAGGGGGCCGAGGAGGACCGGCCCCGTGTGCGGTTCCGGCACGAGGGGCGCGAGGGCGTGCTCGAGTGCGACTACGTCGTCGGGTGCGACGGCTTCTGGGGCGTCGCCCGCAAGGCCGTGCCCGCCGCGCTCTCCCGTACCTTCGAGCGCTCGTACCCCTTCGGCTGGCTCGGCATCCTCGCCGACGTCCCGCCCTCGCACGACGAGCTCGTCTACGCCCGGCACGACCGAGGCTTCGCCCTGCTCAGCATGCGTTCGCCCACTGTCTCCCGCCTCTATCTCCAGGTGCCCGAGGGGACGGATGCCGGGGCGTGGAGCGACGAGGAGATCTGGGACGAGCTGGAACGGCGTCTGGAGACCGCCGACGACTGGCGGCTGCGACGGGGCGCCATCACCGCCAAGTCGGTCACGCCCATGAGGAGTTACGTCCACGAGCCGATGCGGCACGGCCGGCTCTTCCTCGCCGGGGACGCCGCCCACATCGTGCCGCCGACCGGCGCCAAGGGCCTCAACCTCGCCGTCGGCGACGTCGTCACGTTCGTCCGCGCCCTGATCCAGCTCAGGGACACCGGATCGGCCGAGCGGCTCGACGCCTACTCCGAGACCTGTCTGCGCCGGGTCTGGCAGGCCGAGAGGTTCTCGTACGACATGACGGCCCTGCTGCACCGCGACCCCGCCGCGACGCCCTTCGAGGACCGCGTCCAACTGGCCCGCCTGGAGCGGATCGCGAGTTCACGCGCGGCCGCGACGGACCTTGCGGAGGGTTACACGGGCTTCCCCCTCGGCGAAGGGGCGTGAGCGGGACTGGATGGGACTGGATGGGAGCGGGTGGCAACGGGCGGAAACGGGGCGACAGGAATAGGAGGGGATCGCGGCGGCTTGAGAGGGCAGATGATCTCTACGGAGCCGGTGTCACTGAAGCTGGTGTCACGGCTTAGTACCAGTGCGGGCGTGCCGGGGGGCACACGCGTACGGTGGCACAACGAGGGAAAGATCCTCCTCAAGCACTAGGGTCATTCCTTTGCCTACCCATTACTCTTGAGCCAAGGTCACGAGGGTGGCCATGGAGGAGCGAAATGAGGAGCAGTAACCCGGTCTTCTCGCGACGGGGGTTCAGCCGCGACAACGGCTACGCGGGCTTCAACGCGGCGCCGCAGGCCGGGGGACCCGCTGTCGGCACGCAGGGGAACCCGTACGCCCAGCAGGGCGGCAACCCCTACGCGCAGAACCCGTACGCACAGCAGGGCCTTCAGCACGGCGCTCCGCCGCAGGCACCGGTCACCACCGGCCGGATGACGATGGACGACGTCGTCATGCGTTCGGCCATGACGCTCGGCACCGTCGTCGTCGGCGCGATCCTGGCCTGGGCGCTGCTGCCGGTCTCCGCCACGAGCTACGGCCTGGCCGTCGGCTCCGCGCTGGTCGCCTTCGTGCTCGCGATGGTGCAGTCCTTCAAGCGCGCCGCCTCGCCCGCGCTGATCATCGGGTACGCCGCCTTCGAAGGCGTCTTCCTCGGGGTCATCAGCAAGATGTACAACGCGCAGTGGCACGGCGCGCCGTTCCAGGCCGTGCTCGGCACGATGGCGGTCGCCGGCGCCACCCTGCTCGTCTACAAGGCGGGCTGGATCCGGGTGACCGCGCGGTACGCGCGCATCGGCCTGACCATCGCCATCGCGTTCATCGTCGTCATGGCGGTGAACCTGCTGCTGGTCGCCTTCGGTGTCGCCCCGGACGGCGGACTGCGCAGCAACGGTCCGCTCGGCGCGATCGTCGGCATCCTGGCGATCCTGATCGGCGCGTTCTTCCTGACCCTCGACTTCAAGCAGATCGAGGACGGCATCACCTACGGTGCGCCGAAGGAAGAGGCCTGGCTGGCCGCGTTCGGCCTGACCATGACCCTCGTGTGGATCTACGTGGAGATGCTGCGGCTGGTCGCCATCTTCAGCGGCCGCGACTAGCGGCGCCGACGGCCGGACAGGCCGTCATGTGTGACCTGAAGGGCCCGCGAACCACCGGTTCGCGGGCCCTTCGTGTCGGGTGCCTGCCGTCTCGGTGGTGCGCGCTCACCGCAGTTTGCGCGCGGCCCTCCTCAGGTCGTACTCACGAATGATCGCTTTGGCGTGGCCGTACGCGAGGTCGTGCTCGGCGCGGAGCCAGCTGACCTTCTCCTCGAAGCGGAAGAGGGCGGGGCCTTCGTCGACGGTGCGGAGCCAGTCGGAGATCTCACGACCGGTGCAATGGGGGATGCGGGCGAGCAGGTTGCGATGGGTCTCCTCGGAGAAGACTTGGGACATCGGCGCCTCCGAACGCAAAGGGGATGTAAGCCGGTCCTTCACGCCACCGTGCCTGAGGGTTGGGTTGTTGGCAACAGTCCCGCCGCTGCGCGTAGTCTCGCCGCGTGCTGGATACGACGCCGTTGACCCATGCCGTGGACCATTTCGCCGACCGGTTGCGGGCCGCACCGCAGAGCCGCCTGCAACGAGGCGCCGCGGCTGAGGCACTAGGGCTGGCCAGGGAGTTCGCGCTGCGCACCCAGCGGGTCGAGGACCCGTCGGGGGAGCCCCGGGAGATGCCCGACGCCGGGATGTTCGCCGCCGCCGACCAAATCACGGTCGCCGCGCACGACTTGGCCCTCGTACTGAAGAACGAGGAGGAACTCGCGGAAGCGGTCACGCTCGTGGCGGAGGCACAGAAACGCGCCGGCGTCTGATCCGTTGATCGACTCCGGCGCGGTTGCCCGGCCCCTCGGCGTGTCGCCCCCCCGCTTCGGGGGGCGGCCAGGGTGGTGAGGCCGTGCGGTTCGCAGCGGCGCCAGGCGGTTCTCGCAGCGGCGCTACGCGGTTCGCGGAGGTGCCGTGTGCGTCACCGTGACGCCCGGCGGGTCATAGTGACGCTATGACGCGGTCCGCCAGGATGTAGACGTTCTCCTCGCCGAAGGCGAAGGTCAGGGCGTACGCGCCCGAGACACCGGAGCCGCCGAGCAGGACCGGGGTCTCACCGGCCGCCAGAGCCGCGGCGAGCTGCTGCGCGGTCTCACGGTGACCCGGGGTCATGCACAGCGTCGTACCGTCGGCGAAGACGTAGACGTCAAGGGTGCCGAGTGGGCCGGGGCGGACGTCCGCCAGCTCCGTACGGGACTCGGCGAGCTCCTCCAGGCAGGCCACCGTGCGTTCGTGGTCATTGACCACGGGTGACTGGACGGGGACGAAGTCCGGGTGCGAGGGGTGACGGCGACGGGCCGCGGCGAGTTCCGGGGAATCGCCGGCGGTGCCGGTCTGGAGGAACTCCTCCAGGTCGGTGCCGGCCTCGGCCACCGGCTCCAGGTGCTCCAGGCCCGCGAAGTCCGAGTGCCGTGGCAGGAACAGTTCGCTGTCCGGCAGACCGAGCAGCGAGGGCGCGTCGGAGGCGTCACGCGCCTCCTGGGCGGCCCAGAAGGCCCGCGCCTCGGCGAGCTCCCGCTCCCGCTCGTCGGCGAGCGCCTCGGCCACGGCCATGCGTATCTCGTCCGCGTCGGCGGCTCCGCGCGCGGCGGGCACGAGACCTCGCGCGGCACCGGCGCGGCTCTCGGCAAGTTCACTGTGCAGGGCTGCGACCTGCCGACGCAGACTCTGCAGCGTGTGCAGAACGGCGACGCCCACGGCCGCGGTGGCGGCGGTGGTGAGCAGCAAAGCAATCGGCATGGCGCTCACTGACGTACTCCCGGTTCAAAGTCGGCCCCCGACTTCCTACATCAGCTTGAAGGGCGAACCACCAAACTGTCAGTGCGTAACGTCACGAATAGGACAGGACTTTGGGCCTCGGGTTTAGCTGCGCATCGCCCCTGACCTGCGAAAATGCCCATTCGAAGGGACATAGGTCACATCTTGGGGGGGATTGGATCACAAATCGGCCCAGAGGCCCGGTGGGTACGGGCTTCTGGGCCGATTCGTTCACGCTGGGTTCAACTCCCGTTACGGGAACGGGTCCCCGTTGTCAGCTGAGGCGTTCGATGACCATCGCCATGCCCTGGCCGCCGCCGACGCACATGGTCTCCAGACCGAACTGCTTGTCGTGGAACTGGAGGCTGTTGATGAGCGTGCCGGTGATGCGGGCGCCGGTCATGCCGAAGGGGTGGCCGACGGCGATGGCGCCACCGTTCACGTTCAGCTTGTCCAGCGGGATGTTCAGGTCGCGGTAGCTCGGGATCACCTGGGCGGCGAAGGCCTCGTTGATCTCGAACAGGTCGATGTCGTCGACGGTGAGGCCGGCGCGGTGGAGCGCCTGCCTGCTGGCCTCCACCGGGCCGAGGCCCATGATCTCGGGGGAGAGACCGGTGACACCCGTCGAGACGATGCGGGCGAGCGGGGTCAGGCCGAGCTCGCGGGCCTTCGTGTCGGACATGATCACGAGGGCGGCGGCGCCGTCGTTCAGCGGGCAGCAGTTGGCCGCGGTGACCATGCCGTCGGGGCGGAAGACCGGCTTCAGGCCCTGGACGCCCTCCAGCGTCACACCCGCGCGCGGGCCGTCGTCCTTGCTGACGACCGTGCCGTCCGGGGTGGTGATCGGGGTGATCTCGCGCTCCCAGAAGCCGTTCTTGACGGCTTCCTCGGCGAGGTTCTGCGAGCGCACGCCGAACTCGTCCATGTCCTGGCGGGTGACGCCCTTGAGGCGGGCCAGGTTCTCGGCGGTCTGGCCCATCGCGATGTACGCGTCCGGGATCAGGCCGTCCTCGCGCGGGTCGTGCCAGGACGAACCCTCCGACTGGGCGACCTCGACCGTGCGGGCCTCGGCGTCGGCGAAGAGGGGGTTGTGGGTGTCGGGCATGCCGTCGGAGGTGCCCTTGACGGACCGCGACACCATCTCGACGCCCGCCGAGATGAAGACGTCGCCCTCGCCCGCCTTGATGGCGTGCAGGGCCATGCGGGAGGTCTGCAGGGAGGAGGAACAGTAACGGGTGATGGTGCAGCCCGGGAGGTGGTCCATTCCCATCTGCACGGCCACGATCCGGCCGAGGTTGTGGCCCTGCTCGCCGCCGGGGAGGCCGCAGCCGAGCATCAGGTCGTCGATGTCCCTCGGGTCCAGGCCGGGGACCTTGGCGAGGGCTGCCTCGATGATCGTGGCGGTCAGGTCGTCGGGGCGCACGTCCTTCAGGGAGCCCTTGAAGGCGCGGCCGATCGGGGAGCGGGTGGCTGAGACGATCACGGCTTCGGGCATCACGGCTCCATTGGCGTACGGGAAGTGTGCAGGGCTGATTGGGAAGTTACCCGCACGTACCGTCGAGGTCACCGGTCTTGGTGTGTGACACCGGACGCACTTTTCTAAGCGCTTGCTTTTTGCTGGCGGGGGCGCCCTGAACGGTGGGGTCCGTTGCGCGGGGGCGGGGTGAAGGGGTGGCCCCCCTCTGGTGCCGGGCCTCCTGGGGCTCTGCCCCAGACCCCGCTCCTCAAACGCCGGAGGGGCTGAAAATGGGCTCTGCCCTGGCCCCGCTCCTCAAACGCCGGAGGGGCTGAAATTGGGCTCTGCCCTGGCCTCGCTCCTCAAACGCCGGAGGGGCTGAATTTGGACTCTGCCCTGGCCTCGCTCCTCGAAAGCCGGAGGGGCTGAAATTGGGCTCTGCCCTGGCCTCGCTCCTCAAGCGCGGGAGGGGCGGGATCCTGGCCCCGCTCCCCGAGCGTCGGAAGGGGTGGGATCCTGCCTCGCTCCGCAAGCGCCGGAGGGGCTGAATTTGGGCCCCGACCCGGGGGGCCCGCTCCTCTGATGCCGGCCGGGGTGGGAGACCTCAGGGGCGCGGGGAACTGCGCGACCAGCCCCCACGCACCCGCGCCCGGGTCCGCGCCCCGCGAACCCGGGACCGCCCCCGGAACCGGGAACCCGGGACCGCCCCCGGACCCGGGAACCCGGGATCGGCCTCGGACCCGGGGATCCGTTCCCCCGGAGGCGTCAGTTGGAGGGGGTCGGGGCGGGGTCCGTGGCGGGGAGGCGTTGGCGGCGGCGGCGTTTGAGGAGGGCCCAGGGGCCGCGGGGGCCGGTGGGCATGGCGGCGGCGACCTCGGTGCCGGGCTCGGACGCGGCCTCCGCGGCCGCACGGGCGACCGGCAGGAATCCCTCGTGCCGCGAGACGTCCGGACGCTCCTCCTCGGCCGGCCAGAGGCCGAGTGCCGCGCAGACCGTCGGCAGGAGCGCCATGGCCGCCGTGGCATACCCCTCCGCCGAGGGGTGGTAGTGGTCCGGACCGAACAGCTCACGCGGGTTCGCCTCGAACTCGGGGCCCAGCAGGTCGCCCAGCGACACCGTACGGCCGCCCTGCTCGACCGTCCCGATCGTCTGGGCCGCGGCCAACTGCCGGGACGCGCGCCGGGCCAGCCAGCGCAGCGGCTGCTGGACCTGCTCGACCGTGCCCAGGTCGGGACAGGTGCCGACGACCACCTCCGCACCGGCCGTGCGCAGCCGGCGTACCGCCGCGGACAGGTGACGCACGGAGCGCGTCGGCGGCATCCGGTGCGTCACGTCGTTCGCCCCGATCATGATCACGCAGATGTCGGGCAGCCGCGAGGTGTCCGTGAGGGCGAGCGCGACCTGGCGGTCCAGGTCGTCCGACTGGGCGCCGGGCAGCGCCACATTGCTCAGCTCCACCGGCCGCTCGGCCACCGCCGCGAGCCCGGAGGACAGCAGGGCGCCCGGCGTCTGGCGGGCCCGGCGCACCCCCTGGCCCGCGGCCGTCGAGTCGCCGAGCATCGTCAGACGCAGCGGGGGTTCGTCAGCGGAGGCACCGGCGTAGTCGTACCCGTAGAGACCGTCCGCGCGCGGGGCGTACGGAGCGTGCCCGTTGCCCACATGCCGCTTCGCCAGCTGCACCTCGGCCAGCACCAGGCCGACGGCCGCCGCACCCACCAGTCCGACCCCGCCCCCGCCGTACGCCGCGCCCGCAGCGATCCGCCGGGCCACCCTCGCCCTCGACAAGCTCGACATCCGTCGCCGCCACCTCCTTGTAGCCGTACAACCACTGCTTGCCCCGAACAGCGGGTGGGCCAATCTCAACGGCGCGTGAACGGCTGCTCAGGGCCGTAGGCTGGCGGGACCATTCCTGTTGAAAACGCAGCTCCGGAGACAACGGTGCAATTCCACGACTCGATGATCAGTCTCGTCGGCAACACCCCGCTGGTGAGACTCAACAACGTGACCGCGGGCATCCAGGCGACCGTCCTGGCGAAGGTTGAGTACTTCAACCCCGGCGGATCCGTGAAGGACCGCATCGCCATGCGCATGATCGAGGCCGCGGAGGAGAGCGGCGACCTCAAGCCCGGCGGCACGATCGTCGAGCCGACCAGTGGCAACACCGGTGTGGGGCTCGCCATCGTGGCGCAGCAGAAGGGGTACCACTGCATCTTCGTGTGCCCCGACAAGGTCTCCACCGACAAGATCAACGTGATGCGCGCGTACGGGGCCGAGGTCGTGGTCTGCCCCACCGCCGTCGACCCGGAGCACCCGGACTCGTACTACAACGTCTCCGACCGGCTGGTGCGGGAGACCCCGGGGGCCTGGAAGCCCGACCAGTACTCCAACCCGAACAACCCCCTCTCGCACTATCACTCGACCGGCCCCGAGCTGTGGGAGCAGACGGAGGGGAAGATCACCCACTTCGTCGCGGGCGTGGGGACCGGCGGCACGATCTCCGGTACCGGCCGGTACCTGAAGGACGCCAGCGACGGGAAGGTGCAGGTCGTCGGCGCCGACCCCGAGGGATCCGTGTACTCCGGCGGCTCGGGCCGGCCCTACCTCGTCGAGGGCGTCGGTGAGGACTTCTGGCCGACCGCGTACGACCGTACGGTCGCGGACGAGATCGTCGCCGTGTCCGACAAGGACTCATTCCAGATGACGCGCCGGCTGGCCAAGGAGGAGGGGCTGCTCGTCGGCGGCTCCTGCGGCATGGCCGTGGTCGCCGCGCTGCGGGTCGCCGAGCGCCTCGGCCCCGACGACGTCGTGGTCGTGCTGCTCCCGGACAGCGGGCGCGGCTACCTCAGCAAGATCTTCAACGACGAGTGGATGGCCGACTACGGCTTCCTGGAGGACACCGGCCCGAGCGCCCGTGTCGCCGACGTGCTGAACGACAAGGCGGGGGCCACGATCCCCTCGCTCGTCCACATGCACCCGGAGGAGACCGTCGGCGAGGCCATCGAGGTGCTGCGCGAGTACGGCGTCTCGCAGATGCCGATCGTCAAGCCGGGCGCCGGTCACCCGGACGTGATGGCCGCCGAGGTCATCGGGTCGGTCGTGGAGCGCGAGCTCCTCGACGCGCTGTTCACCAAGCGGGCCTCCCTGGAGGACCCGCTGGAGAAGCACATGTCCTCGCCGCTGCCGCAGGTCGGTTCCGGTGAGCCGGTCGCCGACCTGATGTCCGTGCTCGGTCGCGCCGACGCCGCGATCGTGCTCGTCGAGGGCAAGCCCACCGGTGTCGTCAGCCGGCAGGACCTGCTGTCCTTCCTGGCCAAGGGCGGCATCAGGGCGTAGCGGGGGCGGGCCCCCAGGAGGCATCCGGGGGCCACGGGAGGCGTCGGGAGTGCGTGCCGGGCGGTGGCCCGGGGCGCACGGGTGACGGCCAGGGGCATCACCGGGCGCACAACGTTCGGTCGTCCGGGGCCGGCGCGGGATTTTTGTTCGAAGTGTCGGATCCGTGTGGATCTTCAGGCTCCGGCCGAGGTGAACTTCGCGGAAGTGGTACGAGCGCGTCACGTCCGCGCAGCACCCGCTTAACACGGGTCCGGCACATTAGTGGGTGTCGGCAGGGCGGGAGCGGCTCCCCGCCCCGGCCGACGCCAAAACGGCGCCAAGGACCTCCGGAGCGGCTCCCGGACCTCCATGGACGCCTAGGACGCGTAAGCCCGGTCCTGACCAGGGCTGCCCGCGTCCCTCGCGGGGACCGCCGTCGTCCCGCCCCCCGGTATCGGGGGTGCGGCGGTCCCCGCGCAACACGTCGAAGGGCCCGGCACCTGTCCCAGGTGCCGGGCCCTTTCGTACGCCGTACAGGCCGCTCGGCGCCCGTACCCCGTTCCGGGTGGGGCTTCGTCTCCCCGGTACCGCTGGGGCTGCGCGGCGGCTACTCCTCCCAGTCCGACTCCGGCCGGGTCCTGCGGCGGCCGAAGAAGCTCGGCGAGAGGCGCGCTGCCTGGACCACGTTCACGCCCACGATGCCGGCCCACGCGACGAGCAGTCCGGGCAGGTGCGCGACTCCGCCGCCGATCGCGGACAGCGGGACCGCGAGGACGAGCGAGACGATCCCGAAGCCGAAACGCTCGCCCCAGGAGTCGGACGACTGGGGTGAACGCGCGCCGCGCGCCACCACCATCTGCTGTTCGGCGAGCTGGCGCCGCACCCGGCGGTCGACGGCGCCGTCGAGGTGCTGCTCGACCTTCTCCAGGAACGAGTCGACCAGGGCGGACTCGTACTCGTCGCCGAGTTCCCTGCGGGCGTGCAGGGTGGCGTTGAGTTCCTTCTTCAGTTCCGCGTCGTCATGGCGGGCTTCCATACCGGTCATGTCTTTCACGGTAGGCAGCCGAGGTCCGCGTGGCACTGGGGATAGCCCCCCTGTTGCGACTGGGCCGAGCCCCCGGCAGGTGCCCCTTGCCCGGTCTGCATATCGTCATGCAGAGTTCTCGGTACCTGAATAGAAAGGTGTGCGCGTGCTGTCGTCTCGGATCATGTCCACATCGTGTGCGGTGACGCCTCCGGCGGATGTCGCGCTCGTGGTCCTGGACGGCCGCCGCACCGGTGTCGACGACGTCGTACGGCTCGCCGACGGGGCCGCGCGGCCGGTCCCCGGCACGGATGCGATGAAGCGGGTCGAGGAGTCCTGGTGCGCCGCCCGGCAGATCGCCGCCACCGGCCGCGTCTACGGCCGCTCCACCGGAGTCGGCGCGAACCGGACCGAGGACGTGCCCACCGAGGCCGCCACCGGCCACGGCCTGCGCCTGCTGCGCAGCAACGCCGGCGCCATCGGCGAGGAGCTGCCCGCTCGGCAGGTCCGCGCGATGCTCGCCGTCCGCGCGAACCAGCTCCTCGCGGGCGGCGCGGGACTGCGGCCCACGGTCGTGACGGCGCTGTGCGAGGCGCTGGAGAACGGCGCGTACCCGGTCGTCAACGAGTTCGGCTCGGTCGGGACCGGGGACATCGCCGCCCTGGCGCAGGTGGGCCTGGCCCTTGCGGGAGAGCACCCGTGGAGGGGGTCGGACGGTTCGCTGGTGCGTTCCGGTGCGGCGGATGTGGACGGGGATGGGGCGGTCGTGGAGGTCCCGAGGGCCGGGGGGCCACGAGCAGGGGAGCGGTCCCGGCCGGGTGCGGGTGGATCCGTGGTGCCGGGCGGTAGCGGGTCGGTTGCTTGGTCCGGTGGGGGGTCAGGTGCGTGGTCCGGTGGGGGCGTGGTTCCCGAGCCGCTGGCCCTCGACAACAACGACGCCCTCGCGCTCATCAGCAGCAACGCGCTCACCCTCGGGCAGGCCGCGCTCGCGCTGCACGAACTGCGCGGGCTGATCGGCGCCACGCAGGTCGTCGCGGCCCTGTCGCTGCTGGCGGTCGACGGGTCCCACGAGGCGTACGCGGCGCCCGTGCACGCCGCCCGGCCGCACCGGGGATCGATCGAAGTGGCCCGCCGGATGCGGGAGTTGATCGGCGCCGCGGACCGGCCCACGCCACCGCTCGGGCGGATCCAGGACCCGTACGGCTTCCGCTGTCTCCCGCAGATCCACGGCCCCGCGCACGACGCGGCGGACGCGCTGGAGGCGGTCCTCGCGGTGGAGATCAACGCCGCCGCGGAGAACCCCCTCATCTCCGCCGAGGACATGGCCGCCTACCACCACGGCGGCTTCTACCAGGCCCAACTCGCCCTCGCGCTGGACCACTTCAGGCTCGCCGTCACCCAGGTGGCACGCCTGTCCACCTCCCGCCTGTCCACCCTCAACGAACCGGCCTACACCCGGCTGCGCCCCTTCCTCGCCGACCAGGAACCGGCGTCCTCCGGCGTGATGATCCTGGAGTACGCCGCCGGTGCCGCACTCGGTGACCTGCGGGCCTTCTCCGCGCCCGCCTCGCTCGGCCACGCTGTACTCTCCCGGGGCGTCGAGGAACAGGCGAGCTTCGCCTCGCTCGCCGCACGTCAGACGCTGCGGGCGTGCGATGCGTACCGTCTCGTCGTCGGCTGCGAACTGGTCGCCGCGGTACGGGCGCTGCGCCAGCGCGATCTGCGGCCCGAACCGGACCTGCCGGCCGGGCGGGCACTGGAACTGGCCGAGGCGGTGCTCGACGCGGAGCAGGCCGACCGGCCGCTCACGGACGACGTGACGGCGGCCGCCGCACTGCTCGACCGGTTCACTGACATCTGGAGGGGGAGCACGTCATGAGCACGGGCAGCGGCACGGCCGGAGGCGGCGACAGGAACGGGGACGGCAGGGAGATGGGGGACGGCAAGGCGATGGGGGACGGCGGCGTGGAGAGCGACACGGGTGTGAGCGACACGGGTGTGAGCGACAGCCCCGCCGGGCGGCTCCAGACCCTCTTCGAGGGGCGCCGGCTCACACCGACCCAGCGGCGCATCGCCCACAGCATGGTGCGGCGCGCGGCCGACGTGCCGTTTCTGTCCAGCGTCGAACTCGCCGAACTCGCCGGAGTCAGCCAGCCCTCCGTCACCCGCTTCGCGGTCGCCCTCGGCTTCGACGGCTACCCCGCCCTGCGCAAGCACCTGCGCGAGGTCGCGCCCGCCGAACCGGCCACCGACACCGCCTCGTACAACGAGTACCAGCAGGCCGTCGAGGCCGAGATCGAGAACCTGCGCCACCTTGCCGCCGTGCTCGCCGATCCGCGCCCGGTCGCGAGGGCGGGGCGGCTGCTGGCCGCGTCCCGTCCGCTGCCCGTCCTCGGGCTGCGCGCCGCCGCCTCCCAGGCCTACGGCTTCGCCTACTTCGCCGCCAAGGTGCACCCCGACGTACGGCTGCTGCACGAGGGCGGCACGATGCTCCAGGACCGCATCGACGCGGCCGTCCGGGCCGGGGCCACTTCCCTGCTGTGCTTCGCGCTGCCCCGGCACCCGCGCGAGGTCGTCGACGCCCTCGGCTACGCGAAGGAGGCCGGGCTGACCGTCGTCACGGTCGCGGACTCCGCGTTCGCCCCGGTGGCGAAGGTGTCCGACCTGCTGCTCCCCGCCGCCGTCGGCACCGGCCTCGCCTTCGACACGGCGTGCGCGCCGATGCTGCTGGGCCGCGTTCTGTTGGAGGCCATGTGCGACGACCTGCCGGACGCGCAGGCGCGGTTGGAGCAGTTCGACGCGCGGGCCGCGGTGCGGGGACTGTTCGTCGAGTAGGCGCCGGAGCATGAACTAGGGCGTGCGAATCCGGGCGTTTCTCAGACTCGTCTCACCTTCCGTGGCTAGCCTGCGCGCCCAGAGACACACGGGCGCGGCGGCGGTCGGCGACGTACCCGTGGGCGTGAAGGCGCTGAGACGGGAGGCAGATGGTGACGCGCGGAGGACAGGGGTTGGCCCGGGTGGCCGTCGTGGTGCGGGCGGGAGCCGCACCGCTGTGGTGGAGCGGGGTGGTGGCTGCCGGAACCGGGGTGGTGCTCCCCGGACTGACGGGGCGCAGGATCGGTGTCATGGCGGGGGCCGCGCTGTTTCTCGTCGCGGCGGCCGTGGTGCCGTACTGGCGCGGGAAGCGGTACGCCGCCCTGGTCCGCTCCGCCGTCCGTGCCGGTAAGCACGATGTGCTCCAGGACCGTGCCGTGACGGTGCGCAACTGGCGTCAGGGCCACGGCTGGTGGCTGCTCCTCGCCTTCGCGGCCGCGCTGGGCAGCTCGCTCGCCGTGCCCGCAGCGGGCGGCATGCTGCTCGCCGGCGCGGGCGTCGGACTGTGGCTGAAGGCCGGCCGGCTCGGGCGCCTGGAGCGGGCCGAGCAGGCGCTGATCTGGGTGCGGGTCGACTGGCTCGGCCCGCGCGCCGGTGCCCCTGTGGGCAAGCCGGTCCGGGCCGTCCGGGCCACCGGAGTGGCGGCGGGCGACGCCGCGCCCGGCGGGGCGCGACGTCGCTGAACGGGGCCGGAGCTAGACCTCCAGGTCGGCCTCGATCCTCTTCAGTTGGTGCCGGGCCATCGCCAGGTTCGCGCGCTTCTGGTCGAGCACCAGGTACAGGAAGAGACCGTTCCCGCCGCGCCCCTTGATCAGCCGGATCAGGTGGTACTGGTCGGAGAGCGTGATCAGGATGTCCTCGATGTCGCCCTTCAGCCCCAGGTGCTCCATGGTGCGGAGCTTGGCGCGGACGACGTCCGTGTTGCCTGCGGCCGCGACGGTGAGGTCGAAGCTCTTGCTGCCACCGATCGTGCCCAGCGCCATTCCGCTGGTGTAGTCGACGAGGGCGGCTCCCGTGGCGCCCTCGATGGCCGCCAGTGCCTCTTTGAGCGCGGTCTCGGTGTTCGTCATGGTGCTGTGCTCCTTCAACTCTCTGATGTTCTCGGGTGGTTGGTGGCAGGGGTAGAAGTGGGGCGCGCGGCGGTCGTGCCGCGTGCCGTGCGAGTGCGCGATGCGCCCGACGAGGGCTTCGCGGACGTCTTGGGCGGGTCGGCGGCCAGCTCGCCGCGTGCTGTGGCGGCGTCGACGAGCTCCCCGATCCGGGTGCCGGAACGCCGCCCCTCGAGGTGCAGCCGGCCGACATTGACCCGGTCCTGGGCCAGCAGCGTCAGGACGGCGGAGCCGCCTGCCGCGTAGGTCGCCACATAGCCGTGCACACCGCGGACCAGTAGCTCGCGCAGATCGCCGTGCCCGGTGGACTCGGCCATCCGTATGGCGACCCCCAGTGCGGCCGCGGTGAGCGCGGCCAGGCCGTCCGGCTCCACGCCGGGCGTGTCGTGGGCAAGGACGAGACCGTCGGCGCTGGCCGCGAGCGCTCCGGTCAGCTGGGGCACGCGGGCCCTCAACCGATGGAGTTCGTCGAGGACTTCGGGTTCCGCCGCCATCAGCAGTCTCCTCTCGGCACGCTGTCGTAGCGCGCGGATCACAAGGCCTCCCGCGGGTTGGGACTCACAAGGCCTCCAGCGCGTCTCTGAGTCGTCGCAGCAACGCGACGTCGGGATCGGTGGAGGTCTGGGTGAGCACGCTGGGCGGGGGGAGCGGCTGCGGTGGCGGAGCGGCCGTCACGAGTCCGGCGGCGGCGAGTCGGCGCAGGTCGACGAGCGTGTGGAAGGCGGGCCGACCCAGCACGAGGGACACGTCCGCCGCCGTGCGGACGCCGTCCACCTGGCCGAGGACGGCCTCCTGGCGCAACGGCACCGTCGGCCCGGCGGCGAGCAGGGCGCGCCGGAGCGGCGCGGTGTCGGTCGCCGGGTCGGGCCATATGCGGTGCAGGAGTTCGCGCCGACGCACCGTCTCGCGCTCCAGCGCGGCCACGGGGACGGGGCGCAGCGGGCCGAACCAGTGCGCGGCGCCGTACCGGAAGCGGCTCGGGGTGCTGCTCGGCCCGAGTACGAAGTACGCCGCGTCGTACAGGGAGCCGAGGTGGCACAGCTCCAGCGCGCCCTCCGCGATCCACCCGCTGTCGATCAGGAACCGGCCGACCCGGCGGCGCGCCCCGGCCGCGGCGACCGCCTCCCGCCACACCTCGGCGTCCAGTACGCCGCGGACGGAGAACAGCACGTCGAGCCCTGGTGTGGCCGGGCTCTCGGCGTGCACCACCTCTCCGTCGGCGAGATAGAGGGTGCCGCGCTCGCGGATGAGGACGCCGGTGGCCCGCTCCTCGGCGAGCCGACTGAGCATCGGCGAGGCGCCGGCCGCGGCGCCCGGTGCCCTGTCCCGCACCGGGAGCCGGGGCGGAGGAGGGGTCCTGACCGTGGTCATACGAGCACCAGCCGTCCGGCCATCTCGCCGAGCCGGATGCGCGCCAGGGCGAGATTGCCGTCCGAGCGGCCCAGCCACAGGTGCAGGAACACGCTGCTGTCGAAGGTGGTCCGGACGAAACGCAGGACGTGATAGCTGTCGCGGTTGCTGATGATCAAGTCTTCGATCGGGGTCTCCTGATCGGACCACTCGGACCAGTCGGAGCCGTCCTTGGGGGCGAACGAGCGGTTCTCCGCGGCGAGCCGGGCCAGCTCGGCGGCCTCCGCAGCGGTCGTCTCGTGGTCGTCGCCCGGCGCGTCGCCCACCGTCCCCAGGGCCAGGCCGCTGGTCCAGTCGACCACCGAGGCACCCCGCGCACCGGGCAGTGTCATGGCTTCCAGCAGGCACTCGTCGATTCCGGGCACCGTGTCTCCCCTCCCGCCAAGGGTTCGGCCGAGTGACGCCGAAGTTACGCACTGTGTGCACGGGAAGGGAGTGATCGGGCATTTTCCTGTGGAACATGCCCACGATGACTAAGGTGGGTCAACTGACCACATTCTCAGGCGTGCTGAACCCGCCCGTGGCCGGTTTGTGCTGTCCTGGGGGGTGTGGCAGGGGCGCTCGCGAGTGTGGTCGGGCGCGCACGAAAACGAGTGCGCCCCGGGGTCGGAACCTGCCTGTGCGTGGGCCCGGCCGTCCCGTGGATCCCGTCGGTCGAGGTGCGCTCCGGCGCCCGTCGGCGCGTGCCGCCCGTCCCCGTCTTTCGCGCCGCCCGTCCCCGTGCGCCACCGTCCCGCGTCGTTCGTATCGCCGTTCCCGGAGCGCGGGCGGTGGCTACAGCGCGGTGAGCGACGGCCCGTGCGCGCCGCCCGACTCCGCGACGATCTCGTCGAGGGTCTGCGGCCCCCGTACGACCGCGAAGCGCATGCCGCCCGCGCCTCCGGCGCCTCCCGCGTCGTCGTCGCCGGTCGGCGCGAAGCCGTAGATGCCGGGGCGGGCGAGGGAGTTGTACGCGTAGTGGTGGGCGAAGTAGTACGCGCCGGTGTCCAGTGCGGCCACGTGGTCGCCCTGTTCGAGCAGCGGAAGCGCGCGGCCCTCCGCGAGCAGGTCGCCCGCGAAGCAGGCGGGGCCCGCGACGTCCTGGACGACGTCCGGCCCCGTCTTGGGCCGGCCCTTCGCGTCGTACGCGGCGATCCGCAGCGGCCAGGCCCCCGGCGCGTAGACCGTGCGGGTCGCCACCTGCACCCCGGCGTGGGTGATCGCGACCGCCCGGCCCCCGGCGGACTTCGCGTACTCGACCCGCGCCAGTACGGTCCCGTGCTTGGCGAGCAGTGACCGCCCGAACTCGGTGACCAGCCCGTAGCGTCCGTCGAACAGTCCCGGCGCCACCTCGGCGAGCAGCCGCGCGTACTGCGCGTACGTGGGTGTCGTCGTGTCGGAGCCGAAGTTGACCGGCAGCCCGCCGCCGATGTCGATCGTGTCGACCTGCCGCCGTCCGACGTGCCGGTTGATCTCCTCCGCCAGCGCGTACGTCTCCGCCACGCCCTGCGCCATCAGGGAGAGCGGCATGCCCTGCGAGCCCGAGTGCGCGTGCAGCCGGGTCAGCCATGGGCGGTCGGCGTACGCCCGCACGATCCACGCGCGGGCCCCGTCGTCCCGCAGCGCGACCCCGAACTTGGAGGTCGCCGTCGCCGTGGACAGAGCCTCGATCGAACCCCCGCCGACCTGCGGGTTCACCCGGAGCCCGATGGGGGAGTCGGTGGCCGCCGAGCGCACCATGGCGTCGATGCGGTCCAGTTCCTGCGGGCTGTCCGCGTTGATCGCGACGCCCAGTGCCAGCGCCTCGCGCAGCTCGGCGAGTGTCTTGGCCGGCGAGTCGAGCACGGTCCGCGCGGGCGGGATTCCGGCCGCCCGGGCGAGCGCGAGCTCTCCCGGGCTCGCCACCTCCGCGCCGATGCCCTGCTCGCGCAGCAGTCGCAGGACGGGCACGAGGGGCGTCGCCTTCACCGCGAAGGCGTGCAGCACGGGAGTGCCGGGAGGGGTCACCGCGTCGAAGGCTGCGCGCAGCGCGGCGGCCGAGGCCCGGATGCCGGGGACGTCGAGGAGCGCGACGATGGGGTGGCCCGGGGTGAGGAGGCCGTGTTCCACAGCGGCGCGCACGGCGTCGTCCCGCCGGGCGACCCGCTCCAAGTCCGGCTCGCCCCCACCTCCACCCATCGTCCGGTCCCCGTCCATCGTCCGGTCCCCGTCCATCGTCCGGTCCCCGTCCACCGTCCGGTCCCCGTCCACCGTCCGGTCCCCGTCCACCGTCCGGTCCCCGTCCATCGTCCGGTCCCCGTCCACCGTCCGGCTCCGGTTCGTCGTCCTGTCGCCGTTCGCCGTCGTCCGGTCCTCGTCCGTCGTCCCGCCGTGCTTCGCCGTCGTCCCGCCCTCGTCCGTTGTCCCGTCGGCGGCTGCCGTCCTGCCGCCCCTGTTCGGCGCCGTCAGGCCTGTGTCCGTTCGCTCGCCTTCGTTCGCCGTCGCGTCGCCCGGAGGCGTCCTCGAAGCCTCTGCCGAAGACATCGCAGCCCCACTCGCCCCGTCGCCCGCCGGATCTCCTGCCCTGTCCATGTCTGCGCCCATACATCCCAGCCAAACATCCGTGAGGAGCGCGTGCGGGGCCGTGCAGCTATTGACTAGCTCTATTCAAAGAGCCAGGATGTGAATATCTACAGCAACAGTTCGCTAGGAGGCAGACCATGTCAGGACCCCGCCCTGTCCGAGCGCCACGCGGTACGGAACTGAGCGCCCTGGGATGGCAGCAGGAAGCCGCCCTTCGGATGCTGCAGAACAACCTCGACCCCGAGGTCGCCGAGCACCCCGACAAGCTCGTCGTCTACGGCGGCACCGGCAAGGCCGCCCGTGACTGGCGTTCCTTCGACGCCATGGTCCGCACGCTCAGGACGCTCAAGCAGGACGAGACGATGCTCGTCCAGTCCGGCCGCCCCGTCGGCGTCATGCAGACCCACGAGTGGGCCCCGCGCGTCCTCATCGCCAACTCCAACCTGGTCGGCGACTGGGCGAACTGGGAGGAGTTCCGGCGCCTGGAGGCCCTCGGCCTCACCATGTACGGCCAGATGACCGCCGGTTCCTGGATCTACATCGGCACCCAGGGCATCCTCCAGGGCACCTACGAGACCTTCTCCGCCGTCGCCGCGAAGCTGCATTCAATTGGTAAGGGAGGGGTCAACGGCACCCTCGCCGGCACCATCACCCTGACCGCCGGTCTCGGCGGCATGGGCGGCGCCCAGCCGCTCGCCGTGACGATGAACGACGGCGTCGCGATCTGTATCGACGTCGACCCGCGCGCCATCGAGCGCCGCATCGAGCACCGCTACCTGGACGTGAGGGCCGACTCCCTGGAGCACGCCCTCCAGCTCGCCGTCGAGGCCCGCGACCAGCGCAAGCCGCTCTCCATCGGCCTCCTCGGCAACGCTGCCGAACTGCTGCCGCGGATGCTCGCCGAGGGCGCCCCCATCGACATCGTGACCGACCAGACCTCGGCCCACGACCCGCTCGCCTACCTCCCCGTCGGCATCGACTTCGACGACATGGCCGACGCGGCCGCCAAGGACCCGGCGGGCTTCACCACCCGCGCCCGCGAGTCCATGGCCAAGCACGTCGAGGCCATGGTCGGCTTCATGGACGCCGGCGCCGAGGTCTTCGACTACGGCAACTCGATCCGCGGCGAGGCCCAGCTCGCCGGGTACGACCGTGCCTTCGCCTTCCCCGGCTTCGTCCCCGCCTACATTCGCCCCCTCTTCTCCGAGGGCAAGGGCCCCTTCCGCTGGGCGGCCCTCTCCGGAGAGGCCTCCGACATCCACAAGACCGACAAGGCGATCCTCGACCTCTTCCCCGAGAACGAGTCCCTGCACCGCTGGATCAAGCTGGCCGGTGAGCGCGTCCACTTCCAGGGCCTGCCCGCCCGGATCTGCTGGCTCGGCTACGGCGAGCGCGACAAGGCAGGCGAGCGCTTCAACGACATGGTGGCGTCCGGCGAACTCGCCGCCCCCCTCGCCATCGGCCGCGACCACCTCGACTGCGGCTCCGTCGCCTCCCCGTACCGCGAGACCGAGGCCATGCTCGACGGCTCCGACGCGATCGCCGACTGGCCGCTGCTGAACGCCATGGTGAACGTCGCCTCCGGTGCCTCCTGGGTCTCCATCCACCACGGCGGCGGCGTCGGTATGGGCCGCTCCATCCACGCGGGCCAGGTCTCCGTGGCCGACGGCACCAAGCTCGCCGGCGAGAAGATCCGCCGCGTGCTGACGAACGACCCCGGCATGGGCGTCATCCGCCACGTCGACGCCGGTTACGACATCGCCGAGTCCGTCGCGGACGAGCGCGGTGTGCGCATCCCGATGCGCGAAGGCGACGAGGGTGGCACCGCGTGACGTTCCACAGCATGTGGGCGGAGCTGCTGCCGATCGGCCGCAGCTCCGCCTCCGGCGGCTACCGCCGGTTCGCTTGGACCGGGGCCGACACCGAGTGCCGCGCCTGGTTCCGGCAGCAGGCCGAGTCCCGCGGGCTCACCTACGAGCTCGACCGCAACGGCAACCAGTGGGCCTGGCTCGGCGACCCCGCCGCGGGGGACGCCGTGGTCACCGGGTCCCATCTTGACTCCGTGCCCGACGGCGGCGCCTTCGACGGTCCCCTCGGGGTCGTCTCCTCCTTCGCCGCGCTCGACGAACTCCGCGCCCGCGGCGTGGAGTTCACCAAGCCCCTCGCCATCGTCAACTTCGGCGACGAGGAGGGCGCCCGGTTCGGCCTCGCCTGCGTCGGCTCCCGGCTGGCCGCCGGCCGGCTCACCGTCGAACAGGCGCACCGGCTGACCGACGCCGACGGCATCACCCTGCCGCAGGCCATGGAGCGGGCCGGATACGACGCAGGCACCATCGGCCCCGACCCGGAGCGGCTCGGCCGGATCGGCGCCTTCGTCGAACTGCACGTCGAGCAGGGCCGCGCCCTCGACCTCGGCGGCGACCAGGTCGGCATCGCCAGCGCCATCTGGCCGCACGGCCGCTGGCGCTTCGACTTCCGCGGCGAGGCCAACCACGCCGGCACGACCCGGCTCGTGGACCGCCACGACCCGATGCTGCCGTACGCCGAGACCGTCCTCGCCGCCCGCCGCGAGGCCCGGCTCGCGGGCGCCGTCGCCACGTTCGGCAAGATCGCCGTCGAGCCGAACGGCGTGAACGCCATCCCCTCCCTGGTGCGCGGCTGGCTCGACTCACGCGCCGCCGACCAGGCGACCCTCGACACGGTCGTCACCGCCGTCGAGAAGGCGGCCAGCGAGTACGCGGACGCGCAGGGCGTCGAACTCGACGTCGTCCGCGAGTCGTTCACCCCCGTCGTCGAGTTCGAGCACGCCCTGCGGGACGAACTCGCCCGCATCCTGGGCAAGGAGCGGGACGCCGTCCTGAGCGTCCCCGTTCTGGGGACGGGTGCCGGACACGACGCCGGAATCCTCTCCGGCACCGTCCCGACCGCCATGCTGTTCGTACGCAACCCCACGGGTGTCTCGCACTCCCCGGCAGAGTTCGCCGCCGAGGACGACTGCGTGGCCGGGGTGACCGCACTCGCCGACGTACTCGAAGGGCTGGCCTGCAGGTGACGCAGACGTACTGGCTGGAACACGCCTGGCTCGGCACGAACGTCGAGCCGGGCGTCGCCGTGACCGTGTCGGGCGGCGGCTCCGAGGCCGGTGCCGACGGCCGTGTCACCGACGTCCGCACCGGCGTCGACACCCCGCCGCCGGGAGCCGAGATCCTCCGCGGGCTCACCCTCCCCGGCCTCGCCAACGCCCACTCGCACGCCTTCCACCGCGCCCTGCGCGGCACCGTCCAGGTCGGCTCCGGCACCTTCTGGACCTGGCGCGAGATCATGTACTCCTTCGCGGACCGGCTGACCCCGGAGACCTACCACGCGCTGGCCCGCGCGGTGTACGCGGAGATGGCGCTCGCCGGAGTCACCGCCGTCGGCGAGTTCCACTACGTGCACCACGCCCACGATGGCACCCCCTACGCCGACCCCAACGCCATGGGCGAGGCACTCGTCGCCGCCGCCGCAGAGGCCGGCATCCGCATCACCCTGCTCGACACGGCCTACCTCTCCTCCGGCTTCGGACAGCCGCCCAACCCGCACCAGCGGCGCTTCTCCGACGGCACCGCCGACGCCTGGGCGGAACGCTCTTCACTTCTCAAGGACCAGGATCACGCACGGATCGGCGCGGCGATCCACTCCGTACGGGCCGTGCCCGCCGGACAGCTCGCCACCATCGCGCGCTGGGCCGAGGAGCGGCGCGCCCCGCTCCATGTGCACCTGTCCGAGCAGACGGCGGAGAACGAGGCCTGCCACGCCGCCCACGGCTGCACGCCCACCCGACTGCTCGCCGACCACGGTGTCCTCGGCCCGCGCACCACCGGCGTCCACAACACGCACCTCACGGACGACGACATCGCCCTGCTCGGCGGCTCCGGCACCGGCACCTGCATGTGCCCGACCACCGAACGCGACCTCGCCGACGGCATCGGCCCCGCCGTCGCCCTCCAGCGCGCGGGCTCACCCCTCTCGCTCGGCTCCGACAGCCACGCCGTCATCGACCTTCTCGAAGAGGCCCGCGCGATGGAGCTGAACGAGCGGCTGCGCACCCGCACCCGCGGTCACTGGACGGCCGCCGCCCTGCTGCGCGCCGCCTCCGCCGACGGCCACGCGGCCCTCGGCTGGGACGACGCGGGCAGCATCGAGACGGGCGCGCTCGCCGACTTCACGACGATCGCCCTCGACTCGGTCAGAACAGCGGGGCCGGTGCCACGCCTCGGCGCCGAGACGGCCGTATTCGCGGCCACGGCCGCCGATGTCCGGCACACGGTCGTGGCGGGCCGGCACGTCGTACGCGACGGCGCGCACACCCTCGTACAGGATGTGCCGGCAGCTCTCGCGGACGCCGTCCAGGCCCTGCGCTCCTGACACCCGGACACGGCCCCGACCTCGCGCGCCCGACGCCGCCCACCAGCAGTCCCGCCACCCCTGAGGACGCCATGAGCAGCACGACCGTCATCACCAACATCGCCAGTCTGGTCACCAACGATCCCTCCCTCGGCGACGGTTCTCCCCTCGGTCTGATCCAGGACGCGGCCGTCGTCATCGACGGCGACCGTGTCGCGTGGACCGGTGAATCAAGCAAAGCACCCGCCACTGACAACCGGGTCGACGCCGGTGGCCGCGCGGTCATTCCGGGCTTCGTCGACTCCCACTCGCACCTCGTCTTCGCCGGTGACCGCACCCAGGAGTTCAACGCCCGGATGTCCGGCCGCGCGTACAGCGCGGGCGGCATCCGCACCACCGTCGCCGCCACCCGCGCCGCCTCCGACGAGGAACTGGAGCGCAACCTCACGCGCTACCTGCGCGAAGCCCTCCGCCAGGGCACCACGACCTTCGAGACCAAGTCGGGCTACGGGCTGACCGTCGAGGACGAGGCCCGCGCGCTGCGCATCGCCGCGTCGCACACCGACGAGGTCACCTACCTCGGCGCGCACATCGTCTCCCCGGACTACGCCGACGACCCGGCCGGCTATGTCGCCCTGGTGACCGGCGAGATGCTCGACGCCTGTGCCCCGTACGCCCGTTGGGTGGACGTCTTCTGCGAGAAGGGCGCCTTCGACGGCGACCAGGCGCGGGCGATCCTCACGGCCGGCAAGGCGAAGGGCCTGCACCCGCGGGTGCACGCCAACCAGCTCTCGTACGGTCCCGGGGTCCAGCTCGCCGTCGAGCTGGACGCGGCGAGCGCCGACCACTGCACGCACCTGACGGACGCGGACGTCGACGCCCTCGCCAGCGGCGACACCGTGGCGACCCTGCTCCCCGGCGCCGAGTTCTCCACCCGGGCCGAGTGGCCGAACGCCCGGCGGCTGATCGACGCGGGCGTCACGGTCGCGCTGTCCACCGACTGCAACCCCGGCTCGTCCTTCACGTCGTCCGTGCCCTTCTGCATCGCGCTCGCGGTGCGGGACATGCGGATGACCCCGGACGAGGCCGTGTGGTCGGCGACCGCGGGCGGCGCGAAGGCCCTGCGCCGGGCCGACGTCGGGCGACTCGTGCCGGGCGCCTACGCGGACCTGGCCCTGCTGGACGCCCCCAGCCACGTTCACTTCGCCTACCGTCCGGGCGTCCCGCTGGTCACCGGCGTCTGGCGGCGCGGCGTCCGCGAGGTCTGAGGATCCGGTCGTCCCTGGCCCGCGCCCTGACGGTCGGCGGGCCGAACGGGCGAGGGTGCGGGTCCAGAGAATCCGAGACGCGGGTTCGCCGGCGTCCGAGACGCGGGCTCGGCCGGTTCCGAGGGGGGCGGGCCAGCGGGCTCCGGACGGGATCTGGTCGGGCTCAGGTCGGGATCTGGTCGGGATCTGGTCGGGCTCGGGACGGGATCTGGTCGGGCTCAGGTCGGGATCTGGTCGGGATCTGGTCGGGCTCGGGACGGGCTCCGGTCGGGATCTGGTCGGGCTCCGGTCGGGATCTGGTCGGGCTCGGGACGGGATCTGGTCGGGCTCGGGACGGGATCCGAAGGACGGGGCCGGACGCGGGATCCGAACGAGAGCCGTCAGGGGGTGCCGGCGCGCCAGCGCTGGCCGGTGCCGCCGTTCAGCGGCACCAGCGACAGACCGTCGTCGCCGTCCGGCGTGACCGCCGTCTCGATGGCCACGGCCGGGCGGATGACGCCGTCCCCGTCGACGGTGAACCGCAGGTTGTCGCCGTGGTCGCCGTCGAGCGAGGAGCACTCCCAGATGCCCACGCCGTTGTCGACGGAGCCGCGGCTGTCCAGGCAGAAACCGTCGTCGGCGGCGGACCGCAGGGAACCGCTGTCCGTGTCGACGCGCCAGCGTTGGCTGGAGGAGGAGGTGCAGGGCGCCGTCACGACATCCGTGCCCTTCGTCAGATCGCCGTCGCGGATGTCCAGGCACAGGCCCGAGGCGACGTTCACCACCTGGGCGTAGGCGCTGCCCGGCGGGCGGAACGTGACGGTCGGGGTCGGCTTCGGGCTCGGTGACCTCGGCGGCGCCGAACTGCGGGTCGGGGAGGGTGACGCGGAGGTCGCCGAGGGCGAGGGCGAGGCAGCGGGGGCCGACGGGGTGACCGGGACCGTGGCCGTGACGGTCACCGGAGGCGGGCCCGAGGGCGTGGAGACCGAGCCCGCCGCGTCCGTCGAGGGCGTGCCGCCCGAGGAGAGCAGTAGGAACAGGACCGGCGCCAGGGCAACGCCGAGCGCCGTCGCCGAGGTCAGGACGAACCGGCGGGACGGCGGCCAGGGCAGCGCCGACACCCTTGAGCGGGCGGGGGGTTCGGGCGGTACGGGCCCCACCCCGGGCACGTTGTTCGTGACGTACGCCGTACCCGCCCACGGCAGCAGGCCCTCGGCCAGGGCGGAGCGCGGATGGTCGCGCAGGGCGGTCAGTTCGTCGTACGCGGTCGAGCAGTACGCGCAGCGCGCCATGTGGGAGTGCAGGTCGGTGCTGGAGCGGGGGTTGTCGGGCCGCACCGACTCCTCGATCAGCCGGCGGAAGTCTCCGCAGCGCGGATCGTCGGAGGCGGCCAGCCGGTACTTCAGACAGGCCTGGCCCAGGGACTGGAGCGCCTGGTCCGTGCCGTACGTGATGTCCTCGGGGGTGAGTCCGAGGAGGACCGCCGCCCGTTCCGCGGGCTCGCGCTCCACGACCGCGTACCAGATGAGGCCCTGGGCACGGGACGGGAGGGACTGGAAGGCGGGGAGCAGCGAGGGGACGGGACCGTCGGGGCCCGCCGTGCTGAGGACGAGGAGCAGACCGGGGTCGAGTCCGGCGGCCCGCTGGTCCCTGGCCCACGAGGCGGCCACCCGCCCGGCCAGCAGCAGGAGTTGGTGCCGCCACGGGACGTTCGGATCGATGCCGCGCGCCGTCTCGCGGGCCGCGAGGGTGAAGGTCTGTGCCGCGAGCTGTCCGGCCCCGGACTCACCGGTGGTGCAGAGCCGGGCGTAGGCGAGGACCGAGGCGCGGTGGCGTCCGCGGAGCTCCTGGAGGGCGGCGTACGCGGTCGAGGTGCCGCCGCGCAGCAGCTCGGTCAGCCGTGCGTCGGACGCTCCCGCGGGCAGTCCGTCGCCCTCGGCCGCGGTGTCTCTGTCGGCCGGGTCGCCCTGCGCCATGTTCGTCCGCCTTCCCCACGTGGTGCGTGCTCGTCCCGTCCTGACGTACCAGCCAGTTTGGGATGCCCATAGTGGCGGGGTTGGCCTCTTGGGGAAAGAGTCGAAGAGCCGATTCCTCGCGGAGCGACGCTGAACTCCTCTGAGCGGCGCAAGGGTTCTCCGAAGGCCGGGGCGGGCGGCCAAGGACGGAGCGGCCCGGCGCCGCGGGCGCCGGGCCGCTCCGATGCGCGGCCCCGCGGGCCGCGAAGCCGTGTCACTCCTCGACGGTCAAGCCCTTCCGGAGTCGCACGAGGGTGCGCGACAGCAGCCGGGAGACATGCATCTGGGAGATGCCGAGTTCGTCGCCGATCTCGGACTGGGTCATGTTCGCCACGAAGCGCAGCGAGAGGATCTGCCGGTCGCGCTGCGGGAGTTCAGCGATCAGCGGCTTGAGGGACTCCACGTACTCGATGCCCTCGAGTCCGTTGTCCTCGTAGCCGATGCGGTCCGCGAGCGCGCCCTCGGAGTTGTCCTCCTCGGGCTGGGCGTCCAGCGAACTGGCGGTGTAGGCGTTCGACGCGGCCATGCCCTCGACGACCTCGTCGTTGCTGATGCCGAGGCGTTCCGCCAGCTCACCCACGGTCGGGGCGCGGTCGAGGCGCTGGGCCAGCTCGTCGCCGGCCTTGGCCAGGTCGAGCCGGAGTTCCTGGAGCCTGCGGGGTACCCGCACCGACCAGGACGTGTCTCGGAAGAAGCGCTTGATCTCGCCGATGATCGTCGGCATCGCGAAGGTGGGAAACTCGACCCCGCGGCTCAGCTCGAACCGGTCGATCGCCTTGATCAGGCCGATGGTGCCGACCTGGATGATGTCCTCCATCGGCTCGCTGCGGGAGCGGAAGCGGGAGGCCGCGAACTTCACCAGCGCGAGGTTGAGTTCGACGAGTGTGTTGCGGACGTACGCGTAGTCGTGCGTGCCCTCTTCGAGGGACTCCAGCCGCGCGAAGAGTGTCTTGGACAGAGCCCGTGCGTCCACCGGCCCCACCTCGTCGTACGGGGGGATCTCCGGAAGCCCGTCGAGTCCGGTGAGTCCGTCGGTTCCGTCGGTTCCGGTTTCGTCGACGTGCTCCAGGGGTTCCGGAGAAGGTGTCGACGTCGCCGTCCGGGTCTGCGATGCGTCGAGCCGGGGTGACATGGTGTCCTCCATCGTTCTCGGCATATGGCCGCCGATGCCTGTACGTGCACTGCGGTGTGCGGCGCCTCCAAAGCCGGCCGGGTCGGATAGCTGTCACTACTAGCCCTATCCGGTTTTCCGAACTCGCCGCAAGTGCCCTCTGTGACGAAATGTCCATTTTCGGGGGGTTGTTCGGGTGACGGGTCACGTAGAGAAGGCGTAGTGTTCGAGTGCGTACATCAGCAGTCGCGACGCTCGGGAGAGAGACGGCATGGACCGCGGGACGGTCGGCAGCGCACAGTCTGGCCGGCTACTTGTCGAGGTGCGGGAAGAGGGCACAAGTGCCGTCGTGACCCCCGCGGGTGAGCTCGATCACCACACGGCCGATTTGTTGCGTGAACCACTCGAGGAGTGCCTCGGTAAGGGGTGTGCGCGGCTCGTCATCGACTGCTCCCGTCTGGAGTTCTGTGACTCCACCGGGCTCAATGTGCTGCTCGGTGCCCGGCTGAAGGCCGAGGCGGCGGGTGGTGGCGTCCACCTGGCCGCGATGCAGCCGGTGGTGGCCCGGGTCTTCGAGATCACCGGGGCGGAGGCCGTCTTCACCGTCCACGACACGCTCGAAGCGGCCCTGTCCGATTGATCCGGCAGGCCTTCGATCATGGTGCCGTCAATGTCCCAGATGCCCCTGCGTGATCGACGCGTTACTCGCGCCACAGGTTCCGTGCCGAAAAAATGGGTGTTCGGATGGTTCCGTCGGGCAGGAGACATCCTGGATACGTCGGCAGCGCACATGTTCGCAGCCGGTGCGGCGAAAGCCGTTGATCCATCCGTACTGAGTACTGCGTACTGAGTCTTGAGAGTCTTGAATCGTGAACCGGTGAATCGGTGAGGTGAAGCGCTGATGAGCACCACCCGGCCTTGCTCGCCGGGCGACCGCGGCCCGGAGCCGGGCGACGGCGGCGCTTCCGCGGTGTCCGCGCGCGGCGTGGCGCCCGTGGACGGCGGGACGCCCGTCGACGGAGCCTCCTCGGCCGGCGCGGCACCCGCGCCCGTCGGCCGTCAAGCCCGCAGACTGAGCCTCGACGGCGAGAGCGGCGTCGTGCCGCTCGCCCGCGACTTCGCCCGGCAGGCGTTGTACGCCTGGGGCTGGCTGCCCGCCGAGAGCGCCGACCGGCGGGCAGCCGCCGAGGACGTCCTGCTGGTCGTCTCCGAGCTGGTCACCAACGCCTGTCTGCACGCCGAGGGCCCGGACGAACTCCGGATCTCCTGCGACAACAAGGTGCTGCGCATCGAGGTCTCCGACCGCGGGGCAGGCCAGCCCGCCCCGCGCACCCCGCACCGTGCCGGGCGCCCCGGTGGCCACGGCATGTTCATCGTGCAGCGGCTCTGCCTGGACTGGGGGGTCGTGCGGACGCCCGGAGTCGCGGGCAAGACCGTGTGGGCGGAGCTCGGAGCCCCGGCGTAGCCCGCCCAACCTGCCCGCTCAGCCCATCCGTCCCCGCCGACGGCGTGCCCGCGCGGCTTGTCCGTCCCCGCCAACGGCCTGTCTGCTGAGCCACCTTGCCCCGGTCGGGCGGCTTGTCTGCTTGGCCCGTCGGCGCCGGCCCGCCGGTTCGCACGCCCGGCTCACTTGCTCGGCCGTCCGGTCTGCGTGCTCGGCCCGCTTGCCTGCGGCCAACCGGTTCCCGTGCCGAGCCTGCCGGCCCCCGCCAACGGCCTGTCTGCTGGTCGGGCGGCCCGTCCGCGCAGTCCACTCGCCCCGGCCGACGGGCCTGCCCGAACAGTCCACGCACCCCAGCCGCCCGATTCGTCGTTCCGGACCGCTCACCCCGGCCCCCTCCCGGACGGCCGTCCCGAAGTGGCCTCGCGGGCCGCCGTTCCGAATCGTCCAACGGGTCCGTCCTTCAGGGGTGGCGTCGTGAACTGCCCGGTGGCTTCGCCCGGTTGGTTGGCGTGGGATGGCCCGGGGCGTCCTCCCGGGCACCCCCGCCAACCGCCCTCCTGGGGCCCGCCTTTGGTTACCCGCGGTTCGAACCCTTCTTCGTACGCCACCCGGTGCGCGCCGGATCCCCACGGATCCGGCGCGCACTTTGTCTTCCCTCCACAAGTCCCCGGGCGTACCTTGACGGCCGATCTGATGTTCCGTCAGGAAAATGCCAAGGACGCCGTCAGGAATGAGGGGCAGGCCCGTGTCGTACCGGACGTACCAGAAACGAACCGCCGCGCTCGCGTTCGCCGCGGCCCTGGCCGGCTCGGCGGTGCTGATGGCCGCCCCCGCAGCCCAGGCCGACGTGGTGGACGTCAACTACCAGTGCAAGACGCCGATCGGCGACAAGAGCGCCGTCTCGCCCATCGACATCAAGGGCGTCAAGAGCGGCAGCGCCTACAAGCTCACCATGTCCTGGCAGAAGGGTGTCTCCTCCAGCCCGGTCGAACTCGGCAAGGGTGCGATGACACCGAGCGCCGTCATCAAGGTGGGCGGCGCGGACAGCGGCACCGTGGCGGTCAGCGGACCGGCCAACGCGGCCGCCATCCCCGCCAACACCCCCATCAAGATAAATGACTTGAGCGGCACGTACACGCCGAAGAAGTCCGGCAAGGTCACCTTCACCGCGGGTGTCCTCACCATCAAGGCCCTCGGCACCACGACCACGTGCACGCCCTCGAACAGCCCCAAGCCCTCGCTGACCCTCGACGTCACGGCCGCCGGCGGTTCGGGCTCGTCGACGTCGGGCTCCTCGGGTTCGAGTGGGGCCCAGAGCGGCACCGACTCCGGCGGTTCGCTCCCGCAGACCGGTCCCGAGGACTCCGTGATCGCGCTCGGCACCCTCGGTGGCACCGTCCTGCTCGCCGGCGCGGCCGGCGTGCTGTGGCTGACGCGCAGGCATCAGGCGGTCCGCCGCTGACCTTCCCGCACCACGACCTGGAGCCGCCGCATGCCGTACGCACTTCCCGCTGCCCGCGTGCTGGGCCTGACCCTGGTGCTGCTGAGCGCGGCACCGACGGCCCTGGCCGCCGAGGGCTGGTCCGTCGTGCCGGCCGCGGGCGGCGCGGCCGACGGACGGCCCTCCGTCTATGCGGAGGGCGCGCCCGGCACGGTCCTCCAGGACTCCGTGTCCGTGCTCAACCCGGGCGCGCGGCCCCTCACGGTCAAACTGCGCGGCGCCGACGCGGACAACACCGCCGGCGGCGCCTTCACCGTGCGCGAACGGCCGACGGACACGGGCGCGTGGATCGCCTTCGCCGGACAAGTGGACGGCCGCCGGACCGCGGTGCGGGACCTGTCCGTACGGGTTCCGGCGCACACCCGCGCCGATGTGCCGTTCACCATCGGGATCCCGGCCGGCGTCGCGCCCGGCGACCATCCCGGCGCGATCGTGGCGAGCGGCGGCGGCCGCACCTCGGCGGTCCAGGTCCAACTCCGCGTGGCAGGACCGACGTTGTCGGCACTGACGGTCGAGCACGTCCGGGTGGGCGGCGGACGGATCTCGTACGAGCTGGTCAACCGCGGCACCACGGTCCTCGCTCCGCGGCTCGCCGTGCGCGCCGACGGGGTCTTCGGCACCCTGCTCGACCGCGCCCCGCGCCCCCTGCCCGTCGAACTCCTGCCGGGCCGCCGCGTCACGCTCCACGAGCCGTGGACCGGCCCCCCGGCGCTCGACGCGGCCGACGTGCGGCTGACGGTGACGGCGGCGGGCGGCGTACACACGACGGCGACCGCGTCGGTCAGGTTCGTGCCGTGGGGGGCGGTGGCCGGAGCCGGAGGTGTCCTTGCGGCGGTGGGCGCCTTCTTCGTCGTACGGCATCGGGGGCGGTCCGGGGTGCGAGGGCCATGGCGCCGCGGGCGCCGGACGGGGGCCGACGGGGTAAGTGAACAGCCCCGCACGGAAGTCGAGTTGACGGGAGCGGTGTCGTGAGCGTCCTGAGCGGCAAGATGCGGACGGCGGCACTGGGGGCGGTGTTGGCGCTCGTCCTGGTCCCGTTGGCGGGGGCGGTCTCGGTGTTCCCGGCGTCCGCCGCCGGAAAACCGAGCGTGACGTTGTCCAAGTCCGAGGCGGGTGCCGGTGGTTCGGTCACCGTGACCGGCAGTGGATGGCGGCCCGGCGTGCTGCTGATGGTGCTGATCTGCGGGCAGTCCGTGCCCTCGCGCGGGGTGATCGGCGGCACCAACTCCTGTGCCAACGCCGACGGGCGGGCCGTCACCACCGACGCCAAGGGCGGCTTCAGCAAGAATCTGCCGGTCGCCGAGCCGCCCGAGCCGTGCCCCTGCGTGGTGCATGTCGCCACCGTCACCGGTGAGAAGGCCGAGGCGGACGCCATCTTCATGGTGGCGGGCCACTCGGTCGAGCCGTTGCCGAAGGAGGAGGGCGGCGGCCGGCTCTCGGTGCTGACCGACACTCGGCTCGACGGGTCGAGCGGTCTGCTGACCTGGTTCGGATCGCCTCCCTCACGCACCCTCGTCTTCACGGTCGGCAACGTCGGCACCGCCCCGGTGAAGAACCCCGTCTTCCAAGTCGGCACCTCCCACGGGGTGTTCGCACCGCAGTGGGACGAACAACAGTGGCGCGGCAGCATCGCGCCCGGCCGGAAGGCGCAGATCGAGCTCCCGGTCGAACTGTCGGCCGGGGCGCACGGCGACTACACGATCTCGCTGAAGTACGGCGGGAAGATGCTCGCCGAGCAGCCGTGGGGCGTGGGCCGCCCCTGGGGCGTCACCGTCTTCTGGATCCTGCTCTGCGTGGTCGTCCCGGCCGCGGTGTTCCGCGTCGGCATGGCCGTGGTGGACCGGGTGCGCCCGCGCAGGTCGACCGGGCGGGCCGGCCGGCACCGGGGTCTGAGGCTGACCGAGCTCACGCTGCGCATGCCCAGGACGAGCCCCACCCAGCAGACTCCGGCGGACGCCTCGGCCTCCCCGGTCCCGGCCCTGCCGTGGTTCACCCCGGACAACGATCCGGGGACCGCGGCGAACGGTCAGCTCTCCGCACCGCACGAGAACGGTCCGACGACGCAGACGAGAAAGGGACATACGTGAGCACGCAACGGAGAGTGGTACCGGCCGGCGGCCGCAGAGCGGGCGCGGCCGGGGTCGCGCTGATGCTCGGCGGTGCGGGCATCCTGCTGGGAGTGGCCGCCGCCCCGGCGCAGGCCGCCGAGGTGTCGTACAAGACGGAATGCATTCCGCCCTCGATCTCCGGGCTGCCTCCGGTGGAGGGCACCACGAAGGTGGAGATCACCGCGCCCACCGAGGCGAAGGTGGGCGACGAGGTCACCATCACCTGGAAGTTCACCCAGGCCGCCTCGAAGAACCCCGACGTCCTCGACCTCGACAAGGACACCGTCAAGCCCACCGGCACACTGAAGGCGGGCGGCGCCCAGACGGCGGACATCGCGATGGAGGGGCCGCGGCAGAACCCCGCGATCCCCAAGAACAGTGCCATGAAGCTGTCCGACATGACCGGCAAGCTGAAACTGACGACGGCGGGCGATGTCACGCTCACTCCGGACGCGTACAACATCAATGTCAGCAAGCCGATCTCCACCGACACCAAGTGCACGCCCAAGGAGACGGTGAACTCCTCCGCGACCATCAAGGTGACGAGCGGCGGGACGGGCGGCACCCCGACCCCGACTCTCCCGACGGGTCTGCCGACTCTCCCCACCGGTCTGCCGACGCTGCCGACCGGGTCGGCCACCCCGTCGCCGAGCGGCAGTGGGACCGACGGCGGCAGCGACAGCGGCGGTACCGACGGAGGCGGCGACGGCGGGCAGACCGACTTCACGGGCAAGGAGGTCTCCGTCCCCTACGCGTGCAAGACGCCCATCGGAGACAAGAGCGCCACCTCCCCCGTACAGATCAACGCCAAGAAGAACGGCGGGAGCTACGACCTCACCGTGCAGTTCAAGAAGTCCGTGATGGACAGCCCGGCCGACATTCCCGCCGACTCCGTCAAGCCGTCGATGGAGGTGGCCCTCGGCGGCGCCGACAAGGGCGCCGTGCATGTCGAGGGCCCGACCAACTCCGCGGCGATCAAGTCCGGTGACCCGATCGAGGTCCCCGACCTGACGGGCACCTACAAGCCGGGCGCGACGGGTACGTCGACCCTGTCTCCGGGTGTGCTGACGGTGATGGCCCTGGGCACGACGACGACCTGCACCCCGACCAGGTCGGAGGTCTCCCTGACCCTGGACACCTCGCAGCAGGCGAGCGGCGCCTCGGGCGGCGGGTCCACCTCGTCCGGCTCCGGTTCCGCCGGTACGTCGTCCAGTGGCGGCCTGGCGGAGACGGGCTCCGACAGCCACAGCGCGCTCAAGGCGCTCGGACTGGTGGCGGGCACGGTCATCCTGCTCGGCGGCGCGGTCTTCACCTTCATGCCGGGACGCCGGACGCGCTGATCCCCGCCCGCGCCCCTCGATCCGGTCCTCGCCATGGCCGCCGGCCGGCGCGCGGGAGCGGCCGGGGCGGCCGGGGCTGCGGCCCGGCGGTCGGCCGGCGGTCGGCCGCGGAAACGGCGAAGGGCCGCCGCACCCAACGGTGCGGCGGCCCTTCGCCGTGTCCTGGACCTGACGTCAGTGGACGTCGCCCATGAGCGCCTTGACCTTCTTGCGGTACATCCACACCGCGGCACCGGCGATCACGGCGAGCGTGGCCTCCAGCGCGACGATGCCCGTCTTGTTGAGGTCGACGTTGGCGATGGAGAGCAGACCGGTCGTGGCGTCACCGGCGGTGACGGCCAGGAACCAGACACCCATCATCTGGGAGGCGTACCTCGCCGGAGCCATCTTCGTGGTGACGGAGAGGCCGACCGGGGAGAGCAGCAGTTCACCGACGGTCTGCACGAAGTAGATCGCCACCAGCCACATCGCGGCCGCCTTGTGACCGCCCTCGGCGATCGTCAGCGGGGCCAGGAAGAGGAAGAACGACGCGCCGATAAGGATGAGACCCGAGGCGAACTTCGTCGCCGTGCTCGGCTCCTTGCCGCGCTTGTTCAGCCACAGCCACGCCCAGGCGAAGACCGGCGCGAGCGCCATGATCATGACCGGGTTGACGGACTGGTACCAGGAGACCGGGAACTCCCAGCCGAAGATCGTGTTCTTCGCGGACTCGTCGGCGAAGATCGACATCGTCGAGCCGCCCTGGTCGTAGATCATCCAGAAGACGGCCGCGGCGACGAAGAACCAGATGTACGCGGACATCTTCGACTGGTCGGCACGGTCCAGGGACTTGTCCCGCTTGATGCGCCCGATGACCATGACCGGGATGACCAGACCGGCGATCGTGATCGGAACCAGCAGCCAGTTCAGCGTGTAGTGGCCCGAGAAGCCGACGATCGAGTAGAAGACGACGGCGACAGCGGCCCACAGTGCGGACTTGCGCAGCGTCGCGGACTTCTCCTGGGCCGTCAGCGGCGTGGGGACCTCGTGCGAGCGGGCGCTGAGGTGACGGCCGCCCAGCAGGTACTGGGCGAGACCCAGCGCCATGCCGAGCGCGGCGAGGGCGAAGCCCAGGTGCCAGTTCACGTTCTCACCGACGGTGCCGATGATCAGCGGAGCGGCGAAGGCGCCGAGGTTGATGCCGACGTAGAACAGCGTGAAGCCACCGTCACGGCGCGCGTCGTCCGGGCCTTCGTAGAGGTGGCCCACCATCGTGGAGATGTTGGCCTTCAGCAGACCGGAACCGATCGCCACGAGGCCGAGGCCGCCGTAGAAGGTGCCGGAGGAGGGCAGAGCCAGCGTGAGGTGGCCCAGCATGATGATCACGCCCGCGACGGCGACCGTCTTGCGGGGGCCGAGGACACGGTCGGCGAACCAGCCGCCCGGCAGGGCGAGCAGGTACACGAGGGAGAGGTACACCGAGTAGATCGCGGTCGCGGTGGCCGCGCTGAGGTGCAGACCGCCCGGTGCCACCAAGTACAGCGGGAGCAGTGCCTTCATGCCGTAGTAGGAGAAACGCTCCCACATCTCGGTCATGAAGAGAGTGGCCAGTCCGCGGGGGTGGCCGAAGAAGGTCTTCTCGGAACCGGGGGTTCCCGGAGTCACCGAGTCCTTCGTCAGGCTGGACGCCATGGTCGTTCCTTGCTGGTCTGGGACGCGCTGTTGGGGGGTCCCCCGTGCTCCGGTGCGACCGAGAGCTCGGGAGGGTTACGCGCCCATGAGGGACGGCCGGCACCGGCGGAGTTCGGCGTCCGTCCCCACGCCCACGGGGATTCCGCTCCGGATTGCGAAGCGGCGGACGGCGACCACCGGGATCCACGCCCGTAACGCATAGATGCGTCCGGGCCCGGCCACAGGTCTTTCCTTCGAGGCTGGCTGACACCAGCCCGCACACAGAAGAGACCTTCAGCATCAAATGCACGCCAAAGGTCCCGATGTAGTGCTTGAGGCGTCCGGTCACCATACGACATCGCAATGCGGCATATGGAAGGACTTGAGACATGGATCACAGGCGATCATGGAACCGCGGACGATCATTCGAAGGTGTTCTTAAGGATCGCATCCCATACCCGCAGGTAAGAAACACCCGGATGGAGGGTGTGAATCACGGAGGCGGATCACTGCCCAGGCGTCGTCCGCGGCGGACTACCATCACCCCATGACCCGTGTACTGCTCGCCGAGGACGACGCGTCCATCTCGGAGCCGCTGGCCCGTGCCCTGCGCCGGGAGGGTTACGAGGTCGAAGTCCGCGAGGACGGACCCACCGCGCTCGACGCCGGAATGCAGGGCGGTGTCGACCTGGTCGTCCTGGACCTCGGACTGCCCGGCATGGACGGCCTGGAAGTCGCCCGCCGGCTCCGCGCCGAGGGCCACACCGTGCCCATCCTCATCCTGACCGCGCGCGCCGACGAGGTGGACACCGTCGTCGGCCTCGACGCGGGCGCCGACGACTACGTCACCAAGCCGTTCCGGCTCGCGGAACTCCTCGCCCGGGTACGGGCGCTGCTCCGGCGCGGCGCGGCCGAACCCCAGCAGCCGCCCGCCACGCACGGCGTGCGCATCGACGTCGAGTCGCACCGCGCCTGGATGGGCGACGAGGAACTCCAGCTCACGGCCAAGGAGTTCGACCTCCTGCGCGTCCTGGTCCGGGACGCCGGCCGCGTCGTCACCCGCGACCAACTCATGCGCGAGGTCTGGGACACCACGTGGTGGTCCTCCACCAAGACCCTCGACATGCACATCTCCTGGCTGCGCAAGAAGCTCGGCGACGACGCGGCGAACCCCCGCTACATCGCGACGGTGCGAGGGGTCGGCTTCCGCTTCGAGAAGAGCTGAGGTCTCGGAGGACCTGAGGCTCCGCCGGACCGGGCGCCCGGGCTGGGCGCCCCGGCTCGCCGGAGGGCTTTCGCCTCTCCGGCGGTTCCGTCCTTCCGGCGTCGGGCCCGGTGCCTGCCGCCGCACCCGGCCCGACGCCGAGCCCCGCGGAAGGGACCTGACGGGGTACGGCGTCGCCCCGGCCCGCCACCCCGAGTGCGGGCAGCGGCCCGAAAGCCCCGGCTCCACCCCACAGGCGCGTGCATCCGCCCCGGCCCGCTCCGGGGCCGCGTGCACCGGACCCCTGCCCGTTCCGGGGCTGCGTGTGCCGGACCCCTGCCCGTTCCGGGGCTGCGTGTGCCGGACCCCTGCCCGTTCCGGGGCTGCGTGTGCCGGACCCCTGCCCGTTCCGGGGCCGCGTGCATCGGACCCCTGCCCGTTCCGGGGCTGCGTGTGCCGGACCCCTGCTCGCTCCGGGGCTGCGTGTGCCGGACCCCTGCCCGTTCCGGGGCCGCGTGCATCGGACCCCTGCCCGTTCCGGGGCCGCGTGTGCCGGACATTCGACGTCCCGATGTCCTGAACACGGGCCACCCGGCTGTCCCGGGGTTCTGCGCACGGGCCCGACCGTCCCGCGATCCCGTACGCCGGACATTCGGCGGCCGGCGACGGAAACCCGCGCCGCCGGACCGGTGCCCCGTCCGGGCCGGGGCACCGGAACGTGCACACTGGTCCCGGTACAGCCATCTGCCCGGAGGGCCCCGTGCGTCGCCGTCTGATCCAGTCCACCCTCGCCGTCGTGCTCGTGGTGATCGCCGTCTTCGGCGTCTCCCTCGTCATCGTCGAGACCCGCACGATCAGCAACAGCGCCCAGGAGCGCGTGGACTCCGAGGCGCTGCGCCTGGCCAGCATCGTGGACAGCCGCATCCTCGGCGACGAGAACATCACCGGCGAGACGTTCAAGAACCAGGTCACCGACCGGCGCTACGCCGTGATCAGGATTCCGGGCCGCGATCCCATCGAGGTCGGCAGCCAGCCCACCGGCGACGTCATCCAGTACACCGCCAAGGGCGAGTCGGGCGAGACGGTCACCGTCCAGGAGCCCCGCTCCTCGGTGACCAAGGAAGTCGGCCGCACACTCCTGGTCATCGGCGCCGTAGCCCTGCTCGCGATCATCGCCGCAGTCCTCCTCGCCGTACGCCAGGCCAACCGCCTCGCCTCCCCGCTCACCGACCTCGCCGAGACGGCGGAACGGCTGGGCTCGGGCGACCCGCGCCCGCGCCACAAGCGGTACGGCGTCCCCGAGCTGGACCGGGTCGCCGACGTCCTGGACGGCAGCGCCGAGCGCATCGCCCGGATGCTCACCGCCGAGCGCCGCCTCGCCGCAGACGCCTCCCACCAGCTGCGGACGCCTCTGACGGCGCTCTCCATGCGCCTGGAGGAGATCACCCTCACCGACGACCCCGACACGGTGAAGGAGGAGGCGACGATCGCGCTGACGCAGGTGGAACGCCTCACGGACGTGGTCGAGCGCCTGCTCACCAACGCCCGCGATCCGCGTACCGGCTCCGCCGTCTCCTTCGACCTCGACGAGGTCATCAAGCAGCAGCTGGAGGAATGGCGCCCGGCCTACCGCAGCGTCGGCCGCGCGATCGTCAGCTCCGGCAAGCGCCACCTGCAGGCGGTGGGCACCCCCGGCGCGGTCGCCCAGGTGCTCGCGGCACTGATCGAGAACTCCCTCATGCACGGTGGCGGCACCGTCGCGCTGCGTACCCGCGTCATCGGCAACCAGGCCGTCATCGAGGTCACCGACGAGGGCCCCGGCGTCCCCACCGACCTCGGCGCCCGCATCTTCGAGCGCACCATCAGCGGCCGCAACTCCACCGGCATCGGTCTCGCCGTCGCGCGCGACCTCGCGGAGGCCGACGGCGGCCGTCTGGAGATGCTCCAGGCCCAGCCCCCGGTCTTCGGCCTGTTCCTGTCCCGGACCCCGCTGAAGCGGCCGCCGCGGCTCCCGGAGGACGACGAGGAGCGGACGGTCAGGTAGGGCAGCGGACGGTCAGGCAGGGGCAGCGGACAGTCGGGCGGGGGCAGCGGACAGTCGGACGGGGTCCGCCCGCTCAGTTCACGCGGGCCCGCGGGCGTATCGGTTCATCGCCTCGGGGTCCGCGTCCGCGTCCTCGTCCAGGAACGATTCGGCACTGGCCACCGCCTCCCGGGCCGGAAGCGCCCGGAACACCCAGGTGCGGTACGACCAGAAGCGGAAGAGGGTCGCGACGCCGATGCCGAGGAACTTGAAGACGTTGCTCTGCAGCGGGCTGTCCCAGCCGAAGCCGTACGTCGCCGCGTACAGGACACCGTTCTCGATGAACAGTCCCACCACGCTGAACAGCAGGAAGAGCGTCAGCTCCTTGGTGCGGCCACCCCTGTCGCGGTCCCGGTAGGTGAAGTAGCGGAACCCGACGTAGTTGAAGACGATCGAGACGACGGTGGCGATGACACTGGCCCGCACGACCTGCAGGCCCGTGAGATGGCGTACGAGGTTGAACACGATCAGGTTGACGAGCAGCCCCGCACCGCCCACCGCGCCGAACTTGGCGACCTCGCGGAAGAGCAGGTCGAAGCGGCGCCGAACCGCGCTGCGAGGCCCCGCTTGAGGCCCCGATGAAGCACTGCCCATGGTGTCGCCAGCCCCCGTCGGTGGGTCTTGTCGTCTGCTGTGTCGGTGGAAGTCGGTGGAATACGCCAACCAGCCCATGCTAACCAGCGCCCCCGCACGGTGCCTGTGCATGGGCTCACAGGTAAGAAAAGACGCGGTCACCAGCAGGGAAAATCGGGCGTATCGCCGCGGAAACCGGCCATCGTGGCGCGGCCGATACTCTTGGAGCGTGACGTTCCCGGTAGTCGGCATGGTCGGCGGGGGTCAGCTCGCTCGTATGACACACGAGGCGGGCATCCCGCTCGGCATCAAGTTCAAGCTTCTCAGTGACACTCCTCAGGAGTCCGCGGCGCAGGTCGTCGGTGATGTCGTCGTCGGCGACTACCGCGACCTCGACACGCTGCGTGACTTCGCGCGGGGCTGTGACGTGATCACCTTCGATCACGAGCACGTCCCGACCGAGCACCTGCGGGCCCTGGAGGCGGACGGCATCCCCGTCCGGCCGGGCCCCGACGCGCTCGTGCACGCCCAGGACAAGGGCGTGATGCGCGCGAAGCTCGACGAGATCGGTGTGCCGTGCCCACGGCACCGCATCGTGACCGACGTCGAGGACGTCGCCGCGTTCGCGGCGGAAGGCCTCGCCGAAGGGGCGGAGGGCGACGGCTTCCCGATCATCCTGAAGACCGTCCGCGGCGGCTACGACGGCAAGGGCGTCTGGTTCGTCCGCTCCCTGGAGGAGGCCGCCGACCCGTTCCGCGCGGGCGTCCCCGTCCTCGCCGAGGAGAAGGTCGACTTCGCCCGGGAGCTCGCGGCGAACGTCGTCCGCTCCCCGCACGGCCAGGCGGTCGCGTACCCCGTCGTCGAGTCCCAGCAGGTCGACGGCGTCTGCGACACCGTGATCGCCCCGGCGCCCGGCATCGCCGAGGAGCTGGCCCTGGAGGCGCAGGGGCTGGCACTGCGCATCGCCAAGGAACTCGGCGTCGTCGGCCACCTGGCCGTCGAGCTGTTCGAGACCCGCGACGGACGCATCCTCGTGAACGAACTGGCCATGCGCCCTCACAACTCGGGCCACTGGACCCAGGACGGCGCGATCACCTCCCAGTTCGCCAACCACGTGCGCGCGGTCCTCGACCTTCCGCTCGGGGACCCGCGTCCGCGCGCCAAGTGGACGGTCATGGCGAACGTCCTCGGCGGCGACTACCCCGACATGTACTCCGCGTACCTGCACTGCATGGCACGCGACCCGCAACTGAAGATCCACATGTACGGCAAGGACGTGAAGCCCGGTCGTAAGGTCGGCCACGTCAACACCTATGGCGACGACCTGGACGACGTCCTCGATCGCGCCCGGCACGCAGCCGGCTACCTGAGAGGCACGATCACCGAATGAGCCCCGTTGTAGGCATCGTCATGGGTTCGGACTCCGACTGGCCGGTCATGGAGGCCGCCGCCCAGGCGCTGGACGAGTTCGAGATCCCCTACGAGGTGGATGTCGTCTCCGCGCACCGCATGCCGCACGAGATGATCGCGTACGGCGAGCAGGCCGCGGAGCGCGGGCTCAAGGCGATCATCGCGGGCGCCGGCGGCGCGGCACATCTGCCGGGGATGCTGGCGTCCGTCACCCCGCTGCCCGTCATCGGTGTGCCCGTCCCGCTCAAGTACCTCGACGGCATGGACTCGCTGCTCTCCATCGTGCAGATGCCGGCCGGCGTGCCCGTCGCCACCGTCTCCGTCGGCGGCGCCCGCAACGCCGGTCTGCTGGCCGCCCGGATCCTCGCCACCCACGACGAGGAACTCCTGGGCCGGATGCGGGAGTTCCAGCAGGAGCTGAACGACCAGGCCACCGAGAAGGGCAAGCGACTGCGCGCCAAGGTCGAGGGCGCCGCCGGCGGCTTCGGCTTCGGGAAGTGACGCGGATGTCCACGTCCTCCCAGGCGGAGTCCTCTCTGCCCTCGCTCGACCGTGCCCGCGCCCTGCTCGACGAGTTCCCCGTCGTCGACGGCCACAACGACCTGCCCTACGCCCTGCGCGAGCAGGTCCGTTACGACCTCGACGCCCGTGACATCGCCGTCGACCAGAGCGCCCACCTGCACACGGACCTGGCCCGGCTGCGCGCCGGCGGCGTAGGTGCCCAGTACTGGTCGGTGTACGTCCGCTCGGACCTGCCGGGCGCGCTCACCGCGACGCTCGAACAGATCGACTGCGTAAAGCAGTTGATCGACCGTCACCCGACGCACCTGCGTGCCGCGTTGACCGCCGCCGACATGGAGGCGGCGCGCGCCGAGGGCCGTATCGCCTCCCTCATGGGCGCGGAGGGCGGTCACTCGATCGACAACTCCCTCGCCGCCCTGCGCGGGTTGTACGCGCTCGGCGTCCGCTACATGACCCTCACCCACAACGACAACATCGCGTGGGCGGACTCGGCGACGGACGTTCCCGTGGTGGGCGGCCTGTCGTCCTTCGGCCGCGAGGTCGTACGGGAGATGAACCGCGAGGGCATGCTCGTGGACCTCTCGCACGTGGCCGCGACGACCATGCGCGACGCGCTCGACACCTCCGTCGCGCCGGTGATCTTCTCGCACTCCTCGGCGCGCGCGGTGTGCGACCACCCGCGCAACATCCCGGACGACGTGCTGGAGCGGCTGCCCGCCAACGGGGGAGTGGCCATGGTGACCTTCGTGCCGAAGTTCGTTCTCCAGGCGGCGGTCGACTGGACGGCCGCGGCCGACGACAACATGCGCGCGAACGGCTTCCACCACCTCGACACCACCGCCGAGGGCATGAAGATCCACCGTGCCTTCGAGGAGGAAAACCCGCGCCCCATCGCCACGGTGTCGACGGTCGCCGACCACCTCGACCACATGCGCGAGGTCGCCGGCATCGACCACATCGGCATCGGCGGCGACTACGACGGTACGGCGTTCACCCCGGACGGGCTGGACGACGTCTCCGGCTATCCGAACCTGATCGCCGAGCTCCTGGACCGCGGCTGGTCGTCCACGGACGTGGCCAAGCTGACCTGGCAGAACTCCGTGCGCGTGCTGGGCGCGGCGGAGGACGTGGCCCGCGACCTCCAGTCCCGGCGGGCGCCGTCGAACGCGACGCTGGAGCAGTTGGACTGCTGACTGCTGACTGCTGACTGCTGACTGCCGACTGCCGACTGCCGACGGGGCTGACCGCCGACGGCTGATAGTTGGCGGTTGGCGGTTGGCGGTTGGCGGCTTGCATACGGCTTACGGCTGACGGTTTACGGAGCTTCAGGGCTTCGAGGCTCCCGAAGGCGTCCGGGCTGACTGCTCGGGCTCCTTCGACGTGCGCCCGAGAGTCGCGCCGGGTAGTTTCGGGCCCGCGCCCGCTCCGACCGCACGGTCGCTGCGGGTACTCCGAACGCCGCGCCCACCAGGAAGCACCCCGGGCCCCGTGGCACGGTGGCGATACCGCGATCGCCGCTGTCCACACCACGGAGCCTGTCATGGCAGACCTGCAGGACGAACTGCACACCACCGTCGAGGTGGGAGAGCTCGGCCCGTCCGCTGCCTGGCCCGACACCGAACCGCTGCCTTCCGGCACCCGCCTCGGAGGCGACACCCACCTCGTCGCCGGTTCCGGCGTCCCGGACCACGCCCCGGCGACCGGTCCCGGCGCCGACCCGCTGGCGCGGGCCCGTGCCTTCCTGGCCGGCACCCCCGTCGCGGACGGCTACAGCGGGCTGCCGTGGGCGCTGCGCCATCTGCCCTGGTTCGATCTGGAGCTGGGCGAGAGCGCCGTGGACACGGATCTGCCACGACTGCGCGAAGGGCATGTGGGCGCCCTGTTCTGGTCGCTGCACCTGCCCAAGGGCCTCGCCGGGGACCGGGCCGTCGGCGCCACCCTGGAGCAGTTGGACCTGGTGAAAACGGTGATCCACGCGCACCCCGAGGGCCTGCGGATGACGCGCGGCGCCGGAGAGATCGCCGACGCCCGCAACTGCGGGCGGGTCGCGGTCGTCCTCGGTCCCGCCGGAGCGGCCGCGCTCGGCGACTCCCTCGGCATCCTGCGTTCTCTGCACGCGCTCGGCCTGCGCATCCTCACGCTCGTCGGCGCCTCCTGGGCGAGCGAGGCGGGCCTGACCCGGTTCGGCGAGGAGGTGCTCCGCGAGATGAACCGGCTCGGTGTGCTCGCCGACCTCTCGGGCACCTCGGACGCCACGATCGGCCGCGCCCTCGCCGCCTCCAAGGCCCCGGTCCTGTTCACCCGCTCGGCCGCCCGCACGCTGCGCCCCCACCCGTCGAACCTCCCCGACGAGGTTCTGGTCGAACTGGGCGCCGCCAAGGGCCTGTGCATGGTCCCGCTCACCGCCGAGCAGACCGGCCCGTCCGTCCGGGACGTCGCCGACCACCTCGACCACGTCCGCGCGCTCGCGGGAGCGGAATGCGTCGGCCTCTCGGGAACGTACGACTCCGGGACCGCCCACCCGCAGGACCTCGCCGACGCGTCCTGCTATCCGTATCTGATCGCGGAGCTCATCACCCGCGGCTGGTCCGCGTCCGACCTCGCCCTGCTCACCTGGGGGAATGTCCAACGCGCCCTGCGCAGCGCGGACTTCACGGCCCGCGCCGCCCAACAGCGCCGACAGCCGTCCGCCGCGAAGATCGCCGACCTGGACGGCTGACCGCCGCTCCCCTGGAGCGCTCCAGGACGTGCCCCCGCTCGGGCGCGCTCAGCAGGCGCAGAGGCAGAACGGGTGCCCGGCCGGGTCGGCGTACACCCGGAACGTACGCGACCTGTCCTCGGTGTCCAGCGGCGTCGCGCCGAGCGCCAGCACCCCCTTCTCCGCCACGTCCAGGTCCTCGACCTTCAGGTCCAGATGGAACTGCTGCGAGCCGTCGGGCGAGGGCCAACGCGGCGGTACGTGTTCGGGCGCGGCCTGGAACGCCAGCTGCTGACCGCCGGGCACCTCCAGGTCGATCCAGTCGGTCTGGTCCGTGATGGTGCCGCCGAGCACCCCGGCGTAGAACTCGGCCAGCGCGCGCGGGTCGGGACAGTCCAGGACGACGACGTCCAGTTTGGCGAGAGCCATGACTTCCTCCGTGGGATCTGCAGCAACACCGATGAATGACGAGTTACCTGTGAGCGAGTTACCTGTAAGCCGCTTCAAGAAGTAACGGTTACTGCATGCTCCCCCATAAGAGGTAACGTCGCAAGCATGAATGACCGAGCGCCCGCACCCGGCGGTCTGGCCCTGGTCCAGGCCCTGGTGAACACCCTGGACATTGAGTCGGGCGCCGACTCCCTCGACACGTCCGAGGGGCTGGCGCGCTTCGGCCTGGCGGCGGGCGAGGCGGAGGGGGCACGCGAGCTGCGCGAGTCGCTGCGGGCGGTGTGCCTGGCGCACGCGGGCCATCCGGCGCACCTGAAGGTGGCCCCCCTCGGGGAACTCCTCGCCCGTGCGCCCCTGCGGGTGGCGGTCGACGAGGGCGGCGGCGCCGCGCGCCTGGTCCCCTCCACCGACGAGACCTCCCGCGCCTCCTCCTCGGCTTCTCCGGCGTCTCCGGCCTCTCCGGTCCCCCTGGCCTTCCGGATCGCCGCCGCGATCGCCGAGTCGCTGGTCGAGGGCACCTGGCCGCGGCTGAAGGCGTGCGAGGCCCCGACCTGCCATTGGGCGTACTACGACCGCTCGCCGGCGGGCCGCGGCCGCTGGTGCTCGATGTCGGTGTGCGGGGCGCGCGCCAAGATGCGCCGTTACCGCGCCAAGTAGGCGTCGGCGGCGGAAAACCTGGCAGGACGCCGTACCAGGCAGCCGACCAGGAGCGGAACCGAAAGCCGCACCGAAGCCGCACCGACGTCGCACGGAAGTCGTCCCGAAGCCGCACCGACGTCGCACGGAAGTCGTCCCGAAGCCGCGCCGACGTCGCACGGAAGGCGTCCCGGAATCCCGACCAGGAGCCGGACCGGCGACAGGGCGGGGAGGCGGACGGGGGCGGACGGAGTCCGGAGGTCTCCGGTCACCGCACAGCGAAGTGGTGCAGAATGCAACCGACGCCGGTCCGGCCGACTGAGCCTCGGCCGGACCGGCGTCGTCCGCGACAGACCTCGGCCGGTGCCCCGACGGGCGCCGGCCGATGGCGTGGATCAGGCGGTGGGCCGCCCCATGGCCCGGTAGCTCCAGCCGGCCCGGCGCCACGTCTCCGGGTCCAGCGCGTTCCGCCCGTCCAGCAGCACCCGGGACGTGACCGCCTCGCCCAGCACCGCCGGGTCCAGCTCGCGGAACTCGCGCCACTCCGTCAGGTGCAGGACGACATCGGCGCCCCGGACGGCCTGCACGGCGGAGTCGGCGTACCCGAGCGTCGGGAAGAGCCTCTTGGCGTTCGCCATGCCCTTCGGGTCGTAGACGGTGACCTGGCCGCCCTGGAGGTGGATCTGCCCGGCGACGTTCAGTGCCGGGGAGTCGCGTACGTCGTCGGAGTCGGGCTTGAAGGTCGCGCCGAGCACGGCGACCCGCTTGCCGAGGAACGAGCCGCCGCCGAGGGCCTCGCGGGCCATCTCCACCATCTGGCCGCGGCGCCGCATGTTGATGGTGTCGACCTCGCGCAGGAAGGTCAGTGCCTGGTCGGCGCCCAGCTCACCGGCGCGCGCCATGAAGGCGCGGATGTCCTTGGGCAGACAGCCGCCGCCGAAGCCGATCCCGGCCCTCAGGAACTTCTTCCCGATCCGCTCGTCGTGCCCTATGGCCTCGGCCAGCTTGGCGACGTCGCCCTCGGCGGCCTCACAGACCTCGGCCATCGCGTTGATGAAGGAGATCTTGGTGGCGAGGAAGGAGTTCGCGGAGGTCTTCACCAGTTCGGCGGTCGGGAAGTCGGTCACGACGAAGGGCGAACCGTCGGCGACCGGAGTCACGTAGACCTCGCGCAGCAGCTTCTCGGCGCGCTCGCTGCGCACGCCCACCACGATCCGGTCGGGGTGCAGCGTGTCGTTCACGGCGAAGCCCTCACGCAGGAACTCCGGGTTCCAGGCCAGCTCGGCGTCCTCACCGGCGGGCGCGAGCTCGACGAGCCGGGCGGCCAGCCGCGCCGCCGAGCCGACCGGCACGGTGGACTTGCCGACGACGAGGGCGGGACCGCGCAGATGCGGCGCCAGCGACTCGAAGGCCGCGTCGACGTACGACATGTCGCACGCGTACTCGCCGTGCTTCTGGGGCGTGTTCACACAGACGAAGTGGACGTCGCCGAAGGCCCCGACCTCGGCCCAGTCCATGGTGAAGCGGAGCCGGCCCGTGGAGCCCTCGATCCCGGCCACGTGCTTGCGCAGCAGTTCTTCGAGACCGGGCTCGAACATCGGGACCTCGCCCCGCTGGAGCATCTCGATCTTCTCCGGCACCACATCGAGCCCGAGGACCTCGAAGCCGAGCTCGGCCATGGCCGCGGCGTGGGTGGCGCCGAGGTAGCCGGTGCCGATCACGGTGATCTTGAGGGCCATGGGTGCTCCTGAGGTGTGCGGCGTCGGTGCGCGCCCGAGCATAGTCGGGGCGCGGGGGAGCGCTTTCACGGGCGGTTTTCCCCCTGTCGCCAAGCTCACGTATCCGTCTGGCGGGCAGGCCCTTAAAATTTGTGTTACTTAACGGTAGTTAGCGCAGCCAGCACAGCATCACTTGGAGCGTGAGAGACCTTGGCCGGATCGGCTGATTTCGACCTGTACCGCCCGTCCGAGGAGCACGACATGCTCCGGGACGCGATCCGTTCGCTGGCCGAGGCGAAGATCGCGCCGTACGCGGCGGCGGTCGACGAGGAGGCCCGCTTCCCACAGGAGGCGCTGGACGCCCTGGTCGCCAGCGACCTGCACGCGGTGCACGTACCCGAGGAGTACGGCGGCGCGGGCGCCGACGCCCTCGCGACGGTCATCGTGATCGAGGAGGTGGCCCGCGTCTGTGTGTCCTCCTCCCTCATCCCCGCGGTGAACAAGCTGGGCTCGCTGCCGGTGATCCTCTCCGGCTCCGAGGAGCTGAAGAAGAAGTACCTGGGCCCGCTCGCCAAGGGCGACGGAATGTTCTCGTACTGCCTCTCCGAGCCGGACGCCGGTTCGGACGCGGCCGGCATGAAGACGAAGGCCGTCCGTGACGGCGACTTCTGGGTCCTGAACGGCGTCAAGCGCTGGATCACGAACGCGGGCGTCTCCGAGTACTACACGGTCATGGCGGTGACCGACCCGACGAAGCGCTCCAAGGGCATCAGCGCGTTCGTCGTCGAGAAGTCCGACGAGGGCGTCTCCTTCGGCGCCCCGGAGCGCAAGCTCGGCATCAAGGGCAGCCCGACCCGCGAGGTCTACCTCGACAACGTCCGCATCCCCGCCGACCGCATGATCGGCGAGGAGGGCACCGGCTTCGCGACAGCCATGAAGACGCTGGACCACACCCGCGTCACCATCGCGGCCCAGGCCCTCGGTGTCGCCCAGGGCGCCCTCGACTACGCCAAGGGCTACGTCCAGGAGCGCAAGCAGTTCGGCAAGCCGATCGCCGACTTCCAGGGCATCCAGTTCATGCTCGCCGACATGGCCATGAAGATCGAGGCCGCCCGCCAGCTGACGTACGCGGCCGCCGCCAAGTCGGAGCGCGGCGACAAGGACCTCACCTTCCAGGGCGCCGCCGCCAAGTGCTTCGCCTCGGACGTCGCCATGGAGGTCACCACGGACGCCGTCCAGCTCCTCGGCGGCTACGGCTACACGCGCGACTACCCGGTCGAGCGCATGATGCGCGACGCGAAGATCACCCAGATCTATGAGGGCACGAACCAAGTTCAGCGGATCGTGATGGCGCGCAACCTGCCTTAGTACGCCGCCCGTTGGCGGTACATCGCCAGCAGATCGGCAGCAAATCGCCGGCGGATCGGCAGTAGAGGTGAGAGGCACCTGGTGGGTGCCTCTCACCTTTTGTCTTCCCGCCCCGATCCCTCGACCTGACCTGACCTGACCCGACCCGCCGCGCACGGCGTCGGCGCGGGTCAGTCCTTCCTCATCCGCACCCACGAGAGGCCGAAACCGTAGGCGCTGTCCAGCTGCTCCTGGACCGACCGCCGCGGCGTGCCGGTGAACCAGCGGACCTCGCGGCTGACCATGAGACCGCCCTCCGCGGGCGTGGCCAGGGCGATGGCGCAGCCCGTGGCCCCCTCGGGGGAGTCGTCGAGGGCGATGCGGAAACCGCCGGACGGCGCGGACACGGTGGCCGTGGCGCCCAGGCTCCGGAAATCCACGGCGCCGCTGTACACATAGACGTGGAAGAGCAGTTGCCGGAAGAGTTCGCGCCGCTCCAGGTCCACCCGGAGAGTCTCCCCGTCCGAGGAGTCACCGGTGCGGTCGTCCTGGTCGAGTCGCATGTACGGCCACCGTGCCAGTGAGCCGAAGTTGTTCCCCAGCGGCTGCACGGCCGCGGCCGCGCCGTCCGTGAACGCGGCCATGCAGCCGAGGTCGAGGTCGGCCCCGGTCCCCGGCGGCCGGTTGAGGTTCACCTGAAGGACGCCGCGGCCCGTGATGCGGGCCTGCGGTGCCGATCTGGTCAGCGCCGTGTCGGCGCGCCCGGCGGGAAGCCGTCGCACCTCATGCGGTGTCGGTGCCGCTCGCTGTGGGCCGGTCCGGGGTTGGGTGCCGGGCGTGGGCCTCAGGCGGATGGTCGCTCGCGCACGCTCGTCGTTGCTCAACTGTTCCCCCTCGCGCCGCCGTTGGGGAGAGCGGCGGGTATGTCCGGAGTTTATGCGCGGAGCGTGTCGACTGGAGTACTCTCTGTGCCCTCGGTCGCGCGTCTGGTGCGTGTGAACCGGCGGGGGCACGGGGCACGCGACACGGGTGGGGATCCATGGTTGCCGTCAACACGCCCCCGCGTCCGTCGTGTTGTGGGGGTGGGCATGCCGTCAGACGCCCTGATGGACCGTCATGTGATCGCGCAGAGCCTCAAGGACCTCGCGGAGCGGCCGGCGCTCGGAACCCGGAAGGAAGAGCTGACCGCGCTCGCGGCGGCGCTCCGGGACCAGGACGTCACCGCGCTGGAGCCCTGGTCCGAACTCGACCTCCTCGCCGCCTACGCCCGCCCCGAGAGCCTCCGGGCGACCGGTGGCCAGGGCGCGGAGCACACGCTCTGGTCCTATGCCGAAGGGGTGCTGGGCGCGCTGGTCTTCGTACCGCTGATGCTCACCTGGTACGGACTGACCCGGGCGTCGAGTGCGTACGGAGCGCTGACCGGCGCGGATCCGAAGGCCGCCGCCCGGCCCTTCCTCCAGCTGTGGCAGTCAGGTTTCGAGGGGCACCTCACCGGCGCCTTCACCTTCGGTCATGTGGCGATGAGCGCCACCGTCGCCATCGCGGTGCTCTTCGCCCTGGTGCTCGTGCACGGCCTGCGGCGGTCCGCCGTCGCCCGCCGGGAGGCGGATGCCGACCGCTGCTCCGAGGAGCTGATGGCGGCGCTCGTCCCGGCGCTGACCCGTGCCCAACTCGTGCTGAACCAGCAGCGGTCGAGCTCCCCGCAACGCTTCGCGGCCGAGCTCACCGGAGTCGCCGCCACCCTCGGCCGGCTCGGCGACAAAGCTGTCCGGGTCCAGAAGAACCTGACGTCGGCCGCCTCGGCCGTGGGCGACGCGGTGGAGGCCGCCGAACGCAGGCTGGCCGGGGTCGACGCCTCCATCAAGCCCCTGGAAGTCGCGGTGGGCCGGGTCGAGGCCGCCGTCAGTGACGGCGGGGCGCAGGTCCGCAAGGCGCTCGACGACGTCCGCGACGCGAGCGGTGAGGTGCGGCTCGCCGTGCAGGGCGCCGGTGACCGCGTCGAGGACTCCGTCACCGTGCTGGCCGCGTCCCAGCGTGCCTACACCACCGGCATCGAGGTGGCGTCGGACATCTCCGCCCAACTCCTCGGCCGGTTCGCAGAGGTGGCGGACGGTACGGCCCGAGCGGTCGAGGAGTCCCAGCAGGCGGTGCGCGAACTGAACGCCCAGAGCGGTGCGTTGCGGGCCGCCGCGGATGAATTCGTCCGACTCGTGGACGAGTTGCGGTCGGACCGCCGGGTGCGCGCGAACCTGACGCATCCGGGGGACCAGATGGGCCGAGCGGACCGGACCGAAAGCGCCGAGAGCCCAGCCGACCACCGTGGCCGTCCCGCCGACGGAACCGGCGGTCCTGCCGACCACCGTGGCCGTCCCGCCGACCGGGCCGGGGCGCCTGTCGACCGGGCCGGCACGCCTGCCGACCCGGCCGACGCGCCTGCCGATCGGATCGGCGCTCCCGCCGACGGAACCGGCGGTCCTGCCGACCACCGTGGCCGTCCCGCCGACCGGGCCAACGCGCCTGCCGACCGGCACGGCCGTCCCGCCGACCCGGCCGACGCGCCTGCCGACCGGCACGGCCGTCCCGCCGACCCGGCCGACGCGCCTGCCGATCGGATCGGCGCTCCCGCCGACGGGACCGGCGTGCCCGCCGACCGGATCGGCGCTCCCGCCGACAAGCCGGGGCGGCCCGGTCCCCGGCCGGCCGACCCGGCCGACCCCCGTCGTGAGCCCCCGCAGCTGCCTCCCGCCTCCCTGACCGAGGCCCGATGAAGCGCGGTGGAAGGTTCCAGCCGCTGCACATGGCGGGCTGGCTGTTCGCGGACATGCTGCTCGTCCTCGCCCTGGTGGCCATGGGGGACCAGGGCGACCCGCAGGCCGCCGAGAAGCACCCCGCCTCTTCGTCCGACCCCTCGGCCGCCGGGAAGAAGTCCCGGCACACCGGCCCGCGGGCGGTGGTCCGCACACCGGTCAAGGTGGCCGTCGACGCGCCCGCGGGCGACGACGAAGGCATCGTGCGGGCACTGCGCGGGGCGACCGCGCGCTACCAGGGCCGGCGCGCCGCCTTCGTGCTGACCTTCGGACGCCACACCGACCCGGGCGCCGGCGGCCGTTACGCCCACGAGGTCAACGCCTTGCTGGAGAAGGCCCGTCCGGGCATGTTCCGCGCCGCCACCACCCGCGACTTCTGGAAGGGCGGAGCCTCCACGGGCCACGCCGACATCGAGATCTACTTCTACACGTACTGACCCGGAGGTACGAGACCTTGCAGATCCTGCCCTTCTACCTGCTCTGCGACGAGTCCGGGTCGATGATCGGCGAGCCGATCGACGCCATCAACGGCGCGCTCCCGGACCTGCACCACGAGATCAGCACCAACCCGACCGTCGCCGACAAGACGCGTTTCTGCCTCATCGGCTTCTCCGACACCGCCACCGTGCTGCAACCGCTCGTCGACCTCAGCGACATCGACTCGGTCCCCGCGCTCGCCGCGGGCGGGCTCACCTCGTACGGCGACGCGTTCCGCACCCTGCTGCGCTGCGTCGAGGCCGATGTGGCGGGGCTGAAGGCGGAGGGTCACGAGGTGTACCGACCTGTCGTCTTCTTCCTCTCCGACGGCATTCCCACCGACCCGGACTGGGACCAGGCGTACAAGGAGATCACCCAGTCACGGTTCTGCCCGAAGATCATCGCCTTCGGCATCGGCGAGGCGCAGGAGTCGACGATCGCGCGGGTAGCCAACTTCCGCGCGTTCATGCAGAAGGACTCCTCGGTGTCACCGGCCCAGGCGCTGCGCGAATTCGCCTCCAGCCTCACGCGGTCGATCGTCCGGTCCGCCGGGAGCATCGGGGCGGACGGCGGCAACGGGTTCACGCTGGCCGTGGACGACACCGTGCCCGGCTTCTCCATCGTCTCTCTCGACAAGCTGTGAGGTCGCACCGATGGGGAACGACATGAACGCCGCCGGATCGTCCCGCACCGGCCCACGGCAGCCCGACACACGCGAGCCCGATGCACGCGAGTCCGACGCACGGGAGCCGGCCGGGAGCCGTGCCCACGAGAGCCGGGCACAGGGGAATCAGGGACAGGGGGATCAGGTACACGGGAGCCGGCCGCACGCGGGCCGGGCGGAAGTGCGACGGCCGGATACGAGACAGCCGGATGTGCGACAACCAGCCGTGCCGCAACCGGAGTTCCGCTGGCCGGACGCGCGGCAGCCCGACCCGCTGGACGAGACCTGGCAGAGCGTCGACCAGGTCTTCAAGGACCAGCCGGAGCCCGACACGGCCGTCACCGCGCCCGAGGCGTCCGTGGCACCACCCTTGCCGTACGGGCCCACCTCGCAGTCGCCGTCCTCATCTTCGTACGAGCCGCCGCCGTCGGGCCGGCCCGCGTACGAGCCGACGCCGACGCCGCCGTTTCCCCAGCCCGGCTTCGTACGGCAGCAGCCGTCGCACGGTCCGGTACAGCCCTCGCTCCCGCGCGTGCACATGCAGCCCGAGCCCGGGCCCGAGCCCCCAGCCACACCCGCGCCCGCATCCACTTTCACCCCCGCACCCGCACCCGCGTCCGAGGAGCCCGCCGCGCGGGTCGGGCTCGTTCCGACGCTCGGCGCGCCGCGGCACTCCGGACCCAAGCCCCCGCTGTACGCGCCGGAGCCCCTGGAGCTTCCCTCGGTCCGGCAGGACCCGACCGCGGCGCTGACGCCCGACATGGTGGTGGACGGCGCCGGGTACGGCGCTCTGACCGTGCGGGCGGCGTCCGTGCGCGGCGACTCGCACCGCTATCAGGGCGAGCCGCGCCAGGACTCCCTGGCCGTGGTGCGCCTCGGGGCGCCCGGCGCGGACGGGTTGCTGCTGCTCGCGGTGGCGGACGGCGTGGGGTCGGCGGCCCGTTCGCACGTCGGGTCCCAGGAGGCCTGCCGGCTCGCCGCGATGGAGCTGGACAGCGTGTCCGCGGAACTCGCCGAGACGCTGCGCGCGGGCGACCGGCCGGGGTTCGCCGTACTGGCGGACATCGCGGTCGGACGGGTCGCGACCCTGCTCGCGCACCGAGCCCGCGAGCACGGCGACGACCCCGCCGCGTACGCCACCACCCTGCGCGCCCTGCTCGTCCCGCTCGACCCCCGCGTGCGCACCCGCGGCTTCCTGGCCGTCGGCGACGGCGGTACGGCGCTGTTGCGGGCCGGTGAGTGGAACCTGTCCCTCACGGACCCCGAGCACGACGGCGACGGAATGATCGACACCCGCACCGCCGCCCTGCCGCACGGGCACCGCGCCCGCGCCTGCCTCCTCGCCCCGGCCCTGCCCGGCGACGTCCTCGTGCTGTGCACGGACGGCCTGTCCACGCCGCTCGCCGGGGACGCCGGGATGCGGGACTTCCTGGGGTCCGGTTGGGGGGAGGGGGCCGTGCCCGGACCGGCCGACTTCCTGTGGCAGCTGCAGTACCGGGTGAAGTCGTACGACGACGACCGCACCGCCGTCGTCCTGTGGGAGGCCGTGCCGTGAGCGCCGACGACGGCGCCGACGTGCCCCTCGGCCCGCTCACCCTCGGAGCGCGCGTCGGCGACGGCGGCCAGGGCGAGGTGTACGACGTCACGGGTCCCGGCCGGCTGCTGTACAAGAGCTACCGCGAGCCGGGGAAGGCCGACGGCGGGGAACTCGCGGCACTCGTCGCCCTGCGCCAGGGGCTCGCGCCTGCCGACCGGGAGCGGCTGGACCGGGAGACGGCGTGGCCGCTGTGCCGGGTCATGGACGGAGGCAGGGCGACGGGCTTCCTGATGCGTCGCGCGCCGGACTCCATGACCTGGCGGACCTCGCGCGGTGAGGCCCGGCTGACCGACCTGTCCTATCTGCTCCGGCCGCCGAGGCCGGCCTGGCAGGCCGTCGCGCAGCCGTCGCCGGCCGAGCGGTACGCGCTGGTGGTCGCCGTCCTCGGACTCCTGCGGTGGCTGCACACCCTGGGGCTGGTCGTCGGTGACGTGTCCCACGCGAACGTGCTGTGGACCGTCCGGCCCGGACCCGCCCCGTATCTCCTGGACTGCGACGGCGTACGCATGGCCGGCCGGCCCCCGGTCCTGGAACAGGCGGACACCCCCGACTGGCACGACCCGCTGGCCGCCGCCGGCACCGCCACGGTGGACAGCGACCGCTACAAGGCGGCGCTGGTGGTGGGCCGTGTCCTGAGCCAGGACGCGTACGTCTCGCCCGGCTCGCCCGGCAAGCCCCTGCGGCCGCTGTCCGGCGTACTCGACGACCGGCGGGCCGACTCGGTCCGGGACCTGTGGGAGGAGGCGTCGGGGCCGCGTGGCACCCGCCCCCACCTGGCCCAGTGGTGCACCGCCCTGGCGGGCCGCGACACCATCCGCCTCATGGCCGCGGAACCGGCGCCGAAGCCCGTCGTCGACCGCTCCAAGTTCGACGGCCCGCGCACTCGGGGCCGCATCACCCTACGCAACTGACCCACCGACATCGGCAAGCGCCGGTGTCGGTGGGTCAGTTGGCCGGCGACCACCTGTGACGGTGGGGCGGTTCGCCGGCAACGGTGCGTGGAGGTGGGTCAGTTGCCCGACACCGTGACCGTCTCGTCGTTCTTGAGCTCGTCCACGAGCGTCTTCATCTTCGTCTTGTCCCAGACGAGGTTGCCGCCGACGGAACCGGATATCGGCATGTTCATGGACTTGCCGTCGCCGCCGGTGACGCCCTTCATGGCCCAGAACATGTCGGCCAGGTCCCACAGGCTCATGTCCTTGTCGACGACCAGCGAGTCGAGGCCCGCGCCCATCGTCGGGTAGAGCTTGAAGGGGTTCAGGACCGTCGAGGGGGTCGCGACCTGGTGGGCCAGGGCGGCCAGGAACTTCTGCTGGTTCTTGGTGCGCTGCAGATCCGAGGCGGCGAAGGCGTGCCGGGTACGGACGAAGGCGAGGGCCTGCTCGCCGTTCAGAGTCTGCTTGCCCGCCTTGAAGTCGGCGCCCGAGTACTTGTCCTTGAAGCCCTGGTCGAGGGTCATGTCGACCCCGCCGACCGCGTCGACGATGCCCGCGAACCCGGCGAAGCCGATCTCCACGTAGTGGTCGATGTGCAGGCCGGTGTTGTACTCGACGGTCCTGACCAGGAGCGTGGGGCCGTCGAACGCGTAGGCCGCGTTCAGCTTGTTCGCGCCCAGCGGGCCCTTGATCTTGCCGGACTCGGAGCCCTGGAACTTCGGGATCGTGACGTTCGAGTCACGCGGCAGCGAGAGCAGCGTCGAGCCGTTGCTCCCGGTGTGCAGGATCATCATCGAGTCGGTGCGCTTGCCCTCGGCGGAGCCGGTGTGCAGCTTCTTCTTGTCCGCGGAGGTCAGGCCGGCGCGGCTGTCGGAGCCGACGATCAGATAGTTCGTGCCCTGACCGGTCTCCGGCCTGTCTATGACCTTGGAGAGATCCACGTCACGGTGGAGCTTGGAGTCCGCCCAGAAGTACGTGCCGACGGAGACCACGACCAGCGCGGTGACCAGCGTGATCGCGGTCCACTTGATCCGGCGCCGCCAGTTCGGCGCGGGGCGCTGCTGGTACGCGCCGCCACCGCCCGGGCCCTGCGGACCGCCGGGCCCGTTGGGGTTCCCATACACATGGCCGCTGTTGTAGCCGGAGTCGTACCCGTTGTCGTAGCCCTGGCCGTCGACGTAGCCCTGGCCGTCGACGTACGACGGCTGACGGGGCACACCGCCGCCGTACGGCGGCGCGTCCTGGCCCGGAGCGGGTGCGGCCGGCCCACGGCGGACCTGTCGCATGACGCGGGCGCTCTCAGGCTGTGCGCCCGCGCTGCCGCGTCCGTAGCGGTTGCCGCCGTTGCCGCGGTTGTCGTCGGGCCACCCGCCCCCGCCCTCGGACTCGCTCGGACGGGAGGTGCCCCCAGGCCAATCGTTCATGCCGACCAGTGTGCCGCTCTCCACTATGAGTCTTACAAGAGAGCCGGGAGATCTGGGTCACGCCTGTTGCAGAGCTGATGCAAAGCGACGGTCGCGCGCCCCGGCATAAGGTGGAGGACATGACAGACCAGGCTCCCAACCCGGAATCCGACATACCGGGCAAGCCGACCTCGGCGTCCCGAACCACCCTCAGCCACATCATGACCCACAACGACACGAACCTTCTGGGCTCCGTGCACGGTGGAGTGATCATGAAGCTGGTCGACGACGCGGCGGGCGCGGTGGCGGGGCGGCACTCCGGCGGGCCCGCGGTCACCGCCTCGATGGACGAGATGGCCTTCCTGGAGCCCGTCCGCGTGGGTGACCTGGTCCATGTGAAGGCCCAGGTGAACTGGACCGGACGTACCTCGATGGAGGTCGGTGTCCGGGTCCTCGCCGAGCGCTGGAACGAGTCCACGCCGCCTCAGCAGGTCGGTTCGGCCTATCTCGTCTTCGCCGCCGTCGACGCGGACGGCAAGCCCCGCCGGGTCCCGCCCGTCATCGTCGAGACCGAGCGCGACGAGCGCCGCTACCAGGAGGCGCAGATCCGCCGCACCCACCGGCTGGCCCGCCGCCGCGCGATCATGGAACTCCGCGAGAAGCGCGCGGCGGAAGGCCTCGACGACTAGGCACGAGGACTGGGTACGACGACCACGCACCGACGAGATGACGAGACCGGTACCGACCGGGTGACCGGACAGCGACCTGACGCGAGGATCGGCCGGTCAGGGTCGGGGAGGCCCCGGCCGGGCGTTCGGAGTCGTCACGGACAGACCACCTGGTCTCCCGTCACCACCCCGAACTCCCCCTGATGCGGATCCTCCGCCCGGACCCGTGTCACCTGCTTGAAGTCCGTTCCGGCGATCACCTTCAGCAGCGGGCCCTGCCCGGCGACCGCGCGCAGCTCGGAACCGGGCAGCGCGGCCGCGAGCGACCTCGCCGAGCGGTCCCATCGGGGGTCGTACGCGACGACGGTGCGCCGGACCGTGCGGTCGGGGGCCGTGGCGGGCCGGCCCGTCGTCCGGAACCCGGTGGCGGCGAGCGCGCCGTCGACCCGCTTGCCGAGACCCGTCGTGGCGGTCCCGTTCTCGACCTGGACCCGGATCTGCTGCGGGGCCACCGCGACCCGGACGGTCCGGGGCCGCGGGGCCCGGGGCGACCGGGGCGCCGCGAGCGGCTTGTCGGCCCGCAGGGACTCGAAGAGATTCCTCGACTTCGGCTCGTCCCATTTCAGGGTCGAGCCGATGCCCTTGACGGCATAGGCCATCTGTCCGATCGGCACGGTCGTGAACTCGGACGAGGACGGCGAGAAGTTCCGCATCGCCCGGCCCAGATCCAGCAGTTCGTCCGTGCCGAAGCCCTTGTCGGCCCGCACCGAGCCCAGCACCGCCCGTGTCACGTCACGGAACTTCATCGGGTTCAGCAGCACCCCGGACGACGTGGCCTGTCCGACGAGCGCCGCCAGGAAGCGCTGCTGGCGCTTCATCCGGCCGAGGTCGGAGGAGCCGTCGGTGTGCCGGGACCGTACGTACTGAAGGGCCTGCCCGCCGCCCAGCAGATGCGAGCCGGCCGTCAGGTCGAGGCCGGTGTACTTGTCCTTCAGCGGCTGCGCGGTGCAGATACGGACGCCGCCGAGCACGTCCACCGTCTTCATGAAGCTGGTGAAGTCGACCTCCAGATAGTGGTCGATCTTCACGTGGGTCATGTTCTCGACGGTCCGCACGGTCAGGGTCGGGCCGCCCTCCGCGTACGCAGCGTTCAGCTTGAGGGGGTGGGCGCCGTGCCGTTCGCCGGTGACCGCGTCGGTGTGCGCGGGTGCCTCGGCGTAGGAGTCGCGCGGCAGACTGACGATGCTGGCGCGCTCCCGGTCCTCCGAGATGTGCACGATCATGACCGTGTCGGTGCAGTGGCAGGGCGTGCCGCCGAGCCGGTACTTCCGCCGCTCCGCCTCGGTGATCTTCTCCCGGCCGTCGGTGCCGACCAGCAGGAGATTCATGCCGTGGCCGCCCTCGGGCCGGTTCTTCATGTCCTTGAACGGGTCGACCCGGGCGATGTCCGCGTCCAGGCTGCTCAGCACCGCGTGCCCGATGCCCGCCGAGGCGAGGACCACCACGGAGACGGTGGTCACCGCCCGCATGGCCCAGCGCGGCTTCTTGCGCCGTACGGGGCGTACGGGGCGTCCGTCCGAGCGCCGGGCGGGACGCCGTGCGGGAGACGGCCGCGGGGGGCGCTGAGGGCGGACGGGGGAGCGGGGCGGCGTGGGCAAGGGGGACACCTCCGCGAGGCTGGACGGGGGAGGGAAGCGTTCCGCGGGGCCGGCCGGGCCGCGTTCCGCTCGGCGTGGGGATCCGTGAGCACGGTAGGCCCATACGATCTGCGGCCCGGTCCTTACGCCGGGCGGCGCGCGACCGTGTCCCCCGTTCGCGGTAACGTGAGTTCCGATGAGCGAGAAGCCTGACGTGCGGTCCCCCGCCGTTTCTGTGATCATGCCCGTCCTCAACGAGGAGCGGCATCTGCGCGGGGCCGTCCAAGCGATCCTGGCCCAGCGGTACGACGGCGAGATGGAGGTCGTGATCGCCATCGGTCCCTCCACGGACCGGACGGACGAGATCGCCGCCGAACTCGTCCGTGAGGACCCGAGGGTCCACACGGTGCCGAACCCGACCGGCCGGACGCCCGCGGCGCTGAATGCCGCGATCAAGGCGTCCCGGCACCCCGTCGTCGTGCGTGTCGACGGGCACGGCATCCTCTCCCCGAACTACATCGCCACCGCCGTACGGCTCCTGGAGGAGACCGGCGCGCAGAACGTCGGCGGCATCATGCACGCCGAGGGCGAGAACGACTGGGAGCACGCCGTCGCCGCCGCCATGACGTCGAAGATCGGCGTGGGCAACGCGGCCTTCCACACCGGCGGTGAGGCGGGCCCGGCCGAGACCGTGTATCTCGGGGTGTTCCGGCGCGAGGCCCTGGAGCAGCAGGGCGGCTACAACGAGGAGTTCATCCGCGCCCAGGACTGGGAGCTGAACTTCCGGATCCGGGAGGCGGGCGGGCTCATCTGGTTCTCGCCCGAACTGAAGGTGTCCTACCGGCCGCGCCCGTCCGTCAAGGCGCTCGCCAAGCAGTACAAGGACTACGGCCGCTGGCGGCACGTAGTCGCCCGCTACCACGAGGGCTCCATCAACCTGCGCTACCTCGCCCCACCGGCCGCGGTGTGCGCGATAGCGGCCGGCGTCGTGGTCGGCGCCGCACTGACCCCGTGGGCCTTCGTCGTGCCGGCCGGTTACCTCGCCGCCATCGCCGCGGGCTCGCTCCCGGCGGGCAAGGGGCTGCCTTTCAGGGCCCGTCTGCAGATCCCGGTCGCCCTCGCCACCATGCACATGTCGTGGGGCTGGGGCTTCCTGACCAGCCCCAAGTCCCTGGCGAAGAAGGTAGTCGCATCACGTCGGCCGGCGGTCCTCAGCGGGACCCGCTGAGGCGACAGCAGGGAAGGGCCTCCTTGCGCTCGAGCCGATACTCACGCCCGAGCTGCCAAGGAGGCCCTGATCCGTTCGCGGGCCGCTCAGCAGCCCGTGCTCGTCAGCCGCAGTGGACGGCGTAATCGATCTGGATGTAGCTCGAGTTGCCCGCGGAACCGCCGTAGTCGATGCAGGAGTGGGCGGCGTACACGTAGACGGGGCCCGCGTAGGAGCTGTAGGTGCCGGCGTCCATCTCGCTGGCCTTCCATACGGCGTCGGTTCTGTGGATCCGCAGTCGGGCGTCCAGATACGTCGACGTGCCCGGGTGGTCGTTGACGGTGACGACGCAGTTGTAGCCAGTGGCGCTGCTGTACGTGATGAAGGCGGTGCCGTCGCCGACGTCCTTGGAGCCGACCACGCTGTAACCGGACCCGCAGCCGCCGTTGTAGGAGGCTGCGGCCTCGGCGCTGCCGGTGGCGGCGACCATTCCCGCGACGGTAAGGCCGAGGACGGCCGTTGCGGAGCCAAGTCGCTTGCTCATGTTCATTGTTGAGTCCCCATCAGGTTTACTGCAGAGCGAAAATGATCATCCCGAAGGGGTGTCGGGCAGGGCAACCTGTACCGGCGTGACCTGTATCACCGCGCCCGAAGTCGCAGGCCGGGAAGGTCATCGCGTCCCGGCGCCCCGCGGTCCTCGGCAGCTCCAACTGAGCCTGTCCGGCTGTGGATGAATCCGCTTCCGGCTCCAACGGGACCCGTTCGCACATGAGTTGGGCCCCTCTCGACTTCGAGAAGGGCCCAACTGCCGTTTGCGGGCCGGTGCTACGACCAGGTGTAGTCCGGGTTGACGTGCATGCAGGCGCCGGTGTCCGCGCCCTTGTCCAGCTTCGCGGACGCGGGCGTCGAGTCGTCGTCCACGGGTGCCTTGTACGCCGTCCCGTCCCGCCAGTCCGCGCCGACGACCAGCGTGACGCCGGAGACGTCCGCCGACTTCTCCACCGCGTGCGTCGACATCCCGAGGGCCTTGGCGACCCGCAGGGCGTCACCCTCCAGATCGGCGCTCGGGTAGCGGATCACCGTGGTGGCCTCGGCGGTCGCCGCCGAAAGGTCGGCCTTCGACTGCGTGAACCCCTTGCCGACGAGCAGCTCGGTCACCGCGCTCGCGCGTCCGGGGACCGGCGCGAGCACGCTGGTGCGCGTGCCGTTCTGCACCTGCACCGCGATCTTGTCGTCCGCCGCGGCCGGATCCGAGGACGTCTTCTCGGCGGGGGTCTTCTTCTTGTCCTTGCCGTCCAGCGCGATGTCCTCGCGCAGCAGGCGCCAGACCTGGTCCGCGTCCGTCGGCTTGGGGAGCACCCGGTTGCCGTCGGAGGAGTACACCCACGGCATGGTGGTCATGGTGATGCGCTTGGTCGGGACCTTCTTCAGCTCGTTGCTGAGATCGTAGAGATCGGTCACCGTGCCCAGACCCTTGTCCACGGTCAGCGCGTTGGTGGCCGTCTCCGCGAGACTCCGCAGCTTGCCCGGGTTGCTCAGCGTGGCGTTCTCGCGCAGCTGGCGCACCATCGAGTTCATGTACTGGTGCTGGGCCTTGGTCCGGGAGATGTCGCTGCCGTCCTCGAAGCCGTACCGCGTCCGCAGCCACTGCAGGGCCTGCTTGCCCTTGACGGACGTCGTGCCCGCCTCGAGCTTCAGCCCGGAGCCGTGACCGGTGGAGGTGTGCGAGTAGATGTTGGCGTCCACACAGACGGGGACGCCGCCGATCGCGTCGGCCATCGACACCACACCCGCGAAGTCGACCATGATGAAGTGGTCGATGTGGATGTCGGTCAGCTTCTCCCAGGTGGCGACCGTGCAGCCGGGGCCGCCGCGGCCAAGCGAGTCGTTCGTCATCGTGAGCGACGTGCTCGCGGTGTACGTCTTCCCGGTGCTGGGGTCGGTGCAGTTGGGTATCTGGAGCAGAGTGTCGCGCGGCATGCTCACGACCGACATGTTGCTGCGGTCCGCCGACAGGTGCAGCAGCATCTGGACGTCCGCGCGGGCCGGTGTGTCGAACGTGTCCTTCGCGCCCCCGAGCTTCTGGTTCTCGGTCGTGTTCCGGGCGTCCGAACCGATCAGGAGGATGTTCAGCGGGGTCTGGCCCGCCGCGTTCGGCTTCGACTTGGCGGCGCGGTCCTTCGCGTCGCCGATGTTCAGGTCGTCCTTCTTGAGGTTGCCGTTCAGGTGCTGGTAGTAGAGATAACCGGCACCGGCGGTGCCGAGTATCAGGACCGCCAGGACCATCGCCGACCAGCGCAGTATTCGACGTCTGCGACGGGGGCGGCCCGTCTTCTCCTGCCGCCCTTCGCCGTCGCCCCCACCGTGCCGGCCCTGTCCCTGGGGACTGAGCGGCATGGTGTCGTCGGCCGGACGAACGCCGACAGCGCCGGCGTCGGCGTCACCGTTGCCGTCGGACCGGATGCGGCCGTCGTCCGCCGTACGAACGGGCTCGCCGCCCTCGTCGTACATGCTGTCGTCCCAGCCCAGTTCGCCGGCCTGCGGGACACGCGGTCGTGCTCCCTCCCCACGCACACTGCTCTGCGCCATCTCCCAGCCTCTCCCCACCCTGCGCCTGACAAACGGGTCCGTCGCACGCCCGGCCGGACGTTTTCACGCCCGGCCGGACACTTCTCGCGTCCTGTAGGACGCTCGACGGACCCGTTAGGTCACTTTGCGCACACCGTTTTGTCCGCCGTGGACTTCTCCACGTCCGGCGCCTTCGTCGGAGCGGTCAGTTTCACTCCGGCGCCCTTGAAGTCCTTGCCCAGGGTCAGCACGATCGCGGGCAGCCCCTGCGAGTTCTTCTCGCTCTTGCCGGGCTTCAACGCGGAACCGGACAGCCCCATCAGATCCGCCAGTTTGCGTGCCTGGTCGGCCTGGTCGGGAGAGTACTCCAGGGTCGTCTTGCCGAGGGTTTCCGGAGCGTTACCCAGTTGGCTGGACTTGAGCACGCCCTCAGTGTTCTGCAGCCAGTTAAGAGTTTCCTGTGCGGAGCCGGCTTGGGCGCCGCCGTTGTAGATGTCGACGCGGATGTCGGACGCGGCGGAACGGGAGCCCTTGAGGCGGGCGGCCACCGCGGCCTTCTCCTTCTTCTCCTTCTGCTTCACCGCGGTGAAGGAGACGTCGTTCTTGATCGCGTCGAAGACCTGAGGGCCCAGTGTCTCGTCGACTATGACCGTCTTGTGGACGACACCGTCCGCCGGGTTGTCGCGGACCGGCACCGTGGTGAAGGTGATGTTCTTCGGCGGCACCTTCTTCAGCTCCAGGGCCATGTCCTTGAGCGTGTTGACGTTGCCGATGCCGGTGTCCACGGTGAGCGCCTTGGTGGCGGCCTCGGCCAGCTTGAACAGCTTGGTGGGGCTGGTGAGGGTGTCGCTCGAACTCATCTTGCGCATCAGGGAGCCGATGAACTGCTGCTGCACCTTGATGCGGTCGAGGTCGCCCGCGTTGCCGAAGCTGTGCCGGGTGCGGACGAAGGCGAGGGCCTGCTCACCCTCGATGACGTGCTTGCCTGCGGAGAGCTTGAGGTGCGAGTTGGCGTCGTCGACGTTCTTGGCGAGACAGACCTCGACGCCGCCCACGGCGCTGGTCAGCGTCTTCACCGCGTTGAAGTCGGCCATCATGAAGTGGTCGACCGTGATGCCGGTGACCGCCTTGACGGTGTCCATCGTGCAGCCCGGGTTCCGGTCGGACTGCCCGAGGCTGGTGTTGAAGCGGACGTCGTCCGTGCCCTTGATGATCTTTTCCGTGCCGTCCGGCTGCTTCGTCCTGCACTCGGGGACGTCGACGATGAGGTCGCGCGGAATGCTCAGCGCGGTCGCGTTCGTCCGGTCCTTGGAGACATGCAGAAGGATGTTGGTGTCGGCGTGCCCGACGCTGCCCTTGTCGCCGTATCCCGAGTTGCCCGCTCCGGTGCGCTTGTCGGTGCCGATGATGAGGAGATTGAAGGCCTCGTCCTTGCTGAAGCCGCTCTTGCCCGATGTGCCGACGTCCGTCGTCTGGACGTTGCCCTCAAGGTGCTTGAGGTAGGCATAGGCGGCGCCCGAGACAGCCACCAGGACCAGCGCCATGCCGCCGCCGGTCCAGAGCAGTATCTTCTTCGCCTTCGACTTCTTGGGCGGCTTGTTGCGTCCGCGCCGCCGCCCCGGAAGGGGTTCCGGCGGCTCGCCGCGTCGTCGGCGCGGCCCCGGCACATCGGTGCCGGGTGCGTCACGGTCCCGTCCTGGTGCGTCACGTTCCCGGCCCGGTGCCGCGCGATCCCTGCCCGGAGCGCTTCGGGTGCGCGCCGCGGCGGAGGGTGTACCCCTCCGCGGTCGCGGCACTCCCGGCTGCGCTCCGGAAGGAGTCAGTCGCAGTTCGTATTCACCGGTGTTCGGGTTGAGCACCCACTGGTCTGCGGGGTCGATGTTGTCCGCCCGCCCACGGCCTTGCGCGTCCACGGTTGTCTGAATCCTCCGTCGGGGCCACGCGGCGCCTTTTCCCCCTCAAAAGGCGCTCGGGTCTCGGTCAAGCAGTGCGCGACCTCCAGGACGGACCTCGTGGCCGGGTGCACCGGATCGCTCACACTATCCGCCCAGTTCGGCGTCGAACGACGACCGTGACAAATTCAACGTCCCTACAACCGGGCAATCCGACCCATTTTCAAAGAGTTCTTAGCTCAGCTGTTCCCCACCTTGGCGCGTGCTTTACCCGCAGGGGTCCTGAGCCGCCGTGTTACCCCGGAAAGTCGGTGTCGGATCGGGTGTCCCGGTGAGGTCGGCAGCCCCTATTGCCATCGACATTCCGTTGCCGGACAACTCCTCTTCGTAGTCACGGAGGGAGTTGCCGTACAGACTTACGGAATGCGGCGGTTGGCCTTGAGCGAGCCGCTTGGGGGGTTCCTTCGCGACCGCCACCGGCCGGTCCGCACGCAGCCGCGCGAAGAGCCGGGCCGCCTCGGGCTCCACGAGCTGATCACGGTTGGCGTCGAGGACATAGGACGTCCGGGGCACCGTCAGGAACTGCATGCTTTCCGTGGGGATGTCGCGCATTCCGCGCACCAGCTCGTACAGGCCGCGCAGGCTCGCGAGCCCCGGGTCGGTGGTCAGTGACGAGGTGGCCGCGTCCAGCACCGGATACAGCCTCGCCGGGTTGAGCAGGACATCGTCGCTGCGCACCTTGTTGACCAGCGCGCCGAGGAACTTCTGCTGGCGGTCCATGCGGTCGGTGTCGCTGCCGTTGCCGATGCTCTTGCGGGCGCGGACATAGCCGAGCGCCTGCTCGCCGTTGAGCACGACCTTTCCCGCGGGCAGCTTCAACTTCGCCGCCTTGTCATTGATCGGCTTCCTCAGGCACACCTCGACGCCGTCCACCGCGTCGACCATGTCCTTGAAGCCGTGGAAGTCCACCACCATGTGATGGTCGACACGGATGTTCGTGAGCTTTTCGACGGTACGGATGGTGCAGGCCGAACCGCCCACCTGGAAGGCGTAGTTGAACATCGCGAACATGGGCTCGGTACGGGTGCCGTCCGGGCGCCGGCAGCCCGGCACGTCCACCATCAGGTCGCGGGGCAGCGACATGGCGGTCGCGCTGCGCCGGTTCGCCGACAGGTGCAGCAGGATCGTGGTGTCGGACCGTTCCGTCCCGGAGTCGCGGCCGTACTTCTTGTTCCCGGCCCCCGAGCGCGAGTCCGACCCGATCAGCAGGATGTTCTGCGCGTCGCGCACCAGCGCGGTGGGCCGTTCCTTCTCGTACCGGGCGAGCTCGGCGGCCGCGTCGTTGTCGGCCGTGATGTTCCCGTTCAGCTTCTCGTACGCGGCCCAGCCGACCCCGACGGTGCCGAGGACCACCACGGCCAACCCGGTGGCCGCGTAGCGCAGCCAGCGCCGCCGCCGGCGTCTGACCCCGGCCCCGGTGGGCGACGCTCCGAGCCCCGGCCCCTCCGGGCGTCCGGAGGGAGTGCCTGCGGTGTCGGTCACGTCGGGACCACCACCCCTCATGGCGTACGAGCGCGTCTGGCTGCTCCTACGACCATGTCCCGATGTGGCTGGTGAGGGGGGCCGGTGATGGGCCGAACGGGGGACGCGCCCGGCATGGGCGGCGCCCTGGCGGGCCTCTGCCCGGGCGACGTCCCCGTGGGCCTGCGTCCTGGCGGCACCCGTCGTGGACCTGTCCGGGCGGCACCCCATCGCTCGCCCGCCGGGCGCGGGCCTCCAGGGCCTGCCTGGCGATTCCCGCCGGGCCCGCGGCGCCCGGCAGCGCAGTCCCCCAGGCTCTTCGAGCAGGGGGACCCCCGCGCCGCGTTGTCGGGCACGCCCGAGTACGCCCAGTACGAGGGCGACCCTCCGCCTTGCGATGCACGGCTCCGGACGCCGCGGCCCGATCCGACGTGAATCGTCAGACAGGCCCTAGCGAGCCGTCGCGGTCACGCGCTCGCTCTCGATCCGCCGGGCGAGCGAGTCGTCGCCCAGTTGGTCGAGATTGCGGCACAGCACCACGGACCCGCCGGTGGCGAGCGGCGCGTACAGCCCCGCGGCCAGGCCCTCCCAGGTGTCGTACGAGAGCGCCGACAGGATGCGTGAACCGGGCCCCGTCAGATCCAGCCCGGGGGCGTCGGTGCGGGCCTGGTCCACGACCTCCGCGCCCGTGTACGCGGCCCCGGCGACGACCAGCGCCCGCTCCTCCGGGTCGACCGGCGCGTACGGCGCGAACCGGTCGCCCTGGCTCGGCACCTCCACGGCGTAGTCGGCGTACCCCGCGGGCGGTGTCGGGAAGCGTCGGCCCAGCGGCGCGAGCGAGAGGGCGATCCGCTCACCGGAACAGGCGAGCCCGGCCTCGAAACGCCCCGGGCCCGCGACGACGTGGTCGGCGGCGGCCGGGTCGCCCCCGACGTCCGCGACGACGCCCACCGAGGAACAGGCGAGCAGCCATACCGCCGTCTGCCAGTGCGCGGGCAGCAGCAGCGCGACCCGCTCGCCGGGTTCGGCGGACAGCTCGCCCTGGAGCAGGTTGGCGGTCTTGGCCACCCAATTGGCGAAGGTGGCCACGGACAATTCGACCCGTTCGCCCGTCGCGTCGTCGTAGAAGGTCACCAGAGGACGCGCCGGGTCCTCGGAGAGCGCGGATCGCAGCAGGTCGGCGGGGGTGCGGTCGGTGGCTTTCACGCGCGCAAGCGTACGCGGGGGCGCCGCGCGGCACGGACCGAGCGCGCCACCGGTTCGGCCGAGCGTGGTCCGACGGTCCGTCAAGTCCGCGATGGACAGATATGTATGACTATGTTCAGGATCAGGAGCATGCGTGGATTCCTTGCTTCCTCGGTCGGCGTCACCTGCGCGGCCGCTCTCGCCCTTCCGCTCGCCCTGCCCGCTCCGGCACAGGCGGGGCCGTCGACGGTGACAGCCGCGGCCGCCGCCCCCGGCAGCACCCAGTCCCTGCCCCTCGTCCCGCTCACCGGTGAACGGGCCCTCGGCCCGGCCGCACCCGAACAGGGCGTCACCCGCCGCGACGTACGGCCGTTCTCCCTGGTCGGCGTCGTATGGGACGACCCGAACAGTGAGCTGAACGGCCGTGTCCAGGTCCGCACCCGGGGGACCGGCACCGGCCACTGGTCCGACTGGCAGGACGTCGAGACCCACAACGACGAGCACGCCGCCGACCCGGACACCCCCGAAGGCAAGTCACGCCGGGTGCACGGCTCCACCGCCCCCCTGTGGGTGGGCGACTCGGACGGCGTCGAAGTCCGCGTCGACGCGGACAAGGCGGCTCCGGGGGTCGCGGCCAGCCCGGGGGAGCGACGAGCGACCGCCCCGGTGGCCTCCTCGCTGCCCGGCGGCCTGCGCCTCGAACTGGTCGATCCCGGCGGGGATCCCCCACGTCCGGACGCCCGGACGACCGGGCGGGCCGGGGGAGCGCCCTCGGGCGTGCGAGCGAAGGGCGTGCGCGCGGGCGCGCCGGACGGGGACTCGGGGACGGGCCGGAAGACGGGCGCCACCGAGGTCACCGCGCTCTCCCGGGAGGAGACGGAGCGCGCGTACTTCCCCGACGACATGGCCGAGCAGCGCACGATGCCGTACATCGGCCCGCGCCCCCGCATCATCACGCGCCGCGGCTGGGGCGCGAACGAGAACCTGCGCGAGCGCGGCTTCGTCTACACGAAGTCGGTCAAGGCGGCCTTCGTGCATCACACGGCGTCGGGCAACAAGTACAGCTGCTCGCAGGTCCCTTCGATCATCCGCAGTATCTACCGCTACCACGTGGTGAGCAGTGGCTGGCGTGACATCGGCTACAACTTCCTCGTCGACAAGTGCGGAAACATCTACGAAGGCCGGGCCGGAGGCGTCGCGAAGGCGGTCATGGGCGCCCACACCCGCGGGTTCAACACGAACAGCATGGGGATCGCCGTGATCGGCAGTTTCGGCAGGACGAAGCCGACCGACGCCGCGCTCAAGGCCATCTCCCGGCTCACGGCATGGAAACTCGGCCTCTACGGTGCCAATCCGCGTGGCAAGACATACCTGAAGTCGGCCGGTGGCAATCTCTACCGAAAGGGAAAGAACGTACGACTGAATGTGATCTCCGGCCATCGGGACGGGTTCGCCACGGAGTGCCCCGGACGGCTCCTCTACGGCAAGCTCGGCTCGGCCAGGACGACAGCGGCCCGCTACCAGGGCCGGTAGACAGGATCCGGAACCGGCCCGGGCGACACGGTTCGGTCGGGCCGGTTCCGGCAGGGATCACCTGAAGTCATGACAGAGGCCCGTCGAAGGACACCGCACGGCCATCGAAGGCGCCATCGAACGGTCTGCATACACTGGCCGGCCGAAAGACAGTTCGGCCGGTCCCGGCAGGAAGCAGAGACGACAGGTGACAGAAGCGATCCTCCTGGTCGGCGGCAGAGGCACCCGGCTGCGCCCTCTCACGGTGCACACGCCCAAGCCGATGGTTCCGGCGGCCGGGGTCCCCTTCCTCACGCACCAGCTGGCGCGGGCGCGCGCGGCGGGCGTCGAGCACATCGTGCTGGCGACCTCCTACCTCGCCGAGGTCTTCGAGCCGTACTTCGGTGACGGTTCCTCGCTGGGTCTCCACATCGAGTACGTCACCGAGGACGAGCCGCTCGGCACGGGCGGCGCCATCCGCAACGTGGCGTCCCGGCTGCACTCGGGCCCCGACGACCCGGTCCTGATCTTCAACGGCGACATCCTCACGGGCCTGGACATCCCGGCGCTGGTGGCGATCCACGAGACGACGGGTGCGGACGTCTCCCTCCATCTCACCCGGGTGGAGGACCCTCGTGCGTTCGGACTGGTCCCCACCGACGCCACCGGGCGCGTCACGGCCTTCCTCGAAAAGCCGCAGACCCCCGAGGAGATCGTCACCGACCAGATCAACGCGGGGGCGTACGTCTTCCGCCGTTCGGTCATCGACACGATCCCCGAGGGCCGCCCGGTCTCGGTCGAGCGCGAGACCTTCCCGGAGCTCCTGGCCACCGGCGCCCACCTCCAGGGCATGGTGGACTCCACCTACTGGCTGGACCTGGGCACCCCTCAGGCCTTCGTCCGCGGCTCCGCCGACCTGGTGCTCGGCCGCGCTCCGTCCCCGGCCGTTCCCGGCCGCTGCGGTGACCGCCTGGTCCTGCCCACGGCCATCGTGGCCCCCGACGCCAAGCTGACCGGCGGCACGGTGGTCGGCGAGGGCGCCCGCATCGGTGAGGGCGCCCGGATCACCGGCAGCACGGTCCTGGCCGGCGCCGTCGTCGAACCCGGCGCCGTCGTCACCGACTCCTTCGTCGGTGTCGGCGCCCGCATCGGCGAACGCACCGTCCTCACCGGCACGGTCATCGGCGACGGCGCGGTCGTCGGCCCCGACAACGAACTCCGCGAGGGAGTCCGCGTCTGGTGCGGCGCCCGCATCCCGAGCGGCGCTGTGCGCTTCTCGTCGGACCAGTAGAAGACCTGTACGGAAACCCCGGGGGGTGGAACAAGACTCCAGCCCCGGGGATTCAGCCCCGGATTCAGCCCCTCCGGCGTTTGAGGAGCGGGGTCTGGGGCGGAGCCCCAGGGACGATGGGGGTCCCCCTGGTCGAGCGAAGCCGAGACCTTGGGGGAGGGTAGGGGCGGAGGGGGCGAAAACCTGCAGGGGCGGAGGATGGCGCGAGCCGCGGGCGCCCGCGGCTCGGAAGCCACACCTGCCCGGAGCCGGGCGGATCACGGACCCGGAAGCCGGAAGCCGGAAGCCGGAAGCTGGAGGCCGGGAACTGGGGGCGGGGGCGCCGGGGACGGCAGGCGGAGAGGGCCGGGAACGGCAGGCGGAGACGGCGGAAGCCGGGCCCCCTACAGCCGCCCGATGTCCCCGCGAGGCATCTTCGGCGTCCGCCGCGGCGGCGTACGCCCGGCCAGCAGAATCAGCCGAGCGGCCCGATGCCGCTGCCCGGCATAGGGCTCCAGCAACTCCAGCATGACGGTGTCGTCCGCGTCCCGGTCCCCCGCCAGCGCGTACCCGACGATCCCCGGCAGATGAAGATCCCCCACGGTCACGGTATCCGCCGAGCCATGACTGCGCTGCACCACTTCCGCGGACGTCCACGGCCCGATCCCGGACACCAACTCCAGCCGCTGCTGCGCCTGTGCGGGACCGAGCCCGACCGCCTCCTCCAGCCGCGCGGCGACCCGTACGGCCCGCAGAATCGTGGAGGCCCGCTTGTTGTCGACCCCGGCCCGGTGCCACTCCCAGGACGGGATCAAGGCCCAGGTCCGGGGCGCCGGCATGACGTACATCCGCTCGGGCGCGGGCCCCGGCGCGGGCTCGCCGAACTTCCGGACGAGCAACCGCCACGCCCGGTACGCCTCGTCGGTGGTGACCTTCTGCTCCAGGACGGACGGGATCAGCGACTCCATCACGAGCCCGGTCCGCACCAGCCGCAGGCCGGGCCGCCGATGCCGGGCGAGCGCGACCAGCCGGTGCCGTGGTTCGAAGGCGTCGGGATCGTCGGCGGCGCCGAGCAGGTCGGGGAGCCGGTCGAGCAGCCAGTCGGCCCCCGGCCCCCATGCCTCGCCCCGGACCACTCCGCCGCGCGGCGCGACCCGCAGGGTCCCGGGCCCGGCGGGCGTACGGCTGGTCCGCCACACGGAGCCGTCGGGTGTCGTCCGGAACGTCGGATCGCCGGGTCCGCGTCGCAGCGGCCCGAGCACGAGCCCGAGATCGAGCGGCCCGTCGGGCGTCCAGGTACGAGCGCGTCCGGGATCGCCCGTCTGGCGGGGCACTCCGCCCGCTGCCCCGCCGGGCACCACGACATGCCCGCCGCGCACGGTCGTACGCGTAGGCCGGGGAGCGAAACGTCCAGACACGAATGAGGTCCTAGAGAAACTCGGGGCGTCCTACGAGGGTAGGCGCTCCCCCCACGGCAAAGGCGCCGGACGCCTCAACGAACACTCCGGCCCGCCGCCCCCCGACCGACCAGCGACCCACACCGAACGGACCGCAGGACCGCCCCCGACCGACCAGCGGCCCACACCGAACCGACCGCAGGGCCGCCCCGGACGGATCAGCGACCCTCACTGAACGCACCGGCCCGGAGCCCCGGACGGATCAGAGCACCACGCCGAACGGACCGCAGGACCGCCCCGGACCGATCAGCGCACCTCACCGAACGGCCCGGCGCCCCGGACCGATCAGCGGACCTCGACGAAGTCGGCCGAGTCCCGTGCCGGGCGGGCTCTCGGCTCCTCCGCCGCGTGGCCGACGGCCACGGCCCCCATCGGGTCCCAGTTCTCCGGCAGCTCCAGCACCTCGCGTACGACATCACGGCAGAACATCGTCGACGACACCCACGCGGAGCCCAGCCGCTCCCCGGCGAGCGCGACCAGGAAGTTCTGCACGCCGGCCCCGGTGGCGACCACGAACATCTCGCGCTCGGCGCCGTCCCGCCGTACATCGCCGTACGTGTGCGACCCGTCCATGACCAGGCACGGCACCACGAGATACGGCGCCCCGCGCAGCACGTCGCCCCGGCGGACCCGCTTGGCGACGGACTCCTCGCTCTTCCCGTCGCCCCGCAGATCCGCGATCCACGCGTCGCGCATGGCGTCGAGCAGCCGCGTCCGCGACTCGGCGGACTCCAGGAGCACGAACCGCCAGGGCGTGGTGTGGTGCGGGGCGGGAGCGGTCACCGCCGCGGCGACCGCACGGCGTACGGCACCGGGGTCGACGGGCTCGTCGGTGAAGGCCCGTACGGTACGCCGCTGGGTCACCGCCTCCCGTACGGCCTCCGAGGTGCCCAGCCGGAACATGTCGTCGCGGGCGTCGCGCACCATCGCCCGCGCCCCCGCGCCGTCCCCCTCGGTCACCAGGTGCGCGAGCCCGCGCACGACGGCGACGGGAAGCCCGGAGGTCTTGCCCTTGACCAGGTCACCGGCGGCGGCGAGCTCGTCGGCCGTGGCGACGACGGTCGCGCTGAGCGGATTGCCGTGCGCGTCGGTGCCGCCCCGCAGATCGTCCAGCACTTGGACGCCCGCGGCGCCGATGGCGACATCGGTGAGCCCGGTGCGCCAGGGCCGCCCGAAGGTGTCCGTGATCACGACGCCGACGTCGACACCCAGGGTGTCCCGCAGGCCCTCGCGGATCGCGTACGCGGAGGCGTCGGGGTCCTCGGGCAGCAACAGCACTGTCCCGGCAGGGGTGTTGGAGGCGTCGACCCCGGCGGCGGCCATCACGAGCCCCTGCCGGTTCTCAACGATCCGCAGCGGGCCGCGCCGTGCCACGACCCGGACGGTCTCGGCGTCGATGGCGGCCTCGCGGTCGGCGGCCTCGACCGTCCGGCCCTCGGCCTTCGACACGATCTTGGAGGTGACGAGGAGCACGTCCCCGTCGACGAGTCCGGGCTCGGCCGCCGCGATGAGCTTCGCCAGGTCGTCGCCCTGGCGCACCTCGGGAAGTCCGCCCAGCGCCCAGACCCGGAAGCCCGCGTCGGCGGGCCGTCCCGGGCGTTCCCCGTCGGCGTGCCGACCCGCGTGTCCCGCGTCGCCGGGCACCGTCGTGTCCACGGTGTTCATGGCGTCCGTACCTCCTCCGCGAGCGTCAGCGCCTCACGCGCCATCCGCGCCGTCGCGTCGAGGTCGGACATCATCAGCGGGACGGCCCGGCAGCGGATACCGGCCGCCTCGACGCGTTCCACGGCGGAGGCGTCGACCGTGTCGACGAGCCAGCCGTCCAGGAGGCCCGAGCCGTAGTGCTCGGCGACCGCGGCGGCGGTGGACTCGACGCCCACCGCGGCCAGCACCTTGTCGGCCATGCCGCGCACCGGCGCGTCGCCGACGATGGGGGAGAGGCCGACGACGGGCACGCCCGCCTCGGCGATGGCCTCCCGGATGCCGGGCACGGCGAGGATGGTGCCGATCGAGACGACGGGGTTGGACGGTGGGAAGAGGATGACGTCCGCCTCGGCGATGGCTTCCAGCACGCCCGGCGCGGGCTTCGCCTGCTCGGCGCCGACCGGCACGATCGCCTCGGCCGGCACGGAGGCCCGCAGCCGCACCCAGTACTCCTGGAAGTGGATCGCCTTGCGCTCGCCGGCGGCCCCTGCCGGGTCGCCCTCCGGAAGCGTCACGGCGACATGGGTCTCGACGCGGTCGTCGGACATGGGGATGAGACGCACGCCCGGCTTCCACCGGTCGCACAGAGCCGCGGTGACGGCGCTGAGCGGATAGCCCGCGCCCAGCATCTGCGTCCGCACGATGTGCGTCGCGAAGTCGCGGTCGCCGAGCCCGAACCACTCGGGTCCGACCCCGTACGCCGCGAGCTCCTCCTTCAGATGGAAGGTCTCGCCGGCCCGCCCCCAGCCCTGCTCCTCGTTGATGCCGCCGCCGAGCGTGTACATCACCGTGTCGAGGTCCGGGCAGACCTTCAGCCCGAAGAGGTGGATGTCGTCGCCGGTATTGCCGATGACCGTGATGTCCGCGTCCGGCACGGCCCGCTGGAGACCACGCAGGAACCGGGCACCACCGATACCGCCTGCCAGAACCACAATGCGCATGGGGTTCAGTCTCGCAGGCGGGTACGACAACGCGTCAGCCGGTTACGAGACCCGGGCGACGGCGGGCCCGCGTTCCGGCGCGAACGCGTCACACGGCTTCGGCGACCGCGCAACGCGCCGCGTGCATCGGCATCTCGGTAAGACCCGGGTAATAGACGTGCAGGCTGACGGCCGGTTCGAGCGAGTCGTTGACGACCTCGTGGACGTAACCGGGCGCGAACACGCGCTGCGCTCCGGCGCCCAGGGCGCGCGTGCCGCGCTCGGTGCGCTCGGTCAGCGCGCCGTCCAGGACGGTCAGCACGCCGGAGGAGCCGCCGTGGTCGTGCAGCCCGCTGCCCTGTCCGGGCACCCAGGACAGGAGCCACACCTCATGGCCGGGCCCCGTGCTCAGCCGGTGGTACCAGCGCGAGGCTGCGTCGTACCGGACGAGGTGCTCCCACCGGGAGCGGTCGGCGGCGATGGAACGCGCCAGGCCGACGAACTCGGCCACGGTGGAGGGGTGTTCGCGCGGCGGCTGAAGCAGGTGGGGGACTTCGAGGATGTCGCCGGCGATCTGAAGGTCGCTGTCGCTGTTCATGGATGCGGTGGTTCCTCGGCGGAAGAGTGCTGGGGTGTCGCTGGCCGTTTCCGCCCGGGTCACGGGCGGGAGAGGAGCCCTGGTGCGGGCGGTGGCCCCTGGTAGGGGGCGGGGATTCGCCTCAGTGGCGGCGAGGCAGCCGGAGCGCGGTAGGGCTCAACAGCTGGAACAGCAACAACAGCTACAGCGAACGTGGGCAGCACCGAGAGACCCGGCGGTGCGGGTCGAGGTGGGTGCCAAGTTCGCGAGCATGCCCACAAGGACACCGGTTCACACCTCGACTGTCAACTGCATGTCCGGTATGTGGAAGATGTTTCACCTCATCCGGTTCATCTGGCAGGCGAAAGGTTTGTTCAGGAGCCTCCCCGGACACATGGCGCACAACCGGGTGAACAAACCTCGCCGCGACCCCGTGATCTAAATGTGATCAGATTCGCTTCGGGGTCTGCGTCGGAACGAGTTCGAACTCCTGGACGTCCTCCCCTGCGATGGGGAAGGCGTCTGACCTGGACCTATTGGGCTGTCAGGGTTTATGCCGATTTGAACACTTTCCGCATAGCCTTGGTTCCGCAGAGTGAATAAGGGGCCCAATAGCAGATCTCGGCTTGACTGGCCCGGATCGGCACACTTGTAATTTCACTCGTGTCGTTCAGCCGACATCGGTAACGGCAGCATCACGGGGACGCGAAAGACAGACGAGGGGCGCACATGACCGAGCTGGTGCAGCAACTGCTGGTCGACGACGCGGACGAGGAACTCGGCTGGCAGGAGCGCGCGCTGTGCGCCCAGACCGACCCCGAGTCCTTCTTCCCCGAGAAGGGCGGCTCCACCCGCGAGGCCAAGAAGGTCTGCCTCGCCTGTGAGGTCCGCTCCGAGTGCCTCGAATACGCGCTCGCCAACGACGAGCGGTTCGGCATCTGGGGCGGTCTGTCCGAGCGGGAGCGGCGTCGTCTGAAGAAGGCCGCTGTCTGAAAACGGTCGCATGGAAAAGCGGACGCGGAACAGTGGTCCACACACGTGGGTGCCACAGACCAAACGGCACACACTCTTACGTAAGGAACGGCCCGTCGCAGGTGGGTTATCCACAGGCGGCGGGCCGCCGTCTTGCTCAGCCGTTAGTGTGGGCCCTCGTCCGAGACGTCCCGCTGTCCCCGCCGGACACAGACGTCCACCGCAGTCCATCGAACCGGGGCCCGTACCTCGATGTCCGTGTACAGCCATTCGGCAGCCCGTAATGACGCCGCTGCCGCCCCTGAGTTCCCGCGCCACGTCGTGACCGCGGTGCTCGTCTCCCACGACGGCGCCCGCTGGCTGCCCGAGGCGCTCGCCGGGCTGCTCGGCCAGGACCGCCCCGTGCAGAACGCGGTGGCGGCCGACACCGGCAGCGCGGACGAATCCGCCGAGCTGCTCACCGAAGCGCTCGGCGCCGACCGCGTGCTGCACCTGGCCCGGCGCACCGGCTTCGGCCAGGCCGTCGAGGAGGTGTCCCGCACCGCCGGTGAGCTGACCCCGGACGACCTGCCCTACCTCAAGCGTCCGAGCGGCTGGGACCCCGTCACCCGCAGCTGGCGCGACGACGCCTACGACATGCCGGACCTCCCGCACGGCGAGCCCGAGCAGTGGCTCTGGCTGCTGCACGACGACAGCGCCCCGGAGCCCGACGCCCTGGCCCAGTTGCTGCGCGTCGTGGAGAACGAGCAGGAGGTCGGCCACGACGTGGCCATCGTCGGCCCCAAGCTCCGCGGCTGGTACGACCGCAGGCAGCTCCTCGAAGTAGGCGTCACCATCGCCAACTCGGGCCGCCGCTGGACCGGTCTGGACCGCCGCGAGCAGGACCAGGGCCAGCACGACCATGTCCACCCCGTGCTGTCCGTTTCCACCGCGGGAATGCTGATCCGGCGCGATGTCTTCGAGGAGCTCGGCGGCTTCGACCGCCGGCTGCCCCTGATGCGCGACGACGTCGACCTGTGCTGGCGCGCCCAGGCCGCCGGCCACCGTGTGCTCGTCGCCCCGGAAGCCGTCGTACGGCACGCCGAGGCGGCCTCCCGCGAGCGCCGCGCCGTCGACTGCGTGGGCCGCACCTCCGCGTCCCCGCACAAGGTCGACAAAGCGGGCGCCGTCTACACCCTCCTCGTCAACGCCCGCACCGCGCAGCTCCCCTGGATCCTGATCCGGCTCGTCCTCGGCACCCTTCTGCGCACGGTCGCCTACCTCGTGGGCAAGGTCCCCGGACAGGCCGTCGACGAGATCCGCGGCCTCCTGAGCACCCTGCTGCGCCCGGAGCGGATCATCGCCGGGCGGCGCAGGCGCGGTCGCCCGCAGGTCGACAAGGGCGAGCTGCGGGCCCTGTTCCCGCCGCCGGGCGCCACCGTGCGGGCCACCTTCGAGCAGGTCGCCGGCAATCTGACGAGCGGCTCCGACGCCGACATCGCCACGGGCGCCGGACGGCACGGAGGCGCCGTCGAGTCCGGACCGGGCGGTGACGACGGCGACTTCCTGGAGATCGAGCAGTTCGCCCGGATCAAGCGCATCGCGCGCAACCCCGGCCCGATGCTCTTCCTGGTCCTTCTGTTCGTCTCGCTCCTCGCCTGCCGCCAACTGCTCGGCGGCGGGGCCCTCGCGGGCGGCGCGCTGCTGCCCGCGCCCGCCGACTCCTCCGACCTGTGGGCGCGTTACCTCGACGGCTGGCATCCGGTCGGCGCGGGCTCCACCCAGTCCGCCCCGCCCTACCTCGCGCTCGTCGCGCTGCTGGCCTCCGCGCTCCTCGGCTCCACCGGGCTCGCGGTCACCGTGCTCCTCGTGGGATCCGTGCCGCTGGCCGGCTTCGCCGCCTATTTCGCCTCGCGCCCGCTCGTCGAGTCACGCCTGCTGCGCGCCTGGGCGTCCGTCGCGTACGCCTTCCTGCCCGCCGCCACCGGCGCGCTCGCGGGCGGCCGCATCGGCACCGCCGTCCTCGCGATCCTGCTGCCTCTCATCGCGCGCGCGGGGATCGCGGCGAGCGGTCTCGCGCACTCCTCCCGGGCGCGCGGCAGCTGGCGCGCGACCTGGGCGTACGCCCTGCTGCTGACGTTCACGACCGCGTTCACCCCGATCGTGTGGCCCATCGCGCTGGTCCTCGGCATCGCACTCCTCGTGGTGCGCCGCAGGGAGATCGCCCCCTACGGAGCGCGTTTCCTGGCCCAGCTCGGCACCCCGCTGCTGGTCCTCGCCCCCTGGTCGCTGACCCTGCTGCCGTTCGGCTTCTTCAAGCAAGCCGGCCTGGACTACGGCGCCGGCGCGGCCTCCCCGCTCGACCTGCTCAGCGCCAGCCCCGGCGGACCGGGCACCGTCAGCGGACTGATGCTCTTCGGCATCGTGCTCGCCGCGCTGGCCGCCCTGCTGCGCTCCGAGCGCCAGGCGGGGATCCGGACCGCCTGGATCATCGCGGTCGTGGCACTCGTCTTCGCGGTCCTGTCCAACAGCTCCACCTGGGCCGGCCCCGCGACCCTCGTCTACGGCCTCGCACTGCTCGCCGCCGCCGCCGTCGGCTCCGACGGGGCACGCGCGCGTGTGGCCGAACAGAGCTTCGGCTGGCGTCAGCCGGTGGCCGCGCTCGTCGCCTTCGCCTGCGCCGCGGGCCCGCTGCTCATCGCCGCCGGATGGATCATCCGCGGCGCCGACGGACCCGTGGAGCGCCGCGACCCGGTGCAGGTGCCCGCGTTCGTCGCCGAGGAGAGCGGCACCCGCGACCAGGCCCGCACCCTCGTCCTCGACAGCCGCTCGGCCGCCAAGGTCGGCTACGTCCTGGTCCGCGGCTCCGGCGCCCGCCTCGGCGACGCCGAACTCGCCTCGGCGGACAGCGAGAACAAGAAGCTCGACAAGGTCGTCGCCAGCCTCGTGGCGGGCTCCGGCGCCGACCAGGCCGACGAACTCGGCGGCTTCGCCGTGCGCTACGTCCTGGTCCGCAAGGGCGCTCCGCGCGAGGTGAGCCGCGTCCTGGACGCCACCACGGGCCTGAGCCGGCTGAGCCAGCAGGACGGCAGCGCCCTGTGGCGCGTCGACCAGCAGGTCTCGCGCGCCACGATCGTCCCGGCATCCGGCGACCCGGAGTCCATCGCCGCGGGACCGGTCGAGGTGCACACCACGATCCCCGCCGGAGCCGACGGCCGCGTCCTGCGCCTGGCCGACAGCGCCGGTGCGGGCTGGACGGCGACCCTGGACGGCAAGCCGCTCACCCGCACCACGGTCGACGGCTGGGCCCAGGGCTTCCAGCTGCCCGCCGGCGGAGGCAGGCTGGACGTCACCTTCGATGCCCCGCTGGGCCACACGGCCTGGCTGTGGGTCCAGGGCGCGCTCGCCCTCGTCCTCGTGGTGCTCGCCCTCCCCGGCCGGCGCCGGGACGTCGACGACGACCTCCCCGAGGAGCAGGTCGTGCCCGCCCAGGACATGACGGGCGACGGCCGCCGCGCCCGCCGCCTGCGCGCCCAGGCCGAGGCGGAGGCCGAGCAGTCGGACGAGGACCTCGACGACGGGTTTCCCGCCGACGCCGACGCCGACGCCGACGCCGACGCCGACGAGGAGGTCCCGGCCGCCGCCGTCCCGCACCAGCAGGCGTACGACGAATGGGACAGCGGCAGCTACGCGAACGCCGAGTACGACACCTACGGCGGGCAGCAGTACGAGGGGCAGCAGCAGTACCCGGCGGGCACCTACGAGCAGCCGTACCAGGCGGACCCCTACCAAGGCGGCCAGTACGACCCGTACGCCTACGGGGGCACGGCGGCGTACGACCAGACCTACGGCCAGGGCTACGACGCGAACGGCCAGGCCTCCGATCCCCGGGGCCAGGGCTACGACTCGGGCGAGCAGGGCTACGACCCGGCGTACGACCCGACGCGGCCCTCGCACGGCACCGACAGTGAGCGCCCCGACGGGAGCCATCAGTGAACCGCACCACCCTGTCCCTGATCGCGGCGGCGACCGCGCTCGCCGCCGTCACCGGCTTCGCGACCCTCAAGTCACCGGACGCGTCCGGCGACAGCGCGGCCGGCACGGCGGCGCGGCTGCCCGTGGAGCGCACCAGCCTGCTCTGCCCGCAGCCGAGCACCTCCGACATCGCCGACACCGCGTACACGTCGTTCACGCCCGTCGCGGAGGGCGCGAGCGGCAGCGGCAAGGCCCAACTCCAGGCCGCCACCGAGGAGTCGGCGGACTCCACCGCCGGCAAGAAGAGTGGTCGCAAGGCCACAAAGCCCGTCGTCCAGCCCAAGGAGCCCGGCAAGCCGGCGGCCGGCGACGCCTCGGGTGCCGACGCGCCCGCCCTCGTCGGCGTCGCGTCGGGCAAGTTCGCGCCCGGCTGGACGGTTCAGGAGACCACGGAGGTGGCCGCGGGCAATGGGCGCGGCCTGCTCGGCACCAACTGCACCGCTCCCGACACCGAGTTCTGGTTCCCGGGCGCCAGCACCGCCGCGGCGCGCACCGACTATGTGCACCTGACCAACCCGGACGACTCCGCGGCCGTCGTCGACATCGATCTGTACGGCAAGGACGGCACGCTCAAGTCCACGGTGGCCGACGGGATCACGGTCCAGCCGCACGCCAGCGAGCCGATCCTGCTGAACACGCTGACCGGCGATCCGCAGACCGACCTCACCGTGCATGTGTCGGTCCGCAGCGGTCGCGTCGGAGCCGCCGTACAGGCACTGGACGAAAAGACCGGCGGGGACTGGCTGGCCGCCTCCGCCGACCCCGCGGGCAGTCTTGTCATGCCGGGCATCCCCAAGGACGCCACTTCCGTGCGCCTGGTCGCCTTCGCGCCCGGCGACACGGACGCCGACCTGAAGGTGCGCCTCGCCTCGCCCTCGGGGCTGATCACCCCGGCGGGGAACGAGACGCTGCACGTGAAGGCCGGCATGACCTCGGCCGTCGATCTCGGGGACGTCACCCGCGGCGAAGCGGGCTCCCTGGTGCTCACGCCCACGGGCTCGTCCGTGCCGGTCGTCGCCGCCCTGCGGGTGGTGCGCGGCAAGGGCGCCGATCAGGAGACCGCGTTCATTCCGGCCACCGTCCCGGTCGGCGCGCGCGCGACGGTCGCGGACAACAGCGCCAAGGGGTCCACGCTCGCCGTGACCGCCCCTGACGGGGGCGCCAGCATCAGGGTCACCGCGTCCGCGGGCAGCGAGGGCGGTACGGCCGTCTCGAAGACGTTCACCATCAAGGGCGGGACCACGCAGAACATCGCGGCACCCGTCCCGAGCGGCCTCAAGGGCACGTACGCCCTCACCGTCGAGCCGGTCTCCGGAGGCCCGGTCTACGCCTCCCGGATGCTCGCCGCGACCCAGGACGGCGTTCCCGGCTTCACCATCCAGTACCTCCCGGACGACCGCGGAACGGTCTCGGTGCCGGAAGCGGAACAGGACCTCTCGGTGCTGCTCAAGCAGTGAACCGGGACCAGTGATCCGCCCGGGCTCGGGCTGACCGGGTCAAATCTGCCTGGGTCAAACCAGCCCGGGTCTGATCGGCCCGGGTCTGATCGGCCCGGGTCTGATCAAGCCCGGGTCTGATCCGTCCGGGTCGGGGCGACCGGGGGTTGATCGGTCCGGTCCGAGCGGAACAGGGTCTGATCGGACCAGGTCCGAATCGTCGGGTCCGAATCGTCGGGTCCGAATCGTCGGGTCCGAATCGTCGGGTCCGAATCGTCGGGTCCGAACGGTCGGGTCCGAACGGTCGGGTCCGAACGGTCGGGTCCGGAGGGTCGCGTCCGGAGCGGTCCAGGGCGGAGCGGCCCCGTCCAGTTCCGTCCTCAGTCCTCGCCGTACCGCGGATCAACCGTCTCCGGTGTCAGGCCCAGCAGTTCCGCGACCTGTTCCACGACGACCTCGTGCACCAGGGCGGCGCGCTCGTCGCGCCCCTTGGTGCGGATCTCGACCGGACGGCGGTAGACGACCACGCGCGCGGGATGCCCCTCGCGCGCCGCGATCGTGCCGCCCAGAGGCACCGCCTCGTCGCTCCAGGCCTCGCCCGAGCCCTCCAGGCGGGGCACTTCGAGGACCATGAAGTCGATGTCCGCGAGCTGCGGCCAGCGTCGCTCCAGCCGCTCCACGGAGTCCTGCACCAGGTCCGCGAAGACTTCGGCACGGCTCGCCGCGAGCGGTACCTGGGGCGGCGCCACGGGGCCGCGCATGCCCCTGCCATGGCGGTCACGACGACGAGGACCGGCTGCTGCGGCACGGGGCGGTACGGGGTTGTCCATCACTGACGAAGAGTAGTCCCCGCCCGGCCCGGCCGCCCGGGCCCACACGCCGGTCGCCGACGGGCGGGCGGACCGACGGCCTCCGGCCGGCATGTGTTCCGGATGACGCCCGATGACGTCCGATGGCGCCCGATGACCATTCCAGCCAAGATTGAGCTCAATTCCGCATCCCTCCAAGACCGTCTCTGACATGGCAATTGACATGATTCGCACCAAGTGGTGACCGGATTCAGGTCTGTTCGACATCCCGGCGTCCGATGTAGCCCCAGGTCAGGGTCTGATGCCCGGAACGCGGTGTGGGTCGTCTCACAGCTCGACACGGTGGGATGACCTGGGGGAGAGTCGTCGCGGCCCGCTCAAGAGTGCGGTACCGTCCAACATCGTGAGCCTTGTACGTCGCTGTTCGCGCACCGCTTGCGGCCGTCCTGCCGTCGCGACGCTGACGTACGTCTACGCCGACTCGACCGCGGTCCTCGGCCCGCTCGCCACCTACGCCGAACCCCACTGCTACGACCTGTGTGCCGAGCACTCCGAGCGCCTCACCGCGCCGCGCGGCTGGGAGGTCGTCCGGCTCGCCGACTCCTCCGGTCCCTCGCGCCCCAGCGGCGACGACCTGGAGGCCCTGGCGAACGCGGTGCGTGAGGCGGCCCGTCCGCAGAAGCGCGCGGCGGAGGCCAGTGGCGGCAGTGCCCGCTCGGTGGACCCGATGGAGGTCGCGCGCCGCGGCCACCTGCGGATTCTGCGCTCACCCGACAACTGAGCGCCCATCGCTCCCCGCGCTCGTACCCTGCTCTCCTCGCCATACGGTGCTCCGTGCCGCGCTCTCCTGGCCGCAAGCCGCAAGCCGCAAGCCGCAAGCCGCAAGCCGCAAGCCGCAAGCCGCAAGCCGCAAGCCGCAAGCCGCGCCTGGCGCCCCTTTCCGTGGCCCGCCGGTCCGTTGCGAGGCCATCGCCCGTTCCCTGGGTGCCGATTCCACTGAGCGACGCACACCCATTGACGTGAAGTTGTCGCGGACACGACGATTCCGGTTGCCGTGAGAAATCGCTTTCCGCATCACGGAATCCGGGGAGGCGTCCATGTACGTCCAGGAGCTGCAACCCGTCGCCGACTCGCTGGGCCTGTCCGCCCTCGTGGCCGCCCTGCCCCTCGTCGTCGTGCTGATCCTGCTCGGCGGCGTCCGACTGAAGGCCCACGTGGCGGGCCTGACGGGCCTTCTGGCGGCCTTGCTGGTCGCCTGGCTCGCGTACGGCATGCCGGTGGGTCAGACGCTCTCCAGCGCCGCTCAGGGCGCCGTGTTCGGCCTCTTTCCCATCCTGTGGATCGTCGTCAACGCCCTGTGGGTGTACCGGATGACCGTCCGCACCCGGCACTTCGACATCCTGCGCCGCTCGTTCGGGCGGCTGTCCGACGATCCGCGCATCCAGGCACTCGTGGTCGCCTTCTGCTTCGGCGCGCTCCTGGAAGCCCTCGCCGGTTTCGGCGCACCCGTCGCGATCTGCTCGGTGATGCTGGTGGCCCTCGGCTTCGACCCGGTGCGCGCGGCGGTCGTCGCCCTCGTCGCCAACACCGCGCCGGTCGCCTTCGGCGCGATGGCCACCCCGGTCGTGACCCTCGCCCAAGTCACCGGCCTGCCACTGGACTCCGTCGCCTCCGTGGTGGGCCGGCAGACCCCGCTGCTCGCGCTGATCGTGCCCCTGGTCCTCGTCGGCCTCGTCGACGGCAGGCGTGGACTGCGGGACACCTGGGTGCCCGCCCTGGTGTGCGGAGTGGCCTTCGCCGCCGTCCAGTTCGCCGCCTCGAACTACGTCTCCGCGCAACTCGCCGACATCGGCGCAGCCTTGGCTGGTGCCGCCGCCCTGGTCGCCGTGCCGCGCCCGCGTGTGCCCGCCGCCGAGTCCGTACGGGCGTCGGTCCTGACCGGAGCGCGCAGCGAGGAACTCGACGAGCAGGACCCGCCCCGCGAAGTCGTGCGCGCCTACGCCCCGTACGCCCTGATCGTCACGATCTTCTCGATCGCGCAGATCCCGGCGGTGAAGGATTGGCTGGCGCGGGCCACACGGACGTACGACTGGCCCTTCCTGGACGTCGTCGACCCGAACGGCAAGCCGGTGGGCGGGAACGTCTTCACCTGGCCGATCGTGTCGACCGGCGGCACCCTCGTACTGCTCGCCGGGCTGTGCACGGCCGTGCTGCTCGGGGTGCACGCGCGCGTGGCGCTGCGGGAATGGCTCGCGACCGTGCACGAGTTGAGGTTCGCGATCCTGACCGTGACGTCCGTGCTGGCCCTCGCCTACGTCATGAACCTCTCCGGACAGGCCGCCACGATCGGCCACTTCGTGGCGGCGGCCGGCTCCGGACTCGCGTTCCTGTCGCCTGTTCTGGGGTGGTTCGGCGTGGCCGTGTCCGGCTCCGACACCTCGTCGAACGCCCTCTTCGGCGCCCTCCAGGTGAGCGCCGCCCGGGAGTCGGGGCTGTCGCCCGAACTCCTCGCCGCCGCCAACAGTTCGGGCGGTGTCCTCGGCAAGATGATCTCGCCGCAGAACCTGACCATCGCCTGCGCGGCCGTCGGGCTCGCGGGCCGCGAGGGCGACCTGCTGCGCAAGGTGCTGCCCTGGAGCCTCGGACTCCTGCTCGTCATGTGTCTGATCGTGGTCGGGCAGAGCTCGCCGGTCCTCTCCTGGATGCTGCCCTGAGCCGGTCGCGGACACCGCGCCCGGCGCCCCGGGACGGTTCGGGACGCTGTCCCGAGTCGGGTTGGTTTCCCCCGGATGACAGGAACCGTTCGCACGTCACGGATGCGCTCCACTCGGGCTCGGCACGGCCCGCTGTCAGCCCGGACGGGTAGTTTGGGGTGACCGAAGTGGACTTCTGGAGGGTTGGCCGTGACTGCTGATCTGTCGCAGCTCGTGAAGGCGTACGACGTACGCGGGGTGGTTCCGGACCAGTGGGACGAGCCGCTCGCCGAGTTGTTCGGCGCCGCCTTCGTCCAGGTGACCGGAGCGGACGCCATCGTGATCGGGCACGACATGCGGCCGTCGTCGCCCGGACTGTCCCGCGCCTTCGCGCGCGGCGCGGCGGCGCGCGGGGTCGACGTGACCGAGATCGGCCTGTGCTCCACGGACCAGCTCTACTACGCGTCGGGCGCGTTCGGGCTGCCGGGCGCCATGTTCACCGCCTCGCACAACCCGGCCCAGTACAACGGCATCAAGATGTGCCGGGCGGGCGCGGCCCCCGTCGGTCAGGACACCGGCCTCTCCGAGATCCGTCAACTCACCGAGTCCTGGCTCGACTCCGGCGCCCCGAGCTCGGACGCCACGCCCGGAACGATCACGCAGCGGGACACGTTGGAGGACTACGCGGCGTACCTCCGCACCCTCGTCGACCTGACCTCGATCCGCCCTCTGAAGGTCGTCGTCGACGCGGGCAACGGCATGGGCGGACACACCGTGCCGACCGTCTTCTCCGGCCTGCCGCTGGAGCTCGTCCCGATGTACTTCGAGCTGGACGGCACCTTCCCGAACCACGAGGCCAACCCGCTCGACCCGGCGAACATCGTGGACCTCCAGAAGCGCGTCCGCGAGGAGGGCGCCGACCTCGGCATCGCCTTCGACGGCGACGCAGACCGCTGCTTCGTCGTCGACGAGCGGGGCGAGCCGGTCTCCCCGTCCGCGGTCACCGCGCTGGTCGCCGCCCGCGAGCTGGCCAAGCACGGCGGCGGCACGGTCATCCACAACCTCATCACCTCCTGGTCGGTCCCGGAGGTCGTCCGAGAGCACGGCGGCACCCCCGTCCGCACCCGCGTCGGCCACTCCTTCATCAAGGCCGAGATGGCCCGCTCCGGCGCGATCTTCGGCGGCGAGCACTCAGCGCACTACTACTTCCGCGACTTCTGGAACGCCGACACCGGCATGCTGGCCGCCCTCCACGTCCTCGCCGCCCTGGGCGGCCAGGACGGCCCGCTCTCCGGGCTCGTCGCGGAATACGACCGCTACGCGGGCTCGGGCGAGATCAACTCCACCGTCGACGACCAGGCCGCCCGCCTCGCCGCCGTCAGGGCCGCCTACGAGGGCCGCGAGGGCGTCACCATCGACGAACTCGACGGCCTGACGGTCACCACCGAGGACGCGTGGTTCAACGTCCGCCCCTCCAACACCGAGCCCCTCCTCCGCCTCAACGCGGAGGCCCGCGACGAGGCGACGATGACGAAGCTGCGGGACGAGGTCCTGGAGATCATCAGAGGCTGAGCCCCGCACGGCCGGACCCGAGACCCGATACCGCCGACCGGGAACGGCCCGGCGGCCTACCGTCGGAACCGACGGGCACGGCACCCCGCGGGTACCGCGCCCGACGGCGGTCGGCCGGGGGGAGACGCGGTCACGGGGACGGACGCGGAGACGGGCCTCAGAGGCCCGTGCAGCCGCTCAGCGCGCCTCACGAACCCTGGGCGCGCCCCGGCACCCGGCTTCCCGCAGCGGTACCCTGACCAGGCCGCATCCACCGTTTCGGAAGGACACCCCATGCCGCTCGAAGCCGGCCTCCTGGAGATCCTCGCCTGCCCGGCCTGCCATGCCCCGCTCAAGGAGCAGGAGACCGAGCTGATCTGCACGGGAGCGGACTGCGGCCTCGCCTACCCGGTCCGCGACGGCATCCCCGTACTCCTGGTCGACGAGGCCCGCCGCCCCGCGTAACCACGCGGCCGCCTGCGGCGGACAGCGGCGCCGCGACCGCCGCACGAGAGGTGACAGCGGCGCCGTCCCCGCCCGCAGGTGTGCCGACGGCGCAGCAGCAAGGCTGACGACAAGCCACGACACCCGACGACGGCGCCGCCGACCGCACGGACAACGGCGACGCGGCCGTCCCGATCGGCGACCGGCGCACACCCGGCCGGCCCTCCGGTCCGACCCACCGCCGCTCGGCACCTCGCGCGAGCGACCCCGTGCAAGCGACCCGGGCGGCTCACGCGCAAGCGCCCCCCGGCGATCGGAGGCTACCGACCCCATGCTCGACGAATCGCTCCTCGACGATCCCGACGCGCTCACCCGGGCCGACCGGCGGGCGCTGCTCCGCGGCGCCGCCGAGGCCGGCGCCCGGGTGCGCACCGCGGTCCGGCACGCCACAGAGGCCGGCATCCCCGAGCTGAAGCCGGACGGCCGCCCGCGCGGCGTCCTGATCGCGGGCCCCGGCATGGCCGCCACGGGCGTCGCCGAACTGCTCGGCACCCTCGCCGGAGCGAGCTGCCCCCTCACCCGGCTCACCCCCACGGGCGTCGCTCCCGCAGGGGGCGCCCTGCGCTGGGACCTGCCCGGCTGGGCGGGCCCCGTCGACCTCCTCCTGATCGCCACCCCCGACGGCAGCGAACCCGGCCTGGAACTGCTCATCGAGCAGGCCTACCGACGCGGCAGCACCGTCGCCGCCGTGGCCCCCGCCGGCTCCCCCCTCGCCGAGTGGGTGGAAGGCAGCCACGGCCTCTTCGTACCGATGGCGACCGCCCCGTACGACGAGGCCGAGCCCCTGGCGGCCTCGGCCCCCGGCGTGCTCTGGGCGCTGCTCACCCCGCTGCTCGTCCTCCTCGACCGAACCAGCCTGGTCTCGGCCCCGCCGGAAGCCCTGCAGAAGGTCGCCGACCGCCTCGACCGCGTCGCCGAGCGCTGCGGGCCCGCCATCGCGGCGTACGGCAACCCCGCCAAGACACTCGCCGTCGAACTGGCCGAGGCACTCCCGGTGATCTGGACGGAGGGCACCTCGGCGGGCCCGGCCGGCCGCCGGTTCACCGCCGCGCTCGCCGAACTCGCCGGCCGCCCCGCGCTCACCGCCGAACTCCCCGAAGCGCTCGCCTCGCACAGCGTGCTGCTCGCGGGCGCGCTCGCCGCCGGCGCGGACCCCGACGACTTCTTCCGGGACCGCGTCGAGGAGCAACAGGCACTGCACGCGCGCGTGGTGCTGCTCCGCGACCGTCCGATCGGCGGGATCAGCGCCGCACCCGCCGCCCGCGAACTCGCCCTCAGCCACGACACCGCGATCAGCGAGCTCGAACCCGAGGAGGGCGGCGAACTGGAAACCCTCGCCGAGCTGATCGCCATCACGGATTTCGCCGCCGTTTACCTGGCGCTCGCTTCGGGGGCCTGATCTTGGGCGGGAGCTCGCGCCCGGCGCCCGTCGCCGGACCCCGCGACCGGCGCCCCTGACACGACGCTTCCCGGACAGCGCCCGCACGGAGCGGGCCGAGCAGCGCACGTATGGAGAAGAAGACACCGATGGACCGCCTCGACAACACCGTCCGCCCCTACGCCTGGGGTTCGACCACCGCCATCCCGGGGCTGCTCGGCGTGGAGCCGACCGGCGAACCGCAGGCGGAGATGTGGATGGGCGCCCACCCGGGCGCACCCTCGCGCACCGGGCGCGGTCCGCTCAACGAGGTCGTCGCCGAGGACCCGGAGAAGGAACTCGGCCGCGCCGCCGTCGCCAAGTTCGGCCCCCGCCTGCCGTTCCTCATCAAGCTCCTCGCCGCCGGCGCCCCCCTCTCCCTCCAAGTGCACCCCGACCTCGAAGAGGCTCGGGAGGGCTACGAGGACGAGGAGCGCCGGGGTGTCCCGATCGACGCCCCGCACCGCAACTACAAGGACGCCAACCACAAGCCCGAACTGATCTGCGCCCTCACCGAGTTCGACGGCCTGTGCGGCTTCCGCGCCCCCGAGGAGACGGCCGAACTCCTCGCCGCCCTCGACGTCGACTCCCTCAAGCCGTACGTCGACCTGCTGCGCGCCCACCCTCAGGAAGCGGCGCTGCGCGAGGTCCTCACGGCGGTGCTGAGCGCCGACCCCGACGACATGGCCCGTACGGTCACCGAGACCACGGCCGCCTGCGCCCGCCTCGGCGGCGCCTACGCCCCGTACGCCGACCTCGCCCACCACTACCCGGGCGACCCCGGAGTCATCGCCGCGATGCTCCTCAACTACGTCCGACTCCAGCCCGGCGAGGCCCTGTTCCTCGGCGCGGGCATCCCCCACGCGTACCTGAACGGCCTCGGCGTCGAGATCATGGCCAACAGCGACAACGTCCTGCGCTGCGGTCTGACCCCCAAGCACGTCGACGTCCCCGAACTCCTGCGCGTGGTCCGCTTCGAGGCGGGCGACCCCGGTGTTCTGCGCCCGGAGGCGTCCCCCGACGGCGAAGAGGTCTACGCGACCCCCATCGACGAGTTCCGCCTCTCCCGGTACGTCGTCGCCGAGGGCGCCGACCCGCGCGACCTCACCCGCGGGACCCCGCAGATCCTGCTCTGCACCTCGGGTTCCGTGCGGGCCGACGGCATCGACCTGACCCCCGGCGGATCGGTCTTCGTACCGGCCGGAGAAAAGGCCGAAGTGTCCGGGTCCGGCACGATCTTCCGTGCGACAGTGGTCGCCTGACGGGACGACCGCACCCACCTGAGGCGCGTCGCCGACGTACAGGGCTGCAAGAATGGCCCACCGCAAAGGGCGGGCAAAGCCCGGACCGGGGTACGAGGGTACGAACGGGGTCCGGACGGCGTACGAAGGGACAGCAGGAGCAGATGAGCGCTTCAGGCGGCACCAGAGCGATCGTGGCGGCACTCGGCGCCAACCTCGCGATCGCGGTATCGAAGTTCGTGGCGTTCGCTTTCAGCGGCTCCTCCTCGATGCTCGCCGAGGGCGTTCACTCGCTCGCCGACTCCGGCAACCAGGCACTGCTCCTGATCGGCGGCAAGAAGGCCCAGCGCGCGGCGACCCCGCAACACCCGTTCGGCTATGGCCGCGAGCGCTACATCTACGCCTTCCTCGTCTCGATCGTCCTGTTCTCGGTCGGTGGCATGTTCGCCGTCTACGAGGGCTACGAGAAGATCAAGCACCCGCACGAGATCGAGAACTGGTACTGGCCGGTCGGCGTGCTGCTGTTCGCGATCATCGCCGAGGGCTTCTCCTTCCGTACGGCCATCAAGGAGTCCAACGAGCTGCGCGGCTCGCACTCCTGGTCCCAGTTCATCCGCCGCGCCAAGGCACCCGAGCTGCCGGTCGTCCTCCTGGAGGACTTCGGCGCGCTCATCGGTCTGGTCCTCGCGCTCTGCGGCGTCGGCCTCGCGCTGCTCACCGACAACGGCGTCTGGGACGGCATCGGCACGGTCTGCATCGGTGTCCTGCTCATCCTGATCGCGCTGGTGCTCGCAGCCGAGACCAAGTCGCTCCTGCTGGGCGAGTCGGCGGGCCCGGAGGACACCTCGAAGATCGAGGCGGCGATGGTCGACGGTGACACCGTCACCGGCATCATCCACATGCGCACGCTGCACCTCGGCCCCGAGGAGCTGCTGGTCGCCGCGAAGATCGCCGTCCAGCACGACGACACGGCCGCCCAGGTCGCCACCGCGATCAACGCCGCCGAGTCCCGCATCCGCGCCGCCGTCCCGATCGCCCGGGTGATCTACCTGGAGCCGGACATCTACAGCGAGGCGGAGGCGGCCAAGGGCCCGGACCCCAAGGCGACTCCCGGCGGACCGACGCAGTCGCCGGCCGACCACTGACACCACCCGCTCGTACGCCGTCGGGGCCCGCCTGAGATCTCCGGCGGGCCTCGACGCCGTTCCTCCGCCCCTTCACCCAGTGCCTCCACCCAGTGCCTCCATCCATCTCCACCGCCAGTTCCTCCATCCATCTCCACCGCCCATCTCCACCGTTCAGCTCTGCCGTTCCGTTCTGCTGCTCGGCTCCGCCGCTCAACTCTCGTGTCCAGGTCCGCGGTAAGGCCCACGCAGGCAACTCGGGCACCACCCACTCCGTGAACGGCCCGTCGCCGGGCGGCCGGACCCCCCTCCGTCCTGATGCGGACTGGGGAGGGACAGGTCCACCGGTGTAGCTTGGTGACTGAGCCAGACGTCGCTGCTGATGGCGGTCGGGCGGTCCCACCGCGGACCGGCCGAGGGAGAGAGGGCCTCCGACGGACTGCGCTGCGCGCACCGGGCACTGCTGTGCCCCGCCCGTGCACGTCCGTGCCCCTGTCGGGCACGCGTTCGTGCCCGCCGCCGCGCAGAACAGCCCTACCCACCTCGCCCCGATTCCGAGGAGCAGCTCGTATGACGACTGTCGACAAGCGACAGGACTTCAAGGTCGCCGACCTCTCTCTGGCCGTGTTCGGCCGCAAGGAGATCACCCTCGCCGAGCACGAGATGCCCGGCCTGATGTCGATCCGCCGGGAGTACGCCGAGGCGCAGCCCCTCGCGGGCGCCCGCATCACCGGCTCCCTGCACATGACGGTGCAGACCGCCGTCCTCATCGAGACCCTGGTCGCCCTGGGCGCCGATGTGCGCTGGGCCTCCTGCAACATCTTCTCCACCCAGGACCACGCCGCAGCCGCGATCGCGGTCGGCCCGAACGGCACGCCCGAGAACCCGCAGGGCGTCCCGGTCTTCGCCTGGAAGGGCGAGACCCTGGAGGAGTACTGGTGGTGCACGGAGCAGGCGCTGACCTGGCCGAACACCCCCACCGGCGGCCCGAACATGATCCTGGACGACGGTGGTGACGCCACCATGCTCGTCCACAACGGCGTCGAGTACGAGAAGGACGGCAAGGTCCCCTCGCTCGACACCGCCGAGTCCGAGGAGCACGGCTTCGTCCTCGAACTCCTGCACCGCACCATCTCGGACGGCTCGCAGAAGTGGACCCAGCTCGCCTCGGAGATCCGCGGCGTGACCGAGGAGACCACGACCGGCGTCCACCGCCTGTACGAGATGTACCGCGACGGCACCCTGCTGTTCCCGGCGATCAACGTGAACGACGCCGTCACCAAGTCGAAGTTCGACAACAAGTACGGCTGCCGCCACTCCCTGATCGACGGCATCAACCGCGCCACCGACACCCTGATCGGCGGCAAGACCGTCGTCGTCTGCGGCTACGGCGACGTGGGCAAGGGCTGTGCGGAGTCCCTGCGCGGCCAGGGCGCCCGAGTGATCATCACCGAGATCGACCCGATCTGCGCCCTGCAGGCGGCGATGGACGGCTACCAGGTCACGACCCTCGACGAGGTCGTCGACAAGGCGGACATCTTCGTCACCACGACGGGCAACAAGGACATCATCATGGCCTCGGACATGGCCAAGATGAAGCACCAGGCGATCGTCGGCAACATCGGCCACTTCGACAACGAGATCGACATGGCCGGCCTCGCCAAGATCCCCGGCATCGTCAAGGACGAGGTCAAGCCGCAGGTCCACACCTGGAAGTTCTCCGACGGCAAGGTCATCATCGTGCTGTCCGAGGGCCGCCTGCTGAACCTGGGCAACGCGACCGGCCACCCGTCCTTCGTGATGTCCAACTCGTTCGCGGACCAGACCCTGGCCCAGATCGAGCTGTTCACCAAGCCCGAGGAGTACCCGACCGACGTCTACGTGCTGCCCAAGCACCTCGACGAGAAGGTCGCCCGTCTCCACCTCGACGCGCTCGGCGTGAAGCTGACGACGCTCCGCCCCGAGCAGGCCTCGTACATCGGTGTCGAGGTCGACGGCCCGTACAAGTCGGACCACTACCGCTACTGAGCACGCCCGCCGAGCAGCGGTACCACCGCTCGGCGTCCGGATGTCAGCAGGCCCTCGCCGTCCCGGCGGGGGCCTGTCCCCGATGAGGACCTGAACGCCCATGCCCCGCGGCCGCTATTCGCTCCATGATCCGCACGATCACACCCCCCTCGCCGACGAACACTTCCACTGCGCGCCCGGCCCCTCAGGCTGGCGCTACGTCTCCCAGCTCACCACCCCGTCCGCCACGGGACCCGACGGCCTCCCCGAGCTTGGGACGGGGACAGTCACCGGCTCGGTCGACCTCGCCCTCGACGATCTGGGCCGCCCCATCCGTCTCGAACTGCACGCCGCGAACTGGCAGGTACGGGGCGCCGCCCTCGAAGGCGTGACCTGGGTCCGCACCGACCCCACCGGAACCGAGGCCACCGAAGGCAACGTGCCCGCCCATGCCTTCACCGGTACCTCTCCCGCCTTCCTCGTCGCCACCGCCCGTCTCCTTCGCCTCACCCCCTCCGCCGCCACCCCGGCGACCCGCGTACGCCTCGTCGCCTTCACCGACCCGGTCCTCGCCCCGCGCACCCTCGACCAGTCCTGGGCCTTGATCGCAAGCGAAACACACGCCACTGACAACGGCCCGCTGACCGTGGACGAATACCAGGTCACAGCGCTGGACACAGGGGAGCAGCACGCCGTGCACATCGCGGGAGACGTGGTACTCGCGGCCCCCGGCATCGAACTGGAGCACCTCGAATCACCGCCGTCGGTGTTCGCCTGACGGCGGGTTCGCGGGGCCGGGCCGGCCTGGGGACGACGCCGATTCGGTGGTGAGTGTTCCTACGCGGGCGGCGCGAAGCCGGTCGAGGGACGCTCCTCCCGGCCGACTTGCTCGGCCGGAGCGGCCGGGGGCCGGGACGGTTGCGGGGCCGCGGGCTGCTGAGCCGCGACCGGATACCCGGCGGGGCTCGGAGGGGAGGAGTACACACCAGGCCCCGGCTGGAAGGGATACCCGGCCGGACCACCCGGCTGGAAGGGGTGGCCGGCAGGCCCGCCCGGTTGCTGCGGGTAACCCACAGCTGCACCGGGCTGGAACGGGAACCCGGCGGGCGCGCTCGGCTGGAAGGGGTATCCGGCGGGAGCGCCTGGCTGGGGGAAGGGATGGCCACCGGGTACGGGTGCCGCGGGGAAACCGCCCGGCGCACCGGCGAACGCCCGACGGGCCTCCCGGGTCTGCCGCTCCTGCACCACGGCCGCCAGATACGCGCCCGCCGGCACACCCTGCGGCGCCGGAGCCCCGGTACGAGCGGCGAGATCCACGGCGAGCCGTTCCGCCATCGCCCCACCGACCTGCGGATCCAGCTGCCGCATCCGCGTCAGGTACTGACGGATGGCCAGCCACAGCCCGTCCGGTACGGCGGAGAGGTCGAGTTCGGCGAACCGCCCAGCCAGCCAGGGCGGCGGCGCAGGAACGGACGGCATACGTCCCACCGGAATCCGCTCCCGCACGACAAGCGTCCCCGCGAACACGTCACCGAGCCGCCGCCCGCGTTCCGACACCAGCGAGGCGATGCACGCGACGATCCCGAACGTCATCAGAATCTCGACCACCCCCACGGCACCGCGCACCAGCGCGTGCCGGAACCGGATCGGTCCGCCGTCGTCCCGCACCACCCGCAGCCCGCACGCCAGCTTCCCCAGAGAGCGGCCATGACTGAGCGTCTCCACCGCGATCGGCCCGCCGACCAGCACAAGGAGGAAGCTCGCGATCGAGACGGCGATCTGCGCCGCGTCGTCCAACGCGGCGGTCGCGGCGACCAGACCGATGGTCACGATGATGTAGACCGCCATCGCCAGGGCCAGGTCGAGCACCACGGCGAGCGCCCGGCTCGGCAGTTTCGCGGGGCGCAGCTCCAGCGCCACCGCCTCGCCCGTCACTAGCTCACTCACGCGTGCCGTCCTTCCCCTGACCTGCCCCGAGAACCGCCAGTCTGCCAAGCTGAGGACACATCGCGCCGCAGTAAGACAAGCTGACATCCATGATGGGCGTCCGATGAGCAGCCGACGAGCAGCCGAGGAGCAGGCAAACCGATGGACCTCGACGTCTTCGTCTCCGCCCACCGAGCCGAGTGGGACAGACTCGACGCCCTGGTGCGCCGCCAGCGCCGTCTCACCGGGGCCGAGGCCGACGAACTCGTCACCCTGTACCAGCGAACCGCCACCCATCTCTCGCTGATCCAGTCCAGTGCGCCGGATCCCCAGCTCAGCGGGCGCCTCAGCCAACTCGTGGCACGCGCGCGCAGTGCCGTGACAGGCACCCGCCGAGCCTCCTGGCGCGACGTCACCCGCTTCTTGACGCACGGTTTCCCGGCAGCGGTCTACCGCGCCCGCCACTGGTGGGTGCCCACGGCGCTGCTGTCCACGGCGATAGCCGCCCTCCTCGGGTGGTGGATCGGCACCCACCCCGAGGTCCAGGCCTCCATCGCCGCCCCCAGCGAACTGCGTACCCTCACCCGCCCCGGCGGCGAGTACGAGACCTACTACTCCAGCCATCCCGCCGCCGCCTTCGCCGCCCAGGTGTGGACGAACAACGCCGAGGCTGCCGCGATGTGCCTGGTCCTGGGCGTCTTCCTGGGCCTCCCCGTCCTTTGGATCCTCTTCCAGAACATGCTCAACCTGGGCGTCGGCATCGGCCTGATGTCATCGGCCGGCCGGCTCGACACCTTCCTGGGTCTCGTCCTCCCGCACGGTCTGCTGGAACTGACGGCCGTCTTCGTCGCCGCGGGCACAGGACTGAAACTGGGCTGGACCGTGATCGACCCGGGCCCTCGATCCCGTCGCACAGCCCTTGCGGAAGAGGGCCGCGCCGCGCTGGGCATGGCGATAGGCCTGGCGCTGGTCCTCTTTGTCTCGGGTGCCATCGAAGGCTTCGTCACGCCGTCGGGTCTCCCCACGTGGGCCCGAATCGGCATCGGAATCGTGGCTGAACTGGCCTTTCTTGTGTACGTCTATGTTCTCGGAGGTCGTGCGGCACGCTCCGGCGAGACCGGTGACGTCTCAGCATCCGAGCGCAGCGCCACTCTGCCGACGGCCGCCTGATGTGCGTGCACCCCCGCTGACCTGCTAGTCTCTTCTTCGCCCCAGGAAACTCGTTGACAGAGGTAGACTGGGGAGGTAGATTCGAACAGTTGCCTAGAACTGGACACGTCCGGCGGCAGCAGTTAGAGTCTGCTCGCTTCTCAAAGCAATCGACACGTCGATTCAGAAGAAGCCACTCCTGATGATTCAGAAATGGGCGCCGGTCAATCCGGTCCATGGATTCTGATAAAGTCGGAGCCACTGGAAAGGGAAACGCGAAAGCGGATTACCTGGAAAGCGCCGAGGAAATCGGGCCCGAAAGGACCTGGTAGAGTCGGACTCGCCGGAAAGGGAAACGCGGAAGCGGGAACCTGGAAAGCACCGAGGAAATCGGA